>NZ_RCBY01000240.1 GCF_003838195.1 Okeania hirsuta
TGAAACAGAAATCAGGTATTCTCCAGTCTATGGTAACTCGTGCTGCTTTTTTGTCTGACGAGTCTCACCGGATTCGCTTTGTTTATATCCCTAAACATACTTCTTGGCTGAATCAAATTGAGTGTTGGTTCTCTATTTTGGCCAGGCGTTTACTCCGGCGTAGCAGTTTCTCTTCCACCTCAGACCTCAAGCAGAAGATACTGAATTTTATTGACTATTTCAACTGTACTCTAGCCAGACCTTTTATCTGGAAATTTCAGGGGTTTTCAGAGGATGATTAACCAGATTCAGATTCATGGTCATACTGACTCAAGGATCCAACTCAATGCCGATCATTTTTAGCTTGGCTATTGACCATTTATTTTACGATCGCGATCACACTTCTGAGTATTCTATCTCAGGAAGAAGGCATTGCTTCTACTGGTCACTTATTTCTGCCATCCTGCACTAGGTGGCGGGATGCTAATGTTTCTTTACTTAGCACTGCTTTATATGTCTATTGGATTAATTGAAACTGGGGTGGCATTAACTCTATTTTTTACTTACCCAATCTTCACTTCGCTATTTTCTTGGCTATTGTTAGGTATTCCCCCTACTAGCTTTCGGTGGATGGTGATGATAGTGGTATTAGTAGGAACTTTTTTGACTATTCCCTACAGTCAGACTACCTCCTGAATCCTTACTAAGTAATTAAAATGAATATCATACTCTAATTCAGCAACGCCTCATTTTATTTTTTAGTTTCGGAAGCATGACTGAGATAATTACCAAAAACTTGACTCAAAGCATCAGCTTTTAAATGATAATTCCAACGACACATTTGTGTCATTACTTTCATCAAACTATAACCAATCTCAAGACCATATTTGAGATGAGAAAACTTGATAATATCTTGACCAGAAGTTCGCTCTTTTTGATGATGATTTAAGAGTCTAATTACACGAGAGATACTGCCAATAACTCGCCGCAAAACCGAATCACCAAAACCCCATCTAGTGATTCCCCAAAACTTAGCCAAATGATTAACTTCATCTTGTAAAGGTTGAGCGATCGCCATTTGTAATGCTCCAGTAGAATGAGACATTAACCATATATAAATAGATACGGCACTCCATTCGGAACTAATTCTACTTACTCCATGATTATAGATTTCTGCCCCTACATTTCCAGTAGGTTGATAACCATGAACGGTATTAGGTTTTTGCTGTAATTTTTTCCCTGTAAGTTGTTGATAAATCTTGCTAAAAGCAGGGGCGTGTTGTCGTTCTTCTTTTTCCCAAATACCAATTTCAATTATTTTCCCATTTTTATCAGTTACACCTCCCATAAATCTAGCTAGTTGAGGATGAGCTGTTTGTAAATAACCCCAACTTTCTTGGGAATAGGAACGAATAGGTGCTTCTATTTCTACAGCGGAGGTAATTACTTGTAAAAATAATTTTGGTTCTATGCCAATAATTTGACTATTGTTAATTGCTTGCCAATTAATTTTTTGCCAAGGTCTTTGTTGAGGATTTTCAAATTGTTGGGGTAAGTCTAATAGTCTTTCTGTAAGAATGTTTTGGGAAAGATAGCGTTCGAGTAAATAATTAATTCTGGCTCTAGTTTGTAGATAGTTAGGAGTGGAATGACAATAACCAGCTAGGTCAAATTGGGTCTGATTAGAGGAATTAATTGTTGTTACTAAGTTCATGGTTTTTCAGTTAAGTTATTTTTGGTTTAATGATTTAGGCAGATGGGAGAAAGTTTTACCAGATATCTGACAGATTATTAATAGAAACTGACCAGATGAAAAGGTGTCACTCTTGTTTTCTTGCCTTTCTTAATATCAATCCTAAGCTGACTATTAAGGTAGAACTTAGTATGTAGGTGACAGTTATTTAGTTGTCATAGAAGAGGGTAGACAGTTGTAGTGATTTTTATAAATTGGCACAGTTGAAATAATTTCAATGAAAATGATTAGCTAGTTAAATTAAATAACCACGCTTCAAACCAAAATTAATACCGCCCTCCCAATCAGATGTTAAATAATCTCTAACATAAACAAATAAATGCTCTACCACATCTACATATATAGGATTTTTAACATACCCTTTCTGATATCGGAATTCTCTATCTGTATTCTTTTGTTTTCTTAATACATATATTTGGTCTATTTTGAATTTTCGTAAATTTACTGCATCTGTTAATTTTAGCCATTCTGCCACTAAAATATAAATGGCATTAGGATTTCTATACTTAAGTTGTTCTGCTGCTGTTGCTGCATCTTGAAGCATGGTTTTATCTAAATAAGTTTTGCATTCTATAACTACAGCAGTTACATCCCAAATATGACTTTCTAATTCTTGGGAACCCTGACAATTCATTTGGGCATGAATTCTCACTCCTATGGCAAAATCATTATCTTTCAATTCAATTAAAGCATAAGGATAATTGAGCATATATTGATAATTTTCAGACCGAAAAAATATATCTTTGAAAGTACGAGACTTACCAATTAAAGCTTGTGATGAAAATTCTTGAACTAAATCTTTGAAGAGATAATACATAAATTCTTCTAACACAGATGAATGGAGATTTGAACGAGAATCAAATTTTTCAGCATAGTGTTGTTGTTCTAGAAAATCTTTGTATTGATTCAAAAATTCTACTCACTCCTCTTACTGAGTTAGGAGGTACTCTTCACTGATAACTGATAACTGATAACTGATAACTGATAACTGAAATGACCATGAACATACATTTTATTTAGCTCTATTTTACAACTGTTTTAATATATTATCAGCAATAGCTTTAGCTAACAAAGGAGGAACGGCGTTTCCAATTTGATTATATTGACATAAATGTTTTTCTGCTAAACGACCTTCTCTAGATAGTAATTTATGGCTAACAACTGTTGGTTTACCCATAAATTTAAAACTATCTGGAAATGATTGTATTCTTGCACCTTCTCTAGCTGTGAAATTTCTATGTTGATAAGGGTGAACAAAATTAGCATAAAATGATGCTGGAATTGTATGGCATGGTTTATCTGGATGGAGTCTTCTATTATTTTGGTCGTAGATTTTTTGAGATATTTTTGTAGAGTTTCTTTGCCGTGGTTGTAAATGTTTTGGTACATCTTTTCCAGAACTTCCCCAAGTCATTGTAGCAAATCTTTCTACCATTCTTTGAGTGTGATTCATAGCTTTGTGATTAAACAGAATTTTATTGCTATTTATCAACAATTTCTGATATTCATTTAATGGCTTTTTGACATAATTTGACTCTTCTTTTCCTTCACCAGCTTCCAATGGAGGTAAGTCAGAAATAGCATCCCATAATGTCGGACAGAACTTTAAATTTTCTCCAAATAAAGACATTTGTTGATTGGTTAATATTCCATGAGTTGGCAAGGGAAAAGGATTTTCTAGTTCCCTTTTTGAAGCAACAATAAATAAACGTTTTCTGATTTGAGGTACTCCGTATGCTGTAGCTTCTAATATATTTATGTAGACGTGATACCCAATCTTATTAAACTCTTGTTCAATAATGTCGATAACTTTGACTTGAGAATGAGTCCGAAATTCCATCAGGTTGGGTACATTTTCCATAATTAATATTTCTGGCTCAAAAACTATAGCTACTCTGATTAATTCTCTAAAAAGATTATTTCTAGGGTCTTTAGGGTCTCCAGAATTTTTATTACAAATAGAATATCCTTGACAAGGGGGACTACCTATGACAATTTGCGGTTTATTATTACCCCAAATCGCTGCTATATCCCTATTAGTAATAGTCGTAATATCTTGATTGATGACAACAGCATCTGGATGATTATAAGCAAAAGTTTCTGATGCCCATTTATCTATTTCGATAGCACCAATAATTTGACAACCTGCCCACTTAAAACCAAGGCTAAATCCACCTGCACCGGAAAAAATATCTAATATTAATGGTTTCATAAATGATACTTTGAGCAAAACTTTTAGATAACACCTTGCGCACTAAAACTATGCTTTACTGGGATGAAATACACTGTGAAATATTATAACCTATTTATAATTGCTATATTGCTTAAATATAGGTTTAACCATAAATAATATCTGATTTTCTTCTGTGATTTTATCTATCAAATCTCGCTTTTCTAAAGATAGTAATGTTTGAAATAATTCTGGCGATGATAATTGGGATTTTTCTAATAGTTGGGAAACTGAAACAGATTTTTCTAGTTCGCTGAGTTGATATAGCAGTTGTTTTTCTAATTCAGACAAACGTTGAAAATGCTGCTTTAAAATATTGGTTAATTCATCGCATAAAAATAGTGGTTTATAACTTAAATATTGAGCTACACTCCCGCCAAATAAATTTTTAATTGTCTCTCCTACTAATTTTAACCATTGGGGATTACCTTGATAGAAATTTATCAATTCTTGCCATTTCTCTTCATCCAATAATCCTATATTTTTCAGCATCTCACGCGCCACCTTTTCAGTTAAACCATTTAACTGAAATAAACGTACTGCTGAGTCATTATCTGTAAAGTTGAAAATTTCTAAAGGTGGTTCCCAACTGTTAAGAAGAAAACAACTATTATGGGGTAATTATCCGATAATTTTAAATAGGTTGCCATAGTTTTCATATCCTTGTTTATAGTTGCCGACAAGTTGCTGACTATTGAGTATTTTTTGTACGTCATCCAGAATTATTAAACATCGAATATCGCGCAATTTTTCGATGAGTATTGATAGTTGAGAATTGGTGTTATTGGGTAAGTCTTTTTCTGTTACGTTGGAGATAGTTTCAATTAAATTTTTGAGAGTTACGTTTAGGGGTGGAGATGTACGGAGGGTGCGCCAGATGATGTGGTCGAAATTAGATTCTATTTCTGGGATAAGGTGACGAATAATGGTGCTTTTACCGATACCGCTTATTCCTGAGACGGTGATGAGACGACAGCGATGCTTGACTATCCAGGTTTTGATAGTGGTGAGTTCGGTGGAGCGATCGTAGAATATTTTTCTGATATCTGGTGCGTCTCTGAGGTCGAATTTTGGCAGTGAGGTGTTATTTTCGTTTGTTGTTTGTGTAGTGGGTAATTTTTGTTTGGTTTCTGGGGAAGGAGTGTTGTCTGTACAGAGATTAATATTACCTTTTACATAATTACTTTGTCCGAAATTAAATATACTTGAAACATTAGAAACTTGATATCTTTCCATCGCAGCGCGGAAATTTGACTTATGAATTTTTTCATTTAATTCCTGAGAAATAAGTTGCCATAAATTTGAAGCGACATTACCCACATGACATTTAGTGCAGTGGTATTGTTGAGCAACCTTTGAGTATTTTTCCCCTTGCCAAGTAGCGCGTAAAATAGCTTCTTGCAGACTATCAAGGTGTTTGCCAGTTTTGTCAAAAACCACATCATCGACAAACCTTAAAACTTCATTAAGAGTCATTAGTCAATTTTGGTTAGGAATTTCTTCCTATTATACATGATGTTTTCTGATATTTCGGAAAAAAAATCTGATATTTTCTGATGATTATGCTTAGTTGTACATTATTTTTTGTGAGTTTTTATTAGTAGTGGCTCTAATTATTACTTGTAGTAAATTATTAAGTATGAGATTACTTGGTAAAAAAAGATATTTTTTTACTGTTCAGTCAGTAATCCGAAATAAATAATTATTTGAGGAATATCTAACCTATGAAAACTACAAAATTTCAATCTATTCTTTTATCTTTAGGTATTATTTTATTGCCACTGACGGTGAGTAATTTAGCATTAGCATCAAAAATTTATGTACAACCATTAAAAACTACTCATCAAGTTCAAGTTCAGCACTTAGCAAAAGGTCTCCCACTTAATATTGATGGTATTCCTTTTACAGTTACTTTAGATCTAAGAAATGCACAACTTCGTGGAAAAATTCCTAAATCTTTAGTCCAAACTGAACTAATTAAAGCTCTCAATGAGTTCGACAATCATAGTATAAAAAATACAAAATATAATAAACAAACTATCAGAAATTTAGATTTTCGTTCCCTAGATAATGGCGGACTGACAGTTGGTTTTTCAGTAAATCTTAAGCACCGAGAACGTCTTGCAAAAGTATTTGGAAAGGAACATTTCACTCCTTGGATATCTGTAACTTTGCATGGCACATCAAGTTTTGGAACAAACATTCGTAATAATGTTGTCAATGTATCGTACAGAGGACACGATGTCCGTGGTCAGAAGTGGTATGGAGACATTGTTTCTGGTCTTGATAGTGTATTTAAGAAGCAGACTTCAGGACTAATTAAAAAACGTCTAAATCGTTTTAATGGTATGAACTTAATAAGCCTACTCAAGCAAGGTGGAATTGATAAACAATTACCTTTGAATTTGACAATAGATGAGCTGGTAAAAAGTGGTGTAAAAGTTAATGCAGATTTTTCCCCACAAGGCTTGTCTTTTGTAATTAATCTTCCCGAAACGATTGATATTTCTTGATTATAAAAAGTGATAGGAAGTAACACTCTTAGTAGAGTGAGCAAATTTTAATGAATCTATATCAACAGTAAAATTTATGATGTTTGCCTACCTTACTTATTACTGTGGAACAGCAAGTAGTAAATAAATATAGTTTTAATTTGTTTTCGAGAAATTATCAAAATTATCAAAGAATAGGAAACAGAATTTGTCCTGGTTATAATGGGTATAAAAAATCTACCTTACCTGAAGGTACATACTTTGTCAGATTTCATCAGGTTACCTCCGAAAACGAGATAGTTTTTCGCTAGATTTTAGTTATGGTGTGCAAATTTTGATAAATCTATATCAACAGTAAAATTTTTTATATTTGCCTATCCTGCTCCTGTTTATCACTGTAAACCACGAGCAATAATAAATAGATAATGACTTTATAAAGGGAAAGATAATTGTTTCTTTAAATTTGAATTATTTGACAATATTCAATCTATTAATTTGGCATAAAGTAGATTTTTAATAGGAATAAAAATTATGAACTTACGGAAATTATTGAATCTAGCCACACTATTTCCAATAGTCAAAAAAAGAAAGTTATTCAAAAACTTATTATTCTATCCTACTGCACTTTTAACAGCTCTAAGTTTAACTTTTTCTATACAGGAAAGAACCAACTCACAACTAAATATTAATACTGAAATATTTTACAATGTTAAAGTTTGCAACGAGTATAAAAAGAAAATATATGTAGCTAGGGCAAAAGAACGAATTTATACGGTAGCAGGAGCTGGCAATTATGGTAGTCCATACGGTGTAACAGTACAAGGATCGAGACTGAGCGGATGGGGTTCAGTTGCTCCTAACGAATGTAAAAGTTTTCCCATTTTAAAATTAGATATTGATGCTCCACAAGGACGGTATGACCGCACAGAAGACTGGATATATCTAGAGAGTTCTGACAATAAAAAGTTTCCTCGACAAGACATAACAAGTTATAAAAATTCTCAGGGAGGTAACTCTAGAAAACCAGAATTTTGTGTAACTAATAAGGCTTTTAATTTATCTTCTAGAAATTATCAAAAAATAGGAACCAGAATTTGTCCTGGTTATAATGCGTATCAAGAATCTACCTTACCTGAAGGTACATACTTTGTCAGGTTTTATAGGGTTTCTCCTGAGAAAAATCAGATAGTTTTTCGCTAGATTTAGTTATGGTGGGCAAACTTTGACGGATCTATATCAACAATAAAATTTATAATATTTGCCTACCCTACTTATTACTTTAATACCTAATTACAAAGACTTAATCGAACTAACCATTTCCACCAAAATTCCTATAATCTTTCTCGAATCTTTAATATAGTAATTCTCTACATCAATAAACACTACATTCTTTTCCAATTTCAAAAATTTCCAGACATGACCTGTCGTAACCGCACCATAAACAAAAGGAACATCTTTCCCATCTTTTTGATTATATATTTCAGCCCCAACCATTTCTGCAATACATTGTCCTAAACCACCAACTATCCTTTCATTTTTAGCCTCTACAAGAACAATTACAGGAGTATCCAAATATAGTTGTTCCGGAGATTGACTAATAATAAAATCACAAAATCCATTTAATCCCTTATCCCTATCAACCGAGAAATCTATACCCGAAAAAAAACTAATTTGAAGTTGCCTTTTAATCTCCAACAAAATATTAATAATTATTAGCTCAGAACTAGCTTTTTATGTAGCGATCGCTAAAGCAATAGGTACATTTTGCTTCAACATTTCAGCTAATAAATTACTAATTTCTACAGGTTCAACTTGAGAAAATAAATCTTCTGTTTCTATAATTTTCAAATTAAACTCAGCTTTTACTTTTTTTAAATCAAAATCACTATATGACATTTTACCGAAAAATTGTGGTTTAAAGCCTCCCCTTTTAAGGAGATAATAAATAAAAAAATTCCTTTTAGTCAATCCTCTTCTTTTCAAGGAGAGATAATTATTAATTATTCATTATTAATTATTAATTGTTGAACTATTCCTGATTTCCTCTATCAGAATTTTCCGATTAATTACAAATAATTTTATATCCTCAACTATACTCTTAATTACCCATAAAACTTCCTGTAATAAACTGATAACTGAAGAGTTGCACCCACGCGAGCAAGATGCTCGCACTGGGAAAATTAAATTATTAATATCTGTACTTCAGATACTTGGAATATGCTGTAATTTTCCCATAAATTATAAATAGTTTTATATCTAAAATTATACTCTATAATTACCCATAAAACTTCCTGTAAAAAACTGATAACTGATAACTGATAACTGAAATGACGCGAACTCCCCACGACCAATTTGCCAAACAATATTTAGAAGAGTTACTAACTCTATTAGGCAAAGTAGAAACCAGTCGCGATGTTGCCAGCGAAGTCCGGGAAATAGATGTATATTTCGTCCCCGTTATTCCACCGCCGACCGACCCTCAAATTCTAGGGTTATTAGGCAAAATGGCGGCTACTGCTTCTATTTACGAACCATTTAGAAATCAACCACAACGACTGGAAATACTAGACTGTCAGGCCAAACTTAACTTTGTTATTAACCAACAAAAACGTAAAGCTAGAAGGGAAAACACCCACTATACTGAAGCCGAATGGCCTCTATTGTGGATTTTTTCCCCCTCTTGTTCGGCCAGATTAATAGAAGGTTTTGGCGCTAAACTAGACTCAAGCGGTCAATGGCCTACAGGTATTTATTTTTTGCCAGATTTTCAAAACACAGCAATAGTAGCCATTAATCAATTACCAATTAACCAGGATACTCTCTGGTTAAGGGTATTGGGAAAAGGTCAGACACAAGAGCAAGCCATTTTAGAATTAGAAGCTTTACCACCAGGAAACCCACTGAGGGAAAATTTGACCGAGCTTTTGGCAAGTTGGCACATCACAATTCAAGTAAGAGAAAATATAAATGAAGATGACCAGGAGTTACTAATGAAATTATCACCTGTTTATTTACGATGGCGCGAAGAGACCTTGGAGGAAGGTATCCAGCGAGGTATCCAGCAAGGTATCCAGCAAGGCATCCAACAAACGGAACAAAGGATAAAGCAACAAATGATTGAAAATTTACTCACTTTCCGGTTTGGTTCCCTGGACTCAGAACTATTGGCCATTATGGAACCAGTTTTGCTGTTGTCTCCAGAGGAGTTCACTCCTTTGTTATTAACTGCTTCACGGGAGGAATTATTGGAGAGGTTTGGTGAGTAGTTACTGATAGGAGTTACTAATGAAGCGATCGCCTGTTTATTTACGATGGCGCGAAGAGACCTTGGAGCAAGGTATCCAGCAAACGGAACAAAGGATAAAGCAGCAAGTGATTGAAAATTTACTCACTTTCCGGTTTGGTTCCCTGGACTCAGAACTATTGGCCATTATGGAACCAGTTTTGCTGTTGTCTCCAGAGGAGTTCACTCCTTTGTTATTAACTGCTTCACGGGAGGAATTATTGGAGAGGTTTGGCGAGTAGTTACTAACCAAAACAACAAGGTTTTATGTCTCCTTTTTTAAAGAGATAAAAAAAGAAAATTCTGTATTCTAAGTTTCCCTATTGCAGGAGTTACTAATAATTGAAATGACTAGGAGTTACTAATGGAGCGATCGCCTGTTTATCAACGACGTTGGCGCGGGGAGACATTTGAAAAAATTCGCCTAGAACTTTGGCAAGAAGGTTTTGAAAAAGGCTTTCGAGAAGGTTTTCAACAAACTCAACAAGAACAAATAACAGAAATGATTAAAAGTTCATTCAATTTCCGGTTTGGTTCTCTAGATTCAGAGTTGTTGGCTATTATTGAGCCTATGTTGCAGTTGTCTCCAAAGGAGTTAGCTCGTTTGTTATTGAATGCTTCGCGGGAGGAATTATTGGAGAGGTTTGGTGAGTGATTATTTCTAGATTGCTTAAAATAGTTACAGAATAATTGACAATGAGTAGGCAAATATTAATCCTCATTTGCCTACCCTCACTAAACTATTTGGCTATTACTTTTTCAAAAGTTTGAACTATTCAGCATTGGGATATTTATAGAGTTTTAATTATTGGAATTTTTTTAAGTTTTTTCACTAATAAAAATTATTAAAAATACGGTGCAAAAACT
>NZ_RCBY01000241.1 GCF_003838195.1 Okeania hirsuta
TGATTTTTCTGCCCAACTATGCGCCTAAAATACGCTCCTTTTTGAGCGTGAAGAGCTGAAAAACAGGCACTTTTTTTGAACAAAAAAAGGCTAAAACCTTTATCTGTAAATACTTTTAGATTTAATCAGCAAGCCCTAATTACCTCATTGTTCGATCGCCTCTTTTGTATTATTCCTAACTTTGAATTTATCTTTGAAAAAAATCTCTCTCCCTTCTAATTTACTTCTCATACCAAATTCAAAAAAGGTAGTTATATCAAATCCGGTTATACAATTGTCGCACTCTATACTTCCACTCAAAGCAGACATAAAATGCCGGAATATTTCTAGATAATTCCCACTCTCTCGACTCCTTTCTCCTTTTTCCTGAGTTCTGACTTTTGACTTTTGACTCTTGACTTATGATTTCCTTACCCTTTAAAAAAAAGAACGTCGCCAATGAAATAAATTTTCTAGCCAATCTTTAACTATTTGATGACCCTCTCTTTTCTGCCTTAACCATGCTGCTGCTGTTTGAGCATTAATTTCTGATACAGTAGGCCAAATATGAGGTAAATCAGCGATCGCTTCCATTTTTATCTCTTGACGAATAGCTAATGCCATAATATGAACTATCTCACTTGCTTCAATTCCTACCACAGAAACACCTAAAATTTTGCCATTGCGATGACCAATAAATTTACAAAATCCTGTTGTTTTATCTAAAATTTGAGTCCGGTCAATACTTTTAAAATATTGCCGACAAACTAATATATTTTCTCCATAACGTCGTCTAGCTTGAGCTTCGGTTAAACCAACTCTTGCTAATTGTGGTTCTGAAAATATTGCCCAAGGAATACCATGATAATCGACCTTAAAAATCGGGAAATAAAGAATATTTTTCAAGGCAATTTTAGCCTCATAATTAGCAATGTGAGAAAATGAATAACCACCTACTAAATCTCCACAAGCATAAATCCGAGAATTAGTAGTTTGTAACTTTTGATTTAACAATAAATTATGATTATTAAACCTCACACCTACCGCTTCTAAATTCAAACTTTCAAATTCTGGTTTATTACCTGCTGCTAATATAATTTCATCTGTTTCTATACCTTCATTTCCGACTAAAATCCATTTTTTATCATCAATTTCTCTCCCTTGGGATACTTCAGTTTTAGTGATAATTCTAATACCTTCTGCTTCTAACTGAGCTTGAACTAAAAATGCTGCTTCCGAATCTTCCTTACCTAAAATATGAGAACTTTTCACTACCATAGTAACCTTAGTTCCTAACCGAGAAAAACTCTGCGCTATTTCTACTCCACTAGGGTCTCCACCAATAACTACCAAACTTTGAGGAAGTTTTGAGAGTTGTTTAATTTCTTGAGGAGTAATAAATTTGGTAGTTGTTAATCCTGGAATAGGTGGTATTATAGGCTGGGATGCTATGGCTAAAAGATATGTGCGAGAGCGCAGATGTCGTCCTTTCATCACAAAAGCTAAATTAGGGCGATCAACAAACTTACCCTCACCAAAAATTACATCTATCCCTAATGCTCCTAAAATTGCAGGTTCATATTTTGATAATTGATTAGAAACCACATAGTCAGCATACTTTTTTGCTTCTTCAAACTTAACCCAAATATCACCAGAATCATCATTACCTTGATAAATACCAAACTGTTGTTTGTGGTCTATCTGCTCAACAAAATTTCCTATTTGACCAATAATTTTGTTGTGATGAAATCCTTGGGTGCTGCTAAAATCTGAAAAAGAAGGTTGTACCAGTGCCACACGACCTTGCAGTTGTGTTGCGGTAATAGCTGCATAAATCCCTGTTATTGTCCCACCTATGATTACTACATCGTAGTCAAGCATATTTATTTTTCGGTGTTGGTGATTTGAGGTATAATATAGCGCTGTGCGCAGGCAACAGGCAACAGGCAACAGCTCATCTGGGGGAATAAAAGACCGATAATACAAGACTTTTAGCTATTGGACAGTTCTTGTAATTTGTAAATATGCCAGCGCACATTGCTATATCATTTCCGGATAAGAGCGCGATAGAACTCCGTTCCGTTTTGGCGACCAAAAAACTTTCTCCTTCTACTCCTGTTTCTTCTCCTTTCTTCTCTCCTGACTCCTGACTCCTAAGGTAAGCATTCAACGTTTCAGCAGTCAGCGCTTCCCTGCGGGATGCTACACAAACAGCAATTATTCATTAATGGATAATGGATAATTACCTCTCTCTAAAAGCTATCCCTGATCAGGAACTTCTGCAAACCTTGTGGGGAGAAGGTGAGTAGAGAGTAGGGGGGTAGGAAGAAAGAGTCAATTTAGCTAGGCAAAACTACTTAAGTTCTCAAAAAAATCTACTTTCCAATACATGATTTTTGAAGAAAAAGCCTCTCAAGCACTCACACATAACTTGTCTATTTTGTCACAAAATGGATAGCTCTAAAAGGGAGAGGATTTACCAATAAGGAAAAAGTTTATTTTTTCCCTGAAAAGGCAGCCTAATAAAGCTGAATTGTTTAATTATTTAATTATTTAATTATTAATTATTCGGTAATGAATAATTACTTCTAAGGTTTGGTCCTGGGACTTTGGCAGTAACTTTTTATTCTTTTTCAATTTCAAAGGTTGCTTTTACCTTCCCCAAAAATTAATAGCTAATAGCTGGCTCCTGACTCCTGTTCCCCTCCTGGGAGGGGTTAGGGGTGGGTTGACTCCTAAGTAATTAAGATTAATACCACATACTAATTTACTTCAAAATTTCTGTTAAAGCATCAAGTAACATTTGATTCTCTTCTTTAGTACGGACAGCCACTCGAAAATAGCGATCACCCAATTCTGGAAAACTCAGACAATCTCTAATTAAAATTTTATGCTGTTTCAGTAATATTGTCTGTAGCCAGTCAACGGACTTTTGTGAATAAACTAATAAAAAATTGGCTGCACCGGGATATGGTTGTAACCCCGGTAACTCCGCCAACCCTTGGAATAACTGGGGACGAGCATCTGCCAACCAATCCCAAGTTAGCCGTTGAAATACTTGGTCTTGTAAAACTGCTTGAGCCGTGGCAATAGCAAAAGTATTTACAGGCCAAGGGTCTCGCCATTGTTGCCATTCCCGAAGGCGTTCAGGATGAGAAATTGCATAACCCAAGCGTAGTCCAGGTAAACTATAGAATTTAGTCAAAGAACGTAAAATGACCAAATTCTCAAATTCTGTCACCAATGGCACTAAGCTTTCTAGTTGAGGCGGTGGTAAGAAGTCCATAAATGCTTCATCTACCACTACCAAACCGAACTTTTCTAAATAAGGGACAATTGCTTCAGGCTTGATCAACATTCCCGTAGGATTATGAGGATTATTGAGAAGTAGTCCTTTATTAGTATCAGCTCCTATGTCCAACTGAGGTAATTGCGATCGCCCGACGATTAAGGGACATTCAACTACATTAGTCGTAAAAGTTTGCAGGGCACGTCGATAATCACCAAAAGCTGGCGTTACCAAATAAGTTTTCTCCAGCTTTGACAAATCTAGGGCAGCCCAAGTTAATAATTCGGCCGCACCATTGCCAGGTAAAACCCACTCTGGAGTCAGAGGAGGATGTACTATACTCAGCGCTCTCTTTAACTCCTGATAACTAGGGTCTGGGTAAGCTCTGAGTTTGCCAATCTGAGTTTGAATGGCATGGATAGCCGAATCTGGTGGCCCTAGAGGATTAATACTGGCAGAAAAATCAAGAATAGCAGATACTGGACAACCTGCTATTGTGGCTGCCCAAGCTAAATTTCCTCCGTGTACTGGTTTAGTCAAAGCTGGATATTGTTATTTACCGTTTTTGTCTGCAACTAACTCTTTGAAAGATTTACCCGCAGAAAAAGCAGGCACTGTAGTTTCAGGTATTTCCATTTTGTCACCTGTTTTGGGATTACGACCTTCCCTGGCTTTGCGTTCTCTTGATTCAAATGAACCAAAGCCCACGAGGGTCACTTTATCTCCACTGGCCACAGCCTCCATAATAGCTTCTAGGGCTGCACTAAGTACAGCATCTGCTTGCTTTTTAGTGACATCTGCTTTTTTTGCAATTTCGTCAACTAATTCGCCTTTGTTCATTGAGATACTCCTTTTGAATTTGGACAGAATGTTCTAGCAGGGTTTAGTTTGCAGCAATTAAATCTAAAGTTCAGGTAAGCAAAGTCTTGGGATATCTATTGATAGGTTTTCAACTATATAGGCTTTTTGTGATTAACTTCAACCTTTTCTTTTTCCTACCAAAACCTCAGACCCTTTGACTGATAATGGTTTCCCATATCCTCTTGCCTATCATAAGCGTGAGTTTTTGGGATAACATCAGGATTTTTTTGCTGAAAACCCCATACTATCTAGCTTTCACTGGTTTATTCTAATCTGTGCTTGGGTGATATGGAGTGGTGAAACCTTTAATTTATGTAGATTTCTAGACTTCTTTAGTTTTTGATTATATTTGGGGCCTAAAAAAACTATTCTAGATTGATTAAAGGACTTTTTTTCAATAGATTGTCCGATCTTTGTGGCGCGTTAAATATTATTTTGTGAAGCACCCTCTAAAGTTAAGGTTTTTTCTCTAACTATTTGCTCATCTAGGATCAAAAATTTCCATTGGTTGATTAGTGGAATCTGGTTTTGTGAGATAGTAATTAAAACTAAGACGTTTGAGTTTTTCACCGCTCTATTAAACTGACCCCAAACCACCCAAATCTAGACTTAACTGGACATAGGTAGTTTTGGCGTTAACTTCTTGTTTCAACGTGGCTTTAGTTTGGTAATTAAAGGCTTTGTCCACTCCGCAGGCAATCCCGGTAGAGCTTACCGTTTGACTTGGTAGAGTCGGATGGAAATATTCCTTCAAACCATCGTTCTATATTCTTGCTAGCGTTTAAAATTAAAGTCAGCTGCCTAGGTCTAGCCCACTTCCAAAGGTATTTCCATACCCTGTAGTTTATATAGTTAAAGGTTTCTTTACTTACTGCCCCTTGATAGTAGTTAGCAAAACCTGTTAATTTGGGATTTAACTTGGTAATGAGATTTTCTTGTGACCATGAACCACATGATTTAATTGTTCTACCAATTTGTTGACAGAATTCTAGTACCTTTTCTTTCTGGGGTTTAATCAGTAGTTTGCCGTTATATTTACCTAGATTGAACCCTAGAAAGTTAAATCCATCCCTGATGTGAACTATCCTTGTTTTCTCATCGCTGATTTGTAGCCCTCTTTCATATAGCCATTGTTTCAAAGTTTCTCGGATATTTTCCAAAGTTTCTCTGTTGTTGGCTGTCACAATCAAGTCATCTGCGTATCTGATTATGCCCAACTTACGTCTTTTGGGTAGCTTGACTGAGTTAATCAGTTGTTCTAGTCCATGTAAGCCTATACTGGCGATTAATGGACTAATTACTCCTCCTTGGGGGGTTCCTTCATGTGTTGGATTGTATGTTCCTTTATCAATGTATCCTGCCTTCAACCACTGCTTGATTGTTTTCCTAGCTGGATGTGTTCCAACTAAGTTGAGGATGGTTTCGTGGCTTACATTATCAAAGAATCCTTAGAACAGAATATATTGCTACTAATGGCCTAAGCAAATGCAGTAAAGATGATATATAATTTGAATATTAAACGAGATGGAAAATTGAGGAATGTCACAGATAAATTAAGCAATTAACAGGTATCGGCTTCTGTGAATGTCGTCTGAGAAAAATTCAAATAAATCGTATTG
Organism: Okeania hirsuta; assembly: GCF_003838195.1. Taxonomy (GTDB): domain Bacteria; phylum Cyanobacteriota; class Cyanobacteriia; order Cyanobacteriales; family Microcoleaceae; genus Okeania; species Okeania hirsuta. Next base: position 5,749 of record NZ_RCBY01000241.1, read on the forward strand.
CTTGTGGAATGTTAGTCTGGAATTTTGTCAAAAGATTAGCAGTGAAAATAGGAAAAACTATTGCTCAAGTCAAACATGAATTACTCTCAGATTATCTGCTCCAAGACCTGAAGAAGCCTACAATAAAATTCAGGGCTATTTTTCATTTGATAGACGTTTTTTACCTTTGTTTTAACTATGGTAATTGTCTTGACGCGATCGCGCTTGATTTTTCAGTGTTAGCGGAGCTTTGCGTAAGTCCTGTAATAATTAAAGTTGTCCCGGAGCGGTTTTTTTACCTGTTGAGGCAGTTGAGAATGTAATATCAAATCCGGTTAAACAGCCATAGAATGGTTAAGTCAGGAGTCCTCAGTCCTCAGTCCTCAGTCCTCAGTCCTCAGGAGGAGAAAGAATTACAAAGATAAACGTAGTTATGGCGATTGAAGATTTTTTTTATGTCCAATTAAACGGATTTGATATAATACATCTCTAATCTTCTCCATTACCCCTGATTCTCGCCACTGAATGTAGCTGCCAAAATACTATGGAATAAGGAGGTAAATACTGTGGTAAATCAGACCAATTACAACCATTCTTCAGTTGATAGAGTACACCGTCCAATATTTGTCTTTTGCTCCCCGATCGTAGGACAAGTTTTCTTTTTTTTTTGGCAACAATGGTTCAATCAGAACCCATTCTTTGTCTGTTAAACTACTTGAAGACTGGCATTTACCTAGCTATTGGTTATGAGCATTGGCGATCGCTACTTAACTAGCTACTTAAATTTATGGGGTTGCACATTCTGGAATGATATTGCCAAAAATTAGTTTAGACTTTGACTAAAAATAACCATTAATTAATCATTCTAGCAATTGATTAATCCACAATCCAATTCAATCAAAAATCTCAAATCATTCGTCGCTGTGCAACGCCAAATTTATGCCTTTTCCTCAAAAGACACCAAATGGGTTCTATAGACCGAGTCTGTTTTCCAAAGTTTAAAAAACCTTTCTTGGTGCGCTTTACCTCTCTTGGTCGCCATTCCCATGGCGAGTAGACCTCTCTGGGTTCCGACCGCTTGCGACTACCGTCGTCGCGGGGTCGCACCGCTTTCTTATCTTTAACCTTTTTTTTACAGTTATCGTAAAATCTAGATATCGCAGACCATGCCCTTTCCGCCGCCGACTGTCTGGCCATTGAATTGAGTTCAGAAGCAAATTTAAACTCTTTAGCTAATACTTTGCAATATTTATGAAGATCGTACTTACCTATTTGATCATTATCCATCCAATATCTTAAGCACTTATTTTGAATGAATTGAGATGTACGAATGCATCATTTATTGCTTTGTATTGTGCTGGTTTAGCTTTAACTTTGAACTCATAGATTATCATTTAGATCGACCTACTTTAATTAACTTTATACTTATAAGTGTAGTATAAAAATATTTAATTGTGTATGTTTTGAGTTAAATTAATTGTTAAAATAGATAAGATAGTTTGCGATTTGCGTTTACGGAGCATTCCGAAAGAAAGCTCCTCTGGAAGAGTCAGCATTCGTTAGGAAATCACCTATTTTTACCTTGGGGAGTCCATCTATTTCCGCTCTAAAGAGATGGGGTTTTATAGTGGACAAAACCCTACGTTTCGATAAAATGGTAATGATCGCCTACTTGTGAAAAATAAACATCAAAACTATTATGTGAATAAAGTTGCCTTAATAAATAATCTTTCAAAAGCGATCGCTATGCTAAAAACACAAGCAATTCTGTGGCCGAGTTTAATAACAGTTGTCTCTTTATTCATGTATTTTATTGTGACTATTAATGTTGGTAGAGCTAGAGCAAAATACAACATTATGCCTCCTCAAATGACTGGAGAGCAAAATTTTGAACGGGTATTAAGAGTACAACAAAATACTGTAGAACAAATAATTTTATTTTTACCGTCTTTGTGGCTATTTTCTATATTTATTAGCCCACTATGGGGTGCTGGTATTGGTACAGTTTGGGTAGTGGGGCGAATTTTATTTGCTTGGGGTTATTATCAGGCTGCAGAGAAGCGAACTTTAGGGTTTGGTATTAGTTCTTTAGCTATTATAACTTTATTGATAGGTGCTTTAGTAGGAATTTTACTACCCCTATGGAAAATTATTTCATAGCTATAATAAGTAGATAGAGGTTAACATAGTCTCTATCTATTTTGATTTTTTGCATAGATATATGAGGTAAAAATAATGTCTAAAAAACAAGTATTTAATATTAATCAAAAACTTTTCAACCAACTAAATGATTGGCAAGAAAAAATGGAAGAGAAACAAAATACAAAAGCAGAAATCGAGGCCAAAATTAGTCAAATCACAAAAAGCAAAAAATCAATGATGCGCATAAGGAAAAACAGTAAGGAGTATTAGAGCAATTCCTAAAAATAATGATATATTTTTTGAACACTTCAGTTATTCATAAATAAGTCAGGAATAGTAATGTTTTTAGCAATTATTAGCAATGAAATAAAGATAGATTATTCCTTATATTCCTACTCTTTGCTACCAACTACCTGCTCTCAATAAGATGTAGCAAAAATTTTGATATTTGATATTTGATACTAATCATAATTTAGAGCTGATTTGTAAACTTAGCTAAAACCCTGATTTCATCTAACTCTCAGGGATTTAGGCATTATTGGACTATAACTCCCAAAACCCTTGTATTGCCAGAAATTCAGCCTCTTAGTATTTACTTTATAAGTCAGCTCTTAGGGTGACAAACTAATTGAAAAATTTTATCCTAATATTATGTCTGCTTAAATTAGTAACAAAAAACTCTACTGTCTCTTATTTTACTTTTTTTCTCCTCCTTAATTATACCAAATCCGGTTCTCAAAAATACTTTATAGAATGTAAGATTAAATCCTCTCCTAATTTTTCCTACATCCTATATCCCCATCTACATAAAAGGATATTCTATAAACCGGGTTTAGTATTATAGGAAGTCGAAGCAAAGGTTAGGAAATATCAAAAGCTTAAAATTCAGACAACGCAAGATTTTTCAAACTTCCTTCTTCCTTGTGCTATACCTATTAACTCAGCTTCAACATCATTAATTTTCCCATGTTTACGATTCAACTTGATATACAAATATACAAAAGATTCCACCTTTGTGAGGTACACCCATAGCGGGCAAGATTCCCGTACTACAAACATTTAATTGTTAATATCTGTACTTCATATACTTGGAATTTGCTGTAACTAAGCAGACATAATACTACAGCAAATTTCAGGATAGTAAGGTAAACTTTAAGAATAATCTACAATTTTTATTCATTCCCTGTTCCCAGATCCGATGTTCCCTCTCTTGGTGCGCTACCAGATGCGTCTGTCACCGACGCGGGGTCGCACCGCTCTTCCCTAAAAGTATAAAACTTCGTACCTTATCAACTCGAAAACTTTTGTATATATATTGATGAATCAAAAAGCAGAATTAGTAAATTTAAAACAGTTGATTTTATACCAAGCGAAAAAAAAGAATGCTGAACTTAAGTGACACTTCAACTATTAAGTAATTAACACCCTAAGTAAATAAGTTTTTTGATAATTAGTACGCCAGTTATTGTTAATTATTCTGATGTTTACTTCTCTGTAGGACATTGTATGTAACGTCCCTACCCGCTGCCATACTCCCTCGCTCAATAATGGGATGTTGTCCATAAAAAGGTAATGCTGTAGACCAATGCGATCGCTTTCCTTTTTGCCATTCTAAATGAGCTAATTCTAATAGACTTAAAACAGATTCTCCTAAACCATTTTCAACCTTAATTAATTCATAGGAGTTTTGCCAATTTTTCAAAGTTTCTTCCCATGCTTCTGGAGTCATTAGTGTTTCTTCTAAAAGAGGATTGATACCCATTTCTTCAAGTTGATAAATAGCTGTGAATAACTGATTTCTTTGAGCTGGCATTTGTAGAGATAAATCCCGGTCTTGATTTTTATATGACCAAGCTACTGCTGCTAAGGTTGAAATTGCAAATAGCGGAATATTTAACTGTTGAGCTAAAGTTCTAGCAGTTACTATACCTATACGAGTACCAGTAAAACTTCCTGGGCCTTTAGCAACAGCAATGAAGCTTAAATCCTGCCAAGTTTGAGGTGATAAAAACTCCTGCAATTTCTGATGTAAATGAGTAGATAAATCTCGCCCTAAATTCCAAGTTTGCCAGCGAATATCTTCAGCAAAATCAGTAATAGCTAAACCTAATTCTGGACTACTTGTATGAATTCCTAAACCGTATTTTTTCTCTGTATTTGTCATTGTTATTGAAGGAAGAAGGAAGAAAGAAGAAGGGAGAAGCAAGAAGGGAGAAGCAAGAAGGAAGATTAATTTTATTTTTGGCTAAAATCAACTTTTATATCAGACGTGATAAATATTTTCTACAAATACTTCTGGTGTCGGTAGGAGTCAGGTAGGAGAGTCGTTGGTAGGGCGACGTATCAAAATAACTTCTGACTTTTGACTTCGCAAAATTAGCTCGGTTTCCTATTCCCTGCATCTACAATAAATAACTATATGGATATATCGATAAAACTACTAAATAATTAGGGTTTGCTGATTAATCCTCAAAGGCTTTATCTATAAAAGCTTTAGCCTTTTTGGAGGGAAAAAAGTGCAACTTTTTGGTCAAAAAAGCTCAAAAATTTAGCATTTTGGGCAAGAGTTGGGCATAAAAATCACTCTTACAAATATATCCGACTACCTCCTCTATAATTCCCATTTCTCCTGACTCCTGACTCCTACTTTTACTCATAAGACTTTTTCAGCAAACCCTAATTATATTTCCTCTCTAGCATAAAATATTGGTAAAGCCACAA
>NZ_RCBY01000242.1 GCF_003838195.1 Okeania hirsuta
AACCAATTCTCATCCACAATGGGACATCTCCATCATTCGTACAAATTAAATCCATGAGAAATTGCTTGAAATATGGTCTACATTAGTTACTTCTATTGACATTTTCTCCTCTTTTTGATCTTCACTTAATTATCTAGAATTAGAGCTGATTGATCAAGTAAAGATTAAGGCGCTGAATCACTTGCTATACTTAGGTTTGAGGAGTTATTATCAAGTATTACCCTAATTGCTAAAAACTAGGTAATATCAGACTTTTAGCTAAGTTTACAAATCAGCTCTTACAGTTTGAGGTTTTTTTTTCTTAAGTCTAAATACTTACTCAAGTTTGACCATCTTTGCATACTACATTTTGTCGTACGGAATGTGGGTTAAAAATTAATATTATTGAGCCAGAAGAGACCCTAAAAAAGCTGCTTGTAGACCAAAAAACAGGTAAACATAGAGAAAGGGTAAAAATTTTATACCTACTTGCTACCCCAGATCGCAGAAAAAGTAGGACATTTGGCATCTTTGACAGCTTGCCACCGGGTAATACCAATTTGAAAAAAGAATGTTACAAATGATTGGAAGCGATCGCTTGCTAAATATTGGCCATTGATAAAGCATCGACATGACCAGGAGGATAATTCATCAAGAATTTGTGGATGGTAGTCGGTTAATTCTAACTATAGATAGAACACAATGGAAAGAAAATAATATATTTTGAATAGGGGTGATCTACAAAAAACCAGCCTGACCTATTTATGGACAAATTTTAGAGAAAAAGAGCAGCAGTAATTGAGGAGAACAAAAGGCTGAGGAGAACAAAAGGCAATTATTAACCCTGTTTGACATTTATTAAAAAAATATGAATTAGTAGTTATTGGAGACCGTGAATTCCACGGCGTTGAATGATCACACTGGCTCAAAAATCAAAAATCACCTGAAATAATTTACTTTGTTTTTGGACAAAAACAGAATACTTATGATCGAAAACCTGGGAAAAACTATGAAAAACTTAGTTCTTTGCAGATATATCCCGGAACAAAAATTTTTTTGAGCCAGATCAATATTATTCAAAATCAAGGTGTTGGAAGATTTAACCTAGGAGCATATTGGAAAGGGAAATATAATCAGAAAGTAGAAAAAGCGAGTGTGTAATTCCCTGGTATCCTCGGAATGAAAGACGCACTCAAGACAAGAACCTTGGTACTTATAAACGAGGTGTTGCACAATAGAGAATGATATTCTAGAATTTGATTGAGAGATGGATTGTCCTGATTGTCAAAGCCATAAAGTAGTGAAAAATGGTCATCGTCAGGGAAAACAGAGTTATCTGTGCCGTGACTGTGGCCGTCAATTTCGATCAAACCCCTGTCCTACCGGCTATAGTTCTGATCTTAAAGAGCTTTGTATAAAAATGTTCCTTAACGGCATGGGATTGGGAGCCATTGAGAGAGTGACTGGTATTTCCCACAATACTGTGCTTAACTGGGTACGGCTTGCACCAAGCACATATTCGCTTTGGAGAACTATGAAATTCCTGAAACTGCTCACGCTTGATGAACTGCCAACTTTTGTGGGCTCAAAAAAAACAAAATTTGGGTCTGGACAGTCGTAAATAGCCAAATGCCAGGAATTCTCAAGTTTGTGATAGGCGATCGCTGCGCCGTTACCTTCACAATATTATGGCAGATGATTCAAGGTTGGGCTTGTTTTCTTGATATTACTGACGGGTACAAGGTAAATCCAAGCTTAATCGAGGATTGTGATCACCTGGTCAGCACCCGCAGCAATGACGAGAGTAGAAGGAGAAAATTGGCGTTTAAGACACTACGGACGCTAGGTTACATCGCAAAACTTTATGCTACTCCAAGTCCATTGATCTGTTGTGCAAATCAGTTCGCTTGCTGATCTATGATTTGAAACATCAGCAAATCCCTCAATTACCTTAATCATTCGTCACTGTGCAACACCATAAACGAACCTGAAAAATTTGTATGAAGTTTTGAAAATTTATCGGTGGAGAATGGGCATCGAAGCCATGTTTAAAGACTTTGACATCCTCTCTGGCCTAAAGGCACAGGGATTCCTATCGAACCTTAATTCCTCGGGAGGTTGACGCTTTGGTGGCGCATAGCTCCGCCAACACAGGGTGCTGCTTCCTAGGCGGTAGTCTGACGCTTCCCTCAACGTCCGTTTAGAGTTTCCGAGTGCCCCCCGACAACTATAACACTCTACCGTATATTCAATACTCTAGCATATATTCAATTCACTTACAAATAAAAAGTCGCCCTATAAGAGCAAGGCACCTACCCCAATTTTTCGGTAAAACAGGTGGATATAATCTAGAGGGAAGTCTAGGTAATGTACAAGGTTTGACTAATTTAATTTCACTGCTTGCTATTGCTAATACTGGTTGATTTTATCAAGGTAAATTTCTCAAAAAATTCGGTGTTCAAAATTACATTTATAGATGAACAGAAGCTCAAAGAAAAGATAGAAGACATAGCAATTTTTGGGTAGGTATATATGGTGAACTGTGGGAGATTGCTGGGGATTATTTAGTTGATATTGTTCAACAGATAATTAACCTGAATCCTTAAAAAAGTCTGATGAGCACAGGGAATTAAAAGCTCTGTCAATGTTAGATAATATTTAACCATCGTGATATTGTTATGCGAGTTTGAAAAAAGAATGCTACAAGAAGGTGCGTCTCGATCAGAGAGGGTTGAAAAGCAATGCAGTTCAGTTAAGGATTTTTTTTGCAGTTCTGTAAGCTCAAGAGCTACTCTAATGGTTCCATACCTTATGAGTTTTAGTATTATCTGAACTTTATTGGCTTAAAAAGAGCTACTCCAATTAATTTTAGACAGCTATCTCTATCATTTTTCTATTTTTCTTCAATATTTCTTCCTTCTTCCCTCTGACCTACAGACGTTGCATGCAACGTCCCTACCATTTGCAACAAATATTTATCACCCTTGGTATAACTCCTAACTCCTCAGCGAATAGCTAGTCTGAGCCAGAATATCGTAGAACCAATTTTCCATACGATTTCCATAAACTTGAATAGAATATTCAGCTTCCGCTTGTTGCCGACAAGCTAAACGATCAAGTTTGTCAAGATTGTTAATTGCTTTTACCAATTCCACTAGATTACCAGGCTCAACTAGCCAACCTGTTTGACCGTGACGCACAATTTCAGCAGGGCCTCCCTTATTATAGGTAATTATAGGCACACCACAAGCTAATGATTGAATGGCAGTCATGCCAAATGCTTCACTCCATCGATGGGTCATCAAGTACCCTCGACTGCGTCGCAGCACTAACTGCATTTCCTTAATTGGTAGAAACCCTAAATATTCTATTGGCGCATCAGGATAATTTTGCTGGATACTCTCCCAGTAAGACTTATCCTGAAGCAAACCCATTATTTTCAAAGGAATACCAGTATTTTTTGCAGCTTCCACAGCATCTTCCAATCCTTTTTCAGGAGAAATGCGCGCCACCCAAACCAAGTAATTATTTGGTCGATCACAATATTGATAGTTTTTTATGTCAATACCATTTCCCACAACTCGACATCTACTAGGAAATGAGAAAGTTTCTGCCTGAGCTTTTGTGTGAACAGCAATAGTACCAGGAAAACTAATACTGGTTTTTTCTATAATCTCATCCATTGCCTTTGACAGAGAACCCATACTTACCAGATGGGCAATAGGGACATTCAAAAATAGAGATAAATAAAAGGGAAGCCAGTCATAAGCAAAGTTAACAATCAAATCGTAATTATTTTGCTCTTTTCCTATAAATTCCCACATTCTGGTAAGCACAGATTTAGGGATTATAGAAATGGGGGTGTCACGATTTAATTGCTGAATACTAACTTGCAGTTCTCCGGTAATTTCAATAATGGGACAATCTACTTTAGTTATAGAACCCTGTGGCGCAACTATATCTACCTTGTGTCCTCTGAGAATCATTTCTTGGGCAATATTTTGTAATGTGAATTCGACTCCACCTCCAGTACCTGAACCAATAGCTCCCACAGGTGTAGAAGCAAATAATAATCGTAAGAGGTTAGCTTGAGCAGTTGCCATTTTTTTTGCCTAAATTATCAAAGGGAACATAAAACCTACATTCCGCACAACAAAATGTAGTATAGAATCAGGAGTCAGGAGACAGGAGACAGGAGACAGAATTTTAGAAGAAAATCATAGCTGCCGTGATTGCGTCATTAATCAAGCAAGTATTTATGCGTAAATTTTTTACTCAGAATTTGATCGACGAAAAAAGTAATTGAGATGATTTGCATAGTATAAATACTTACAAAGCTACGGATTTACATACTACTTTTAATGCTACAAAATGACGTGCGGAATGTGGGATAAAACAGACAAGAAAATCATTGAGCAACATTGGGGTCTGAGTCAAATTAGAAAAACCCAGGTTGTATCAAGCTCTCAATATATTAAATTATCCCGATTCCTTTAGATATTAAGGAATATTTTATAGATAGATACTTCTTTAAATACTTCACAATTTTTGATAACATCTGGTTGTGATTAAATGGGGGTGAAATACTTCTAGAAAATTTGATTGTAGCGTTTGAAAAAAATATTTCACAATAGCTGTATCATCTAAATGAAAAGGATATTCGTTGCCAAAACCCTTAGAAAAATACCAATTAATTAGTAATTTTCCATCAGAACTCAGAAGTTTATGAAACTCAATTAACTGTGATATTGGGTCTGGTAAATGTTCCATGACATCAAAACACATAATTGTGTCAAATGAGTTATAAATTTCCAATTTTGATGTGACTTGAATTTTGTCAGATAACCCTAATTTTTCGGAGCGCTCCAGAACAAAATTGCAGTTAATCGGATTTACATCTAAGTACTGAACTTCGGTAACATTTGGACACAAAGCAGCCGCAAAGGAATGTGTTCCAATCCCCCCACCAAAATCCAAAACCCGACCTTTAGCAAAATCAGCAATTAAATGTAGCATATTACCGATATAATCACAGCTTTTTAAATGCCACGCTGCTAATTCTAAGATATAGGTTGCTCCGACTTGGTCTCGATAAAATTCGATTGCCATTTCCCAATCAAAGTTTTGTCCCAACTTAGTCATAGCTTGATTACTTTCCTGAATTCGAGTCTCAAGGGTATGTCGATCTATCTGCAAAAACTCCTGGATGTGGTTTTTCAGATCGAAAGAATTGTCCCAATAAGCTTTGAGAAACTCAGGTTTAGCTGCAGTTAACATAGAAAATGACTCCTGAATTTTGTACACTTGATGTTGCCGTTCTTAGAAACCTACGATAATCTATAATTATCTGTTCTATTCTTGCTTCTACCTGGCAACGTCGGCGTTATCCAGTCCACAAGCTGACACGGACGTTTGCTGCGCAACGCTAGCGCGAAACGCGGAACGCGGAGCGTAGCTCTCACTGCCCCCCATAGCTAAATTTAACGCTGCATTTCCTACGGAATGCTTCCCTACGGGATGCTACGCAAACGCAAACAAGTCTTGATCGCAGCTAAAATTGCAGTGTTCGCAATTGAACAAACAGTCTGATAAAAACAAAGACTCGCAATTCAGTTCCACAGTTAGAGCAGGTTTTAGAACTAGGAAACCATCTATCAACAATGGTTAATTTAGAGCCGTACAGTTGACATTTGTACTCTAGCTGTCTACGAAACTCATAAAAACCCATAGACTAGGGCAGACTTAGCTAGCTTATAGTTGGCCATCATTCCTGATACATTCAGATCTTCACCCACCACTCTTGCTCCCCTCCCAGCAGGGGATGGGGGTGGGTTGTAGTTAAGAGCCAAATAAGTAGGCACGTTTATGCAATGTATCTTTACGAATATTAGCTATTTTACTGTGTAGTCTAGCTATTTTTAGCTGTGCTTTTTTCCAGTTATTGGAAAACTTGGTTTTATACCTGTTAAGGTATTGCAGTCGTGATAGTAATAATTCTAACTTTTTTTTTCGATTTAGCACCATCAAACATTTCGCAATAGTGATAATGTTGCTAAGGTTTTTACTCCTAAATCTACACTAACTACATCTACTGAATTCTCACTAATTTGAGGTTCTGTTTTAATCTTGAAACTAATGAACCAGCGGTTAGCTTTTCTACTAATAGTTACAGACGACAGATTGACATTATCTGGCAAGATCTCAAAAGTTTTAACCCATCCAATTCTAGGCGTTGCACAGTGACGAATGATTTTATATTTTTGATGAACAAGATTTTGGATTTGATAATTGCTAGAATGATTAATTAATGGTTTTTTTTTAGTCAAAGTCTAAACTAATTTTTGGCAATATCATTCTATAATGTGCAACCCCCAATTCTAGGTAATTTTATCTGACCCACCTCTCTTGCTCCCCTCCCAGGAGGGGATGGGGGTGGGTATTGAACCATCTAAAGTGTTTGCGTAGCATTCCGTAGGAAAACTATCATCTTTGCCTTTTTTCTTGAATTTAGGCTAACCAGAGACTTTCTTAAAGTAACGCTTCCAAGCTGATGACAAATATTTCAAAGCATATTGAGGTGCTGTTTTAGACACTTCGTAGTACCAATAGTTTTGAGGTTTAACCATTGCTACCAAAAGCAAAGGCCAAGTCAATAGCAGTAGGAAATTTAATTTTGCTATCAGGATTAATAGAATTGTGATTAAGGATGTTTCTAGTCAGCCATAATCCACAATTACAGGCATGACGACCCACACCAGCGTGTTGGGCAAGTAATGTTTTTTGTTGATTTGTGGGTTGCTACTCAGTTTTGAATCCTAGTAGCATAAAACAGATAATCGGAGACTATTATAGATAATACCAGATTATAGGTAACAGTTACAAGTCCTTATCAACTCAATGACTAATCAGATAGTGATTAAGTTGAGTAGCTGCCATCTTTTTATCTCTCTTTTTGCCCCATATTTGCATGGATTATTGCACCATTAATAACTGGGTTAGTCGCTGCAAAATAAATGGTTTGTGCAATCTCTGAAGCTTCGATTAAACGATTTTGAGCATTCATAGTTTTTATCTGCTCAATAATTGTCTCATCATGATTAAGATGATTTCGTAACATTGGGGTATCGGTAAAACCAGGACAAACACAAGCTGTATGAATACCTCGATCTATTAAATCCTGACAAGTGGCTCGCATTAACCCCACTGCTGCGTGTTTAGAAGTGACATAACTAAAGGCACCAGGCACCGCCTTTTCTGAGAGAGTGGAACCCACATAAATAATAGCAGACCCCTTTGACATTTTTGGCATGACTATCTGATTCAATATAGTTGGAGCAACCATATTAATTTCCAAGATATCTCGTAAATTATTGGCTTGAATATTTTCTACATTATCCTTATCTAAGCGGGCAGCATTGTGAACTAAAATCACCCTTTCAGAATATTCTAATTTAGGTAGTAACTCTTGTTTCAAATTTTCCTCAAAACCTTTTGCAGCTAAATCTATCTGAATATTAACTACATCTGGCAACGGACATAAATTTCTAGAAAGGTTAATAACCTGAAATTCCTGTTCCAGAAATAGTTTAGCTGTTGCCAATCCTATGCCACGACTTCCACCAGTTATAACCAAATATTTTTTGCTCATTTTTTACTCCAAAAACTGCTACCTGACTGACCAGGACCAGAGAATATTTTAACTTCTATTGTTTGAATCAAATGCTCTTGATTTTCTTGTACATTAACAAGTAATTGTTGCAAAAACCAATGAGAAAGCTCCTCTACAGTAATATTTCGCACCGGAAGCAACTTTACATCTCGTTTAAGAAATGGTATTTTCTCTTTACCACCATTGAACAAAGCATAGATATATTCATCGAATTCTTCTATTTTGAGATAAGGATTTTTTAATGGCAGTAGAAAAACTTCATCAAGAAATTGACAAATATTAAGGATAATTTCTTTGTAAATACCATAGTCAAAGGTCATGCCATTGTTTGTCACTTCAGCCTCGAACATGACATATACAGAAAAACTATGACCGTGCAGATTTTCTCTTTCACTATCTGAAAATATAGTGAAGTGACCTGCTGAAAAGTTCATTGCTTGCTTAAATAATTCAATTTTAGTCAGTCGTTTTTTCATAGAAAATGCACAGTTATATAAATCCTAAAAGAAATAGGAATGAAGAAAATACAGGAAATTAAATAGTCATTGGGGAATCAACATAAATATTTGGTTCTTGTAGATAAAATTCAATGCCAAAATTTTTCAGCTCCTTAGAAATATTTTGATTAGCAACTTCCAAAAGTCGCTTTCTTAATTGGATAGAATTTTCACTAGAACCGAGAATAAAGAAAGTTATCCTCGCCCGACATTTATCTGTATGTTCATGGTCAAATACTGCTATTTTTGTACTTCCTGGGTCAATACCAAATACTGAATCTGTACTATTTTTAACCACTTGCTGAACTAGAGCTTTTTCTCGTTCTATCAGTTTCTTGGTAAAGTCTAAATATAATAAAACCATCACTTTTTTACCACGGGTAATATTCTCAATTCCTGCATTGGCTAATTGGTTATTAGGAACAATATATAGTGTACCCGTGGCGGCTTTCCTAATTTTTGTAGACCGCAAACCAATAGATTCTACTCTGCCATACATCTCACCTTCTCCTAATGAGCAACGAATATAATCTCCAGGAATAAAAGGACGGTCTAAATACAATACAACAGTACCAAACAATTGCTCCAAAGTTTTGGAAGCAGCAAAACTAATAGCGACACCACCAATAGATACTCCAGCTAACAAACCTGTTAATGGAAATCTTTGACTTTGAGCATAACCTATTGTGGCAATAAATCCGATTACTACATTTACTATAGTCTCAAATACTAAGAGTAACTCATCAGCTTCTAAGCCAGATTTACGAATAATTTCAATGCCATATATCCTGAGTACTTGCTGAAATAAACGGGAAGCTAACCAGGCAATACTAATCACTACAACAAGAACTATTAAAGGATTAAAGAAATTGTATAATGCTTTGTATTCTTCTAACCAAACTGAGGATAGAGAAATTAATATAAATGTTCCTGCAACTTGGAAAGGTTTTGTCAGTGGACTAATAAAGTTGTTAGTAATTTCTTTGCTTGAACTAGGCAAAAACTTATTAATAATTAATTGCACTATTCCTGGTGTATATTTTCCTATCAATACAGCTCCCAGGGCAAATACAAAAAAAATTAGATAGTGAGGAATGCTAGAACCTTGCAAAAAAACAGATAGCTGATTGACCTTGTTAATTATATTTGAAAAAAACATAATCAATTAAACTGTAATTGGTGAATCAACATAGATACTAGGTTGCTCTATATCAAAAGCAATACCATATTCCTTAAGTTTCAAAGTAATTCTTTGGCTAGCATTATCCAACATTTGACGACGCAAATCCATAGATACTTTACCAGAACCTAAAATAAAAAATGTAATCTGGGCTTGAGTTATATCTTGTAAGTTAGAATTCTGTGAATTTTTAAAGGTAATATCAGTATTACGAGGCTCTATGCCAAATACATCACTTGTACTTGCTAAGATAACTTGACGTATTAATGCTTGTTCTTCAATATCTACCTGACGATAAAAAGTTAAGTATAGAATCGACATAACTTTCTTGGCTGCGGTAAAGTTTTCAATATTTACCTGTGTCAGAGAATTATTAGGAATAATAATTAATGTACCTTTACCAGAAGAACGGATTTTAGTAGAGCGTAAACCAATTGATTCTACCCTACCAAAAGTACCATCTGGGAGACCAATATAATCATCTACTACAAAAGGTCTATCTACATAAAGTACGATACCACCAAGTAATTGACTTAAAGTATTTTGAGCAGCAAAAGCAACTGCTACACCTCCTACTCCTAGACTAGCAATAATACCAAATACATTCACTTGGTGAGTCTGAGCAAAAATGATAATAGCTAATACAAGAATGATAAAGTTAGCAATAAATTTACCTACTACAAATAAGTCACTATTAGCTTTTTGATCGCTTCTAAATGCTGCTTCTATTAAATAAACATCAAAAAACTTTTTAGCAAATTGAGAACCTAGCCAAGTAGTTGTGATAGTTAAAATTAAACTCAGAGTAATTTCTATAATATATACCTGAGAATATGGTGTAACAGCCAGAAGAGTTATCTCAGATATGGCTATGGCAATTACTACTCCAATTAGTGATTTATTTGGAGATATTATAATTTTATATGCTTCGGAAATTTCTGTAGATATAATCCTCTCTATTAATTCAGGCAGTTTGCGAATTACGATAACTACGACTATTCCTATGACTGCGATGGCAAATATTTGCAGGATTTTACTAAGATCTATTACTATTTGTTCAGGAATTTGAATAGTTTCGGTCATAAACAATCTTTATTTGAAAATAATTTTCTGAATTTGATTTAATTTTTATCTCTTAGTTGATTTTTTTATTATACTCTAAAATTTTTAAAATTTTGATTTATGCTAAATTCGGTTATGATAAGCTACTTATATAAATAATCGCCAAAT
>NZ_RCBY01000243.1 GCF_003838195.1 Okeania hirsuta
CTATTGTACAATAGAAAAAATAGCTCCAAAACTACAACGTTGGAGTTTTTTTTAATTGAGCTATTCTATTGCCAGAGTCAGGTAAAAGCCAGAAATTATCCTCAGTGTTTCAATTGAGTGGCACTCTCGGCGATCGCTTTTGTGGGTGCCTCAGAAATCTCAAAACTATTGTACAATAGAAAAAATAGCTCCAAAACTACAACGTTGGAGTTTTTTTTAATTGAGCTATTCTATTGCCAGAGTCAGGTAAAAGCCAGAAATTATCCTCAGTGTTTCAATTGAGTGGCACTCTCGGCGATCGCTTTTGTGGGTGCCTCAGAAATCTCAAAACTATTGTACAATAGAAAAAATAGCTCCAAAACTATAACGTTGGAGTTTTTTGAATTTATCCAGGACTTACGCACCAAGCGCCGTATCTAGTAGGGGCGAATGGCATTCGCCCCCCTACAGATAGCGTATTGTCTAAGAATTTGCGTAAGTCCTGTTATCTATTCTATTGCTAGAGTCAGGTAAAAGCCAGAAGTTATCCTCAGTGCTTCAATTCAGTGGCACTCTCGGCGATCGCTTTTGTGGGTGTCTCAGAAATTTCAAAACTATTGTATAATAGAAAAAATAGCTCCAAAACTATAACGTTGGAGTTTTTTGAATTTATCTATTCTATTGCTAGAGTCAGGTAAAAGCCAGAAGTTATCCTCAGTGTTTCAATTCAGTGGCACTCTCGGCGATCGCTACATTTTTTACTTTGAGGCGACCTTTAATTTCTCTGAATAACTGCGGGTTCCAATTCAATAAATTGACTAATGGTTTAGATGGCATAATTAATTACTCCAATCAAATAAAGCAGGACTTACGCAGAGACTCTACATATAGTGAGGGTGAATACCATTCGCCCCTACGACTTTTGATTTCCGTGAAGCCGTATTACTTTTACTATTTTTTGAACTGTTGACTTCCGCAAAGCTAAATATTTAAGTCAGTAATTTTTGAGAATTAGATGTACCTAATTTTCTGATTTTTTTGGTCAGTTGTAAAGTTACTAATGTCAAGACACTCCACTGACCAATAATTGCAATTAACATTGATGCGATCGCTGGATAATTTAAGTCAATGGAGAGCCAAGGAAAAGTTGAAAATAGCCATAAATTTGAGTGATTATCAGGTGAAATTGACAGTAATAATAAAGCAATAGGTGGCAAATAAATTAAACTACCTAATATTCCTACTGCGCAAATAGCAGGTTTTTTGACTTTCATCAACAATACAAGTTGAACGATCGCTGCATAAATTAAAATTAAATTTAGGCTCATAATTAAAGTTAAAATAGCTCGTAATTTAATTTCATTGTCATGCCAAAGTAAAATCCATGAACTCCAAATTAAACCAGTAATAACTAGGTTAATTCCGATCGCCACTAAAGCTGGACTTTTTTCACCCCAAATTAACTCTTGTTTTAAACTAATAGCTACACCTTTAACAATTGTAGTTTCATCATTATTAATTTGTTGATGTCTGTATCTTGCCCAATCTTGCACACTTTGTCTTTGAGGTGATAACAAAGCAATGACTAACAAAAACCAGAATAAGTTAATAGTGCAGAAGAAAATCAGTGAATTTCATAAAATGTAGCTTGATTTTTCATCATTGCCAATATTTATTAATAAGAACAATGGCAGTAGATAAAAATGGAAACATCCCATTAACCAATAGCTTTGTTCTTTACTAATAATTGTGGCATTAGGATTTCGGTAACGACGATTTACAGCTTTCCAAATCCAGTAGCTTCCCAAAACTAATGCTAGGTAAATTAAAATTGGTACTCCTAATAGTTTGCCAAGCAAAATTTTCTGGATAGATTGAGGACTAAGGCGAATAAAATTGAGAGTACCAAGACGTTTTTCTTTGGCCAGGTCCGCTACTAACATATAAACACCGCCAATTAATATTACAGCCAAAAATATCCAACTTAAAGCTTTGAATATATCTAGCCACCAATACCTAAAATAATTATGGCACTTACTATTAGTAAATCTCTTATTCCATCAGTACCAATAAGAGCGTAAGACTCATCAGTATATGATTGAATTATACTGATAATAGGAAACAAAAATACTCCGGTTATTGTTGCAATTAACCAAGCTTGAGTAACTCCTAAAAAGGCCAAAAGTAGTGAGGCATTGTAGAGAAAATAACAAACTGTAATTAAAACTCCATAAAATCCAAATAACCAAGATAAAGACAAACCAGATGAAATATTAGCCCACAAATGTAAAGGCAAAGAAATAGCGATTGCTAGGTAAATTAAAATTGGTACTCCTAATAGTTTGCCAAGCAAAATTTTCTGGATAGATTGAGGACTAAGGCGAATAAAATTGAGAGTACCAAGACGTTTTTCTTTGGCCAGGTCCGCTACTAACATATAAACACCGCCAATTAATATTACAGCCAAAAATATCCAACTTAAAGCTTTGAATATATCTAGCCACCAATATGACCAGTCAATAGCAGTACAATATATATTTTTTTCTACTTCTACTCTTACACAATATCGGTTATAGAGAACAACACCTTTACCGTATTCTTGTGGAAGTTTTCCTAGAAAAAACATCATTACTATGAATTGACACAGGAGAGATGCTGAGATGGCGATCGCTACATTTTTTACTTTGAGGCGACCTTTTATTTCTCGGAATAATTGAGGATTCCAGTTAAATAAATTGTTTAATGGTTTAGATAACATAATTTATCACTCCAATAAGAAATTTTCCATGGTGAATTCTTCAATTTTTTTGACCTGTCAATAATTTCTGAGAATCGGATGCACCTAATGTTTGAATTTTTCTAGTTAGTAGGAAAGTTACTAATATTAAGACGCTCCACTGACTAATAATTGCTATTAACATTGGTGTGATAGCTAAAAAACCTTCGCCAATAGAAAACCAAGGGAAAGTAGAGAATAACCACAAATCAGGGGAACCCTCGGGTGTAATTGACATTAACAAAATTAGTGCCAAAGGTTGTAAAAAAATCAAACCACCTAGTATCCCTATTGCCCAAATAGCAGGATTTTTGATTTTCATTAGCAATATAAATTGAGCGATCGCTGCATAAATTAAGATTAAATTTAAGCTCAAAATTAAGGTCAAAATAACTGGTAGTTTAATCGTATTATCTTGCCAAAATAAAATCCAGGAAATCAAAATTACAGCAGTAATAACTACATTAATTCCCATTGCTACTAAAGGTGGACTTTTTTCACTCCAAATTAAATCTTCTTTTAAACTAATAGCCGATCCTTTGATAATTGTAGTTTCATCATTATTGACTTGTTGATGTCTATATCTTGCCCAATCTTGTATGCTCTGTCGTTGAGGTGACAACATAGCAATTACTAATAAAAACCAAAACAAATTAAGAGTACAGAATAAAACCGGTGAATTGTGTAAATCGTCAGTAATACCTATCGCTAACAAAAACAGTAGCAGATAGACTTGGGAACATCCCATTAACCAATAACTTTGTTTTTTGCTAATAACTGTACGATTAGGATTTCTGTAACGCCGATTTACAGCTTGCCAAATCCAATAGCTTCCCAAAATTACACCTGATATAATCATCGCACCAGTTCTTAGTAGAAAATCAGGAAAATGGGCACGAACTGCATAATCATAAGTATATGGTTGAATAATGGTTAGAAAAGGGTACAAAAATATGGCTGTTATGGCAGAAGCTAACCAAGCTTGAGTAACTCCTAAAAACACAAAAAGTATTGACGTATTGTAGAAAAAACAACAAACTTTTATTAAAATTCCATAAAATACAAAAAACCAAGATCAAGGTAAACCAGATGATATATTTGCCCACAAATGTAGAGGTAAAAAAATAGCTCCTGCTAGGTAAATTAAAATTGGTACTCCTAATAGTTTGCCGAGCAAAATTTTCTGACTAGATTGAGGACTAAGACGAATAAAATTGAGAGTACCAAGACGTTGTTCTTTTGCTAGGTCTGCTAATAACATATAGACACCACCAGTTAACATTAAAGTCAGCAAAATTATATTCAAAGTGCTGAAGATATCTACCCACCAATTAGACCAATCAATACCTGTACAATATCGTCCTACTTCGACACAATATGGATTATGGCGAGCAACATCTGTACCATAAGTTTGTGGAAGTCTTTCTAGGAAAAACATCATTACTATGAATTGGCAGAGGAGAGATGCTGAGATGGCGATCGCTACATTTCTAGTTTTGAGGCGACCTTTAATTTCTCGGAATAATTGAGGATTCCAATTGAATAAATTGTCTAATGGTTTAGATAACATAAGTTATAACTCCAAAGATTATAAAATTAATTTGCTTGCTGATGTCCGAGTTTCAGAAAAATTGCTTCCCAGGAAAAAGTGTATTTTACTTTCTATGTGTTTTGATAATGGAATCGGCCTCAGATTAATTTTTTTTCTAAGTCGTTATTAATTACTTAAACAGTAAGCATTCAGCAGTCAGCTATCAGCAATCAGCTTCTAAGATACATCTATAATTTATGCCCATAAATTATATGAGTTGACAACTCAAATATATGGTTGAAAATGTAGTAGAAGTTAAAAGAACTCTTGCTTCATTCATTAAAGCTAGGAGCTGACTGCTAATAGCTGAATGCCTACCTTAAACAGACTTCAATATTATTCAGTTATTGAGTTCCTAATAATTTTTATGACTCTAAGAAATTTTCTGACTGTAAGAAATTTTGTCTGGTGAATTCTTCAATCTTTTTGACCTATTAGTAATTTCTGATAATCAGATGCACCTAATTTTTTGATTTTTCGGATTAGTAGTAAAGTTACTGATATTAAGACAGTCCACTGACCAATAATTGCTATTAAAATTGGTGTAATAGCTAAAGAATTGTTGAGAGCAAACGAAGGAAAAGCAGAGAACAACCACAAATCAGGATAAATATCAGGGTTAATTGACATTAACGTTAGTGCCAAAGGTTGTAGAAAAATAAAACCACTTACTATTCCTGTAGCCCAAATAGTAGGCTTTTTGACTTTTGTTAGCAATATAAATTGAGCGACCGCTGCATAAATTAAGATTAAGCTAAAGCTCAAAATTAATATCAAAATAGCTGATAGTTTGATCGTGTTATTTTGCTGCCAAAATAAAATCCAGGCAATCCAAATTACAGCAGTAATAACTAGATTAATTCCTATTGCTACTAAAGCTGGACTTTTTTCACTCCAAATTAAATCTTGTTTTAAGCTAATAGATAATCCTTTGACAATTGCAGTTTGATCATTATTAACTTGTTCATGTCTATATCTTGCCCAATCTTCTACACTTTGTCGTTGAGGTGACAACATAGCAATTACTAATAAAAACCACAACAAATTAAGAGTACAGAATAAAGCCAGCGATTCTTGTAAAACGTCAGTTGATTTATAGTCAATATTGTGTAGTAAGAAACATAGCATTAGATAGACTTGGAAACATCCCATTAAGCAATAGCTTTGTTTTTTATTAATAGCTGTAGCATTAGGATTTCTGTAACGACGATTTACAGCTTGCCAACTCCAGTAGCTTCCCAAAATTAGAGCTGAAATAATCATATGACCAATTCTTAAAGTAATTATCACACCAATTCTTATTAGTAGAACATTTCTTTCATGAGTACCAATAAGGGCGTTAATCTCATCACTATACCCTTCATCAATAGCAGCTATTAGAAGATAGAAAAATATGCCTGTTATGGCAGCAGCTAACCAAGCTTGACAACCTACTAAAAACGCAAAAAGTAGTGAGGTATTGTAGAAAAAACAACAAACTATTATTAAAACTCCATAAAATACAAAAAACCAAGATAAAGACAAACCAGACGATATATTTGCCCACAAATGTAGAGGCAAGAAAATAACTACTGCTAGGTAAATTAAAATTGGCACTCCTAATAGTTTGCCGAGCAAAATTTTCTGACTAGATTTAGGACTAAGACGAATAAAATTGAGAGTACCAAGACGTTGTTCTTTTGCTAGATCTCCTACTAACATATAGACACCGCCAATTAACATTAAAGGAAGCAAAATCAAACTCAAATTGTTGAAGATATCTAACCACCAACTAGACCACTCAATATCTGTACAATATTTTCCTACTTCGACACAATATTGACTATCACTGGTAACATATCTACCGTATTCTTGTGGAAGTCTTCGTAGATAATACGTCATTACTATGAATTGGCACAGGAGAGATAAAGAGATGGCGATCACTACATTTCTGGTTTTGAGACGACCTTTTATTTCTCGGAATAATTGAGGGTTCCAATTGAATAAATTGACGAATGGTTTAGATAACATAAGTTATAACTCCAAAAATTTTGAAATTAACAGGATTTACTCAAAGAAACCCGGTTTCTCCTAAATGTCTATTGTTAAAAATAATGGTTTACCGTAGAAACCGGGTTTCTGGGTTCTTCCTGGGTAAGTCTTAATTTGCTTGCTGATGTCCGAGTTTGAGAAAAATTTCTTCTAGGTCTTCTTGAGTACAATGGAAATTTGTGACTGGGATATTAGCAAGAATGAGCGATCGCAACAAACTAGCAGCATCTTCGGGAGTTCCGGAAAATTGAACTTGTACTTGCTGACTATCTGGCAAAACTTCCCAAGCTTCCACCCAGGGAGAATTTTTAATTTCCGCAATCAAGTCTGATAACCCACTCATAACAGAAATCGAGATTTGCTGAGTACTAAGACGTTGATAAAGTTCTTTGAGAGAAGCACTTTCTACCAAATAACCTAATTCCATTATTCCTATAGAAGAGCAAAGGTCTGCCAAGTCACTGAGAACATGGGAAGAAATGACTATTGTCATGCCTGCTTCTTGCAATGCTTTGATAATTTCCCGAAACTGCATTCTGGCAATGGGGTCTAAACCAGAAACAGGTTCATCTAATAATAGTAGCAGGGGTTCGTGAATAATAGTTCTGCCTAAACTCAGACGTTGTTTCATACCCCGGGATAGAGTAGAAATCATACTATTCCGTTTATTCACCAATTCGACCAATTCCAAGACAGTAAAAAGTCGGCGTGAACGGTAAGGTTCCCGCAAATTGTAAAGTCTGGCAAAATAGTCAAGATAATCCCACAAAGTTAGGTCGTCATATACCGGAAAGTCGTCTGGCAAAAAACCGAGGCGTTGTTTCAGGGTGGGGTTGGTATGGTCACGCAGTAGGCGTTCTCCACTGATATATATTTCCCCTATTGTGGGTTCTTCGGCAGTAGCTAACATTCTTAATAGGGTGGTTTTGCCTGCCCCATTAGGTCCAATCAGTCCATAAACTTCCCCAGTAGCTACTTGTAAATGGAGGTCGTTGACTGCTATATGGCGATCAAATTGTTTGGTAAGGCCACGAGTTTCAATTGCTAGTTCTTGTAGCATGACTGTTAAACAGAAGAAGGTAGGTTAAGTGGGTGGGTTGAAACTACCCTAGCCAATGTCTACAGGATTTGGCATTAAGATTTCGCAATGTTTAGGCACATTATATTTTTGTGGTAATTCTGTTATGTTCATTACATTTTTCAATAATTTTGAGTATAATCTCTGGATATATAAAGATTGAATTTGTTAAGCGATCGCTCTCTATATGTGAAAATTTTTATTACTGAAGTCGTGCTTTTTCCATGACAGACTTAATATAATCCGTTTTTCCTGTTGTGTATGCTTTTCGAGCGATCGAAAAGCGTTGAGCAAGATTACGTTTTAATTTTGCATAGCGTGCTGCTTCATCTGGATGCTGACAAAGATAGTCTCGAAATATTAAACACTCCCATAATATACTGTCTGCTTCGACGATATGAACATGATGAGTGCGTGGACTGTTAGGTGGTAGACCTTTGACAAAAAACATCCGCTCTGGATCGGAATTATCAAACCAATATTCATATCCCAAGAGTTTTAACTGAGGAATAGCTATTTGTTTTGGTTCCTCAAGTGAAGATACTTCAATCAATAAATCAATAATAGGTTTTGCTGCTAAACCTGGTACTGCTGTGCTGCCAAAATGTTCGATACGATGAATAAGAGATTCTCCTAAAACTTCACGAATGTGTGTAGCTTCTTGCTGAAACATAAATTTCCAGTCTGGATTATGTTCGACGATAATAATTGCATCCATTTATCTATAAAATATTAACAAAAAACAGCGTTGGTAAAGCGCGTGTATGATATTAATCTTAATTCTTTAGGAGTCAGGAGTCAGGAGTCAGAACTCAAGAGTCAGGAGGGAATAAAGAAGAAGAAACCCCGAGTAGAAGGAGAAAGTTTTTTTGCCACGTAGACGGAACGGAGTTCTATCGCGCTCTTATCCGGACATAATATAATACCTCTTTTCACCAACGGCCAAAAAACTAATACCAAAGTTATTAGGATAATATTATAGATCGGGACTTATGCAAGTGCATAATTATGTTGGAACTAATGCAGTCAATTACCCAACCAGATATTTTTATAATCAGGACTTACGCAAATTATTAGATAAAACGCTATCTGTAGAGGGCAAATGCCATTCCCCCCTACTAGATATGTCGCTTGGTGCGTAAGTCCTGATAATATAAGTACAATAACCAATTGAGAAAAGTTCCATGAAAAAATTGATTAATAACCCCAACGATCTAGTTCGGGAAAGCCTTCAAGGTATGGCGATCGCCCACCCCGATCTAATTAAAGTCAACTTCGATCCCCACTTTATCTACCGCGCTGATGCACTGATAAAAAATAAAGTTGCCATCATCTCCGGTGGTGGGAGCGGTCACGAACCAATGCACGGAGGTTTTGTGGGGATGGGAATGTTAGACGCTGCTTGTCCTGGTGAAATTTTTACCTCTCCCACTCCCGACCAAATGTTAGAAGCTGCTAAAGTCGTCAACTCAGGTGCAGGTGTTCTCAATATTGTCAAAAATTATAGTGGCGATGTGATGAATTTCGAGATGGCAGCTGAACTTGCTTTCTCAGAAAATATCCGAGTCTTGAATATATTAATAGATGATGATGTCGCCGTTAAAGATAGTCTCTTTACTCAAGGGCGGCGAGGTGTCGGGACCACAGTGTTAGCAGAAAAAATATGTGGTGCTGCTGCTGAAGCTGGTTATGACTTGAAGCAAATAGCAAACCTTTGCCGGAAAATCAATCTTAACGGACGCAGTATGGGAATGGCATTGACATCATGTACAACACCTGGTAAAGGTAGCCCCACTTTTGAGTTAGGTAATAACGAAATTGAATTTGGTATTGGCATTCATGGGGAGCCAGGGCGAGAACGAATGTCTATGAAATCTGCCGATGAAATTGCGGAAATGTTGGCTGTATCTATTATTGAAGATGTAGGTTATAGTCGGATACTACGGGAGTGGGATGAGGATAAAGGAGAATGGCAGGAAGTGGAGTCGAGGGACCAACCATTTGAGTCTGGCGATCGCATCCTGGCTTTTGTTAATAGTATGGGTGGTACTCCTATTTCTGAGTTATATATTATTTATCGTAAATTAGTAGAAATTTGCGAACAAAAAGGACTACACATTGTCCGTAATTTTATCGGACCTTATATTACTTCCCTAGAAATGCAAGGTTGTTCTATTACTTTGTTGAAATTGGATGATGAGTTTATTAAATTCTGGGATGCGCCTGTGAAAACTCCGGCATTACGATGGGGTATTTAGGGTTTGCGTATGGAAAATCTTTTTGCTGGGGTAGGAGACAACCCACCCCTCGCCCCTCCCCCTCCCAGGAGGGGAAGGACCGAGTCAGGAGAAGTGGGAATAAGCGAAGAGGTAGGAGTAAGAATTGTCCCAAGATTGTTCTGCCCAAATATTTACAGCGGTTTTCATTTGAGTAGACCACAGTAGGGGCGAATGGCATTTGCTAACGCAAAGCTCCGAATGGCGCCCTTATATCATGTCCGGATAATTAGTGCGGAAACTGCTGTAACTATTGGACAATAGATAAATAGAACATCAATGTTTGACATAAAAAGGCTGAAACTTTTACCTGTAAAAGCTTTGAGGTTTAATCAGCAGAGTCATAACTATTGGACAATAGATAAATAGAACATCAATCATCCCCAAATACAGCGATCGCTTTCTCTGTAGAGTCATAACTATTGGACAATAGATGAATAGAACATCAATCATCCCGAAACACAGCGATCGCTTTCTCTGTAGAGTCATAACTATTGGACAATAGTTATGACTCTACAGAGAAAGCGATCGCTTTCTCTGTAGAGTCATAACTATTGGACAATAGATGAATAGAACATCAATCATCCCGAAACACAGCGATCGCTTTCTCTGTAGAGTCATAACTATTGGACAATAGATGAATAGAACAT
>NZ_RCBY01000244.1 GCF_003838195.1 Okeania hirsuta
CCCATGTAATTTTCCTCCTGTCTCCTGTCTCCTGTCTCCTGTCTCCTTCTTCAATAATTATCAATTAATGAAACTCCCTATTCATGTAGTGCTGTTTTAATAAGGCACTGTGGATTTTCGACTTGTTTTCTAGGGCGTTGAGTTCTTAACAAACCAATACTGCTAGTCAATATAAAACTGGTAAAACTAGCGACCGCTATAATCGGAATTATCGATGTATCAGATAAAACACTCAAAATAATCGAGGTGCTAATCGGAGTTTTAGTAATTGATACATTAATAGCAGCCATGCAACATAACATTGCAATAGTTGGATGTACTCCTGGAATTAAAAAACTGATAGCTAACCCTAAGCTTGCTCCCGTAAAAAATAGGGGAAAGATAAAACCCCCTCGAAATCCACCATGAATGGTAAAACTAATGGCCATCATTTTAGCCAGACAAATTCCGAGTAACGTTACAACTGTAAGTGTAGTAGCTGGCTCAATTAATTGAGTTTCAATTTGCTGCTCGCTAAAGAAGAGAGTTTGAGGATATAAAACTGCCAACCAACCAATCCCCAATCCTCCAAAAATTGCTCGCCAAATATGCCTATTTTCAATAGGTTGGATGGCCAACTCTGTGAGTCGAAAAATTCCAATAAACAAAATTCCAGCTAAACCACCAACTATTCCTAGAACTCCAGCTTCCAGAAGATTGAGCCAACTCAAAGCAGGAATACTATCAAAGTAGTCAAAGCGATAGATACCTCCAATTTCTAACCCAGTGCCAAACCGAAACACACCAAAACTAAAAATTCCTGCAACAACCGCCGGAATAATTGCTTCATAATACTGAATTCCGCGACGATGAGGAATCTCCAGGGCAAATAACGGGCCACCAACCGGATCGCCAAAGAATGCTGCTAATGCTGCACCCATACCACAAAAGGTCAGAACTCGTGTTTCCTTAAGACTCAAATTCAGTTTATCTGCAATCCAACTTCCTAAACTACCATTAATTTGTACCAGAGGTGCTTCAGGTCCCAAACTTCCACCAGCAGTAATTGATACTAAAGAAGTGGCAATCATCCCTGGTGTTTGACTCGGTTCCAAACGGCCAGGATCGTGAATTTTATCAATCACCTTTGCCATTTCTTGAGAATTGGCAAAGGTGTTTGACTCGGTTCCAAACGGCCAGGATCGTGAATTTTATCAATCACCTTTGCCATTTCTCCTGGTTGACCAAAGAAATAAAGACACAAGCCAACCCCAAACCCTCCAATTGTTGATACAATCCAGGTATAGTTCCATGCTGGGAACCAATCCGGGAAAATTCCTGTGAAGTAGTGCTTCCCTGTTTCCCAAACAAACTCCAAAAAGTGTTCTAAAACAAAGTAGTAAGCTGTAGCAACTAATCCTCCCATAATTCCAACAGCACTGGTATAAAGCATAATTTTGGAGTACAACAACTCTTGAGTTGGACTGCTTAATTCTAGTTCGTCGTCTTTGACATTTTGATTATTCATATTGGGAAAAGACCATTTAATCTCCCTCTTAATCAAAATCTTCTGGGTGAAAAATCCAACTGTTAGTAAGAGAAAGCTAATTACAAAGGCAAAAGCAAAAATATTCATAGGTCAAAAAAAATCATTAATTATTTCCTGCTAATAACGACTTTTAGACACACCTTTGACATCTTCCCGAAGCTGCTTTTGAGATACTGTGCAGGATGAACAATTTATGCTACACACCTATGCGTTTTTCCTTCTGTCATACTGTTTCTTCCAGAGGAGTTACACTTTTCATGTCCCGTAGCATTTCATGTCAGCGACAGTTGAAAAAATAATTTCTGAATTATCCACTATGAATTATCAAATACTTAGGGCTTGCTGATTAAATCTAAAAGCATTGACATATAAAGACAAGTGCCTTTTTGAGGCCTTTAAAAAGTACCTGGTATCACGTCTAAAAAGCTCAAAAAGTTAGTATTTTAGGCGCATAGTTGGGCAGAACAATCTTGGGACAATTCTTACTCCTACTTCCTCTAAATTCTCCTGTCTCCTGTCTCCTGTCTCCTACAAAGAGCAAAAAGACTTTCCATACGCAAACCCTACTTAACGTTCTTGAATAGGAGTATAAGAAATATTATGCTCTCCTGTATAAATTTGTGTAGGACGAAAAATCCGATTTTCTGTTAACTGTTCTTTCCAGTGAGCCAACCAACCAGCTACACGAGCTATAGCAAATACTGGTGTAAATAGATCGCTAGATATGCCTAATTTTCGATAAACCAAACCAGAATAAAAATCCACATTTGGGTAAATCCCTTTGTGGCCTAATCTTTCCTCTACAGCCTTTTCCAGCTCTAAAGCAATCTCATAATATTTGTCGTAGCCAAACTTCTCAAATAACTTTTCTGCCAGTTCCTGAAGAATAATAGCTCGCGGGTCTTTCACTTTATAGACTCTGTGACCAAAACCCATAATTTTGGCCTTAGTCTCCAAACATTTTTCTAGATATGGCCTAACATTTTCTACCGAACCAATTTCGGACAACATAGTAATAACGTCTTCATTAGCACCCCCATGTAGTGGACCAGCTAAAGTTCCCACTGCCGAAGCTATAACTGCATAAGGATCTGTCAAAGTAGAAGAAGTTACCATAGCTGAGAATGTAGAAGCATTAATAGTATGTTCAGCATGGAGGGTCAGACAAACATCAAATACCTGTGCTGCTAATGGATCGGGTTCCCGTTCATTCAGCATATATAAGAAGTTGGCTGCATAGTCCAGGTCATCTTTTGGCTGTACAGCATCGTTACCTTTACGCATTAACTGGAAAGCAGCTACCATAGTTGGAATTTTTGCCAGTAACCTGATGACTGCAGACCTAATATATTCTGGGTTATCAAGGGCACGGCGAGAATAAAATAAACCTAAAGCTGCTGCTGAAGTCTGTAGAGCGTCCATTGGATGTCCAGTTTCTGGAAAACATTTCATCATGTCCCGAATTCTATACTTAATTCTTCTGTGATAGCGAATGTCATGCTCAAAGCTTTCTAATTCTTCTTTGCTAGGAAGATAGCCCCAAATTAATAAATATGCTGTTTCCAGAAAAGAACTCTTTTTTGCCAGTTCCTGAATATTAATGCCTCGGTATTCCAGTACTCCTAGCTGTCCATCGACGTGACTGATACTTGATTGGGTAGCGGGAACACCTTCTAAACCTGGTTTAAATTCGATACAGACGACAGACATTACTATACCCTTTACTTAGTTAGAATATTCTCAACTTACATTATCAACTAGCTTAGTTGTGTCGTGGTTTTGACAACAATTTATTAACAATTCTGGCTATTTATACTCTTACTGTTAAATCAGAGATTATAGTTGGGGATTGTTGTTTCTCAGATTCTTATGTCAGTAGGGAATAGAGAATAAAATATACTTTTGTGCTTGAAGGGTAAATCCAAAAATAATTTTTCTTACTTATTTAAGCTGACCATCAAATATACAATTAATTTTGCTTGCTACCAAATTAATATGAAGTTGCATAGAATAATATATTAATATTAATTACAGTTGACTCTCAATTGAGATTGAGATAAATAAGTCAATAAATTTCATAACTGGCTACCTCACAGAAAATTGGGATAACACCTAAAACCTACGACTTAACACCTAATTCTGTTTAATTTGATTTTTTTAATTTGATCTAATTCAGTAGAAATTTTGGTGGTGTCAACCAAAACATTTGACTATTACCTACTGGTGAAGCAACTTCAGGTAAGGAAATACCTATAACTCCTGCTTTTTTTAGTATCAAAACTTGTCTAGCTTCTCCCCAGATTAAAATTTCTGCCCAATTTGCTAAGTCTGGTTGATGGCCTACGAGGGCTAATTCTCTATGTTCTTGAAGTTGCCATGTTTTTAGCCATTTTAGCCAGATATTAATTTCACCATCAGGAGCTAGTGGTAAAAATTCTTCTACTTTAGAGCTTAATTTATTTTCTTGAAGAATTTTAGCAGTTTGATGCGCTCTAACTAAAGGACTGGTGAGAATTAGGTTGAAATGAAGACCTAATTGTTTGAGTTGTTGAGCAACTTTGTTAGTTTTGCGATCGCCTATTTCCGTCAAAGGACGTTCTGAATCTGTGGGGTAATTTTCTGCATCTGCAGCTATACCGTGACGGATGAAATAAACATTTATACTCATAAGCTGTTCAGCATTTAGACTATATTATCAAATTTTTTTTAGAGAGAATGAGCTTTTAGTGCAACTGCTATGCAAAAGTATACGGGGAGAGTGGCAAGGGTGAGGAGATGGGGAGAATCTAGACAGGGCCTGGTTTGAGCATACGCTGCATTAATCAAAACTGATCCACCCTCCTTTTTAATAAAAATACTAACTGTAGTAGTCTAAAGAAGCTGAAAACTCAAACAAAGTTAGATTTTTCCTTCTGCCTTCTGTCTTCTGTTTTTTTTCTGTCTTTTGCCTGATATTGCTATTTTCGATACAAAAAACCCCTGCCTTCAGATGGACAGGGGCTTCATAAACCAATCACATATTTTTTCCATTCTTTATTCCTACCACTTTTAACGTGTTTAGTCAATTCAAAGTAAAGGCCACTATAGGGTTTTCGAGGAAGATAATGCAAAGTCATATTCGCCTCTTTTGGGGTACGATTACCTTTGCGGACATTGCAGCGAACACAAGCAGTCACAAGATTTTCCCAGGTATCGCCACCACCACGCGATCGCGGGATGACATGATCTAAGGTTAAATCATCGCCTGTATAATTACAGTATTGACAGGAATGACCATCTCGGTGCATAATGTTTCGGCGTGTCAAAGGAATATCCTTATAAGGAACTCGGACGTAGTATCGCAGTCGAATAACTGTAGGCAAGGGAATATCTGGCAGGATATATACCCCATTATGTTCAATCTGCTCCGCTTTACCTTTGAGCAACAAGACGATCGCTCGTCGCCAACTCGTGATATTGAGCGGTTCATAAGAAGCGTTCAACACTAAAACATTGGCCATTGATATTTCTGAAAAGATAATATTTTCTCATAGGTTAACACAATCGATCTTTGTTGGGACAAAAGTTTAGAGTTATACCAATTTGATCAATGTTTGCTACAAATAGCTAGGATATTTCTTAGGAGGACCGAGTCAGGAAGGCCGAGTCAGGAGGAATGAGTCAGAATTAATGGCTTTAATACCAGTTTTTAGGTCAGAATTTATCTTTTTAGTCCAAGAGAAATCTCCTATAAAGTAGGGGGGGATGGCAACTTGCTAACGCAAAGCTGCCGCGAACACCCTTACAGCCCTGATTATTCGTAACATTCTTTTTTTTAATTGGTATTAAACAATTTTCTGACAGACAAATTTAAGGTATAAAAAATTTTTGGCGTTGCTGATTCTGGGTATGATTTGATAATTTTGTATTTTGTATTTTGGATTGTTTAAACTACTTGTTAATATTAACTGTTCCCTATAAAATAATCTTCCCGAGCTGTAGCTATATAACCTGATAATCACTAATTATGGTAGCAAATAGTTTTAATAGGAAAGTTAATTAATTGAGGAGTGAATCAAAATGTTGAGTTGGGAAAATGCTTCTTTTAAAACTCTAGTAACAGAAAGCTTAAATCAGGACTCGATAGAAAGTGATGCTTATGGAGGGATTTGTCAAAGAGCTTGGGTAGAAATTAACGACCAGGCATTGGCCTATAATGTACGACAGCTTAAGAGTATTCTATCAGCAAAAACTAAATTGATGGGAGTAGTTAAAGCAGATGCTTATGGCCATGGAGCGTGTCAAGTATCTCAAACTATTTTAGAGGCAGGTGCAGATTGGTTGGCAGTCGCAACAGTGCCAGAGGGAATAGAGTTAAGGTTAGCTGGAATTGAAGCACCAATTTTAATTTTAGGAGCAACAGACCGACCAGAACAAATTCAAGCGATCGCTCACTGGCAACTTCAACCAACTATTTGTACCCCTCAGCAAGCTTTAGTTTTTTCAGAGACTCTTTCCCATTACACTAAAGCAATGCCAGTGCATCTGATGTTGGATACAGGAATGTCTCGCTTGGGAATGCCTTGGCAAGAAGCAGTAAAATTTGTACAATTTGTCCAGAGATTACCAAATTTAAAAATTGCTAGTATTTATTCTCACTTAGCCACTGCAGATAGTCCTGACCAAACAGTGATGAGAAAACAGCATCAAAGGTTTGAGGAAGCAATAGATTCGTGTTGTATTGATAGAGAAGGTTTTTCTAGGGATGTGCAGCTTCATTTTGCTAACTCAGCAGCTACTTTAACTGACTCTGCTTTACATTACGATATGGTACGAGTGGGTTTAGCTCTTTATGGTTTTTATCCAGCACCTCATTTGCATCAGAAAGTTAATTTAAAACCTGTAATGCAGGTTAAAGCTAGGGTGACACAGGTCAAAACTATTGAAGCAGGTACTGGTGTTAGTTATGGTTACCAATTTATTGCCAAAAAGCGGATGCGTTTAGCAGTGGTAGGTATTGGTTATGCTGACGGTGTACCTCGTAATCTTTCTAATAAAATGAAAGTTATTGTGCGCGATAAATTGATTCCTCAAGTTGGAGCTATTACTATGGATCAATTAATGCTGGATGTGAGTGATATTCCTGATCTAGAAACAGGTGAAGTAGTCACTTTATTGGGAGAGCAAGGTAAGTATCAAATTTCTGCTGAAGACTGGGCAAATACTTTAGGGACTATTTCCTGGGAAATTCTTTGTAGTTTTAAGCATCGACTACCTCGTGTAGCAGTTGAGAAATAGCACTCAGGAGTCAGGAGTCAGGAGTCAGGAGTCAGGAGCTTGATTTTTTGGTGGTAGTGCATTGTAATAGTGGTCTATTGTAATTATTTTGGTTAAGGAGAATGGTAGTGGGAGCATCTTGCTCCCGTACTCGCGGGCAGGATGCCAGTACTAGAGGTTTTTCATCCCCATCTACCATTACGCGAGCAGGACTACCGATTTTTTGAACTTGCTGTAATTCTCAAAGAATTTGACATCCTCTCCCGTTATAATCTTTGATTTAACGGGAGATTCCCAAACCTCGCATCGGCGAGGTTTACTGCTTGAGTGGCACTTATCTAGACTGTTGTCAGTCCCCGACAGTAGGCCAACGAGCGTCAATTTGCTCTACGATCTGCAAAGGCCGCAGTGACACCTCAGTGTTATCATGTTCCCATTGTATCATAATTCTATCTCAATAGAGTGCTTATTGTTTGTTTGGTCGCGATTCATCTCCCGGTAAATTGGAGATTATACCGGGAGTCCTCAAAGCTCCATTTTTGATAGAAACTTTCCATGGAAGGTATCTACAATATCCAGTGTTCCCTCTTGAATTTCCACCTACGAGCTAACACCTACCACCTACCACCTACTACCTAAGTCTATTAAGATGTCAACTACTACTAAAACTCCACGGGTAAGCGTAATTATACCCGTTTACAATGGCGATCGCTATATTCGCCAGGCCATCGAAAGTATTTTATCCCAAACTTATCAATCCTATGAAATCATTGTCATTGATGATGGCTCCACAGACAATACCTCTTTAGTCTTGGAACCTTATTTTAAGGCTATCCGTTATATATATCAAAAAAATCAAGGGGTTTCAACAGCTAGGAATCATGGTATAGATCTGGCGCGGGGAGAGTTAATTGCTTTTCTGGATGCAGATGATTTTTTTCTACCGGATAAACTGACTGCCCAGGTAGGGGTATTTGACGCGCAACCGAATTTGGGAATTGTTCACAGTGGGTGGCGCAGAGTGAATCAGGATGGTGAAACTATTAAAGATGAGACTCCCTGGGATTATGTTCCTAAATTGGATTTAGAGGCATGGTTACGATGGAAACCAATAGGCACAATGGGTACTTTGATGTTTCGACGAGATTGGTTGCAACAGGTGGGAAGTTTTGAGGCGGGATTAGGTCAAGCGGAGGATGTCGATTTAGTATTGCGTTTGGCTTTGCAGGGTTGTGAGGCCGACTGGTTGCGAGAGTCTACTGTTTGTTATCGTCAGCACGACCAAAATACGATGCGGGATGGGAGATCTCAGGCACGGTCTATTAATGGGGTTTTGGATAAGTTTTTTGCCTCGGAGTCTTTACCTTTGGAAATTCAGTTATTAGAAAAACAGGTGCGTTACAATACTTTGGTGTGGAGTTCTTGGTATTTGTACTATACGGGTTTCTATTCTGAGATGGTGGAATATTTACAAAAGTCTTGGGAATATTCTTCTTTTTTACCTGTGGGAACAGTGATTAATTGGATTGATAGCTTTACAGGATTTTCTGAGAATGTAGGGGATGATTTAGATGCTGATCGATTAGCTAAAACTTCTGAGTGGCAAGATTTAATGAGTTGGGTGATTAGTCATAGTGAAGTTTCTTGACTCCTGAGGGCGAATGCCATTTGCTAACGCAGAGCTGCCGCTAATATCATGTTCGGTAGAACAGTTATAATATCAAATCCGCTTAATTCGGTATAAAAAAATGTTCCATCTTCAGTTATTGCTAAATCTTTTTATATCTCCCTATCTCCCCATCTCCCCATATCCCCATCTCCCCACACTCTTATTATCTAATTACACCAATACTACCGGATTTGATATAATTAGGGTTTGCTGAAAAAGTCTTTGGTCTAAAGTCTTGAATTGTTAATAGAGATAGCAGCTTGAGCAGACAGTATATTTAAAAGTTAGACTCGTTTTGAGGTAAATGCACCTGTGGTTAAATTATTTTCTAAATAAATAATTCCTCTTAATTTACCTTGATTAATTAAGGGAGTACAGAGAATAGATTTACTTTGTGTGGCGATGATATAAGGGTCATCAATAAATTGTCCTTCCTGGAGTGCATCATTAAGAACAATATTTTCTTGAGTGCGAATTACATAGTTAATAATAGTGATCGGTAAAATGGGAATAGATGTTTCTGGGTCTACAAATTCTATCGGAATAGATTGTGATATTGTTACTTCGTCGCTATCTATTTTTCCTTGAGCTTCCATCACCCAACGACCTTTATGCTTGAGAATTAAACAGCCTTTTTGCGCCCCTGCATTTTCGATAGTAATTTTCATTAAATTGTGCAGAAGATTTTCCAACTTAATTTCACCAGAAATTGATTGAGATGCTTTAATCACAGTTGTTAAATCTAAAAGTTCTGCTTTACTGCTGGAAGTAGAAAAGGTAGTAGTAGTTGTTTCTTGAGATTCTACTTTTTTCTGTAGCATTTCTGAGAGTAACTGAGAGGATATCTGTAAAAAAAAGATTAAAATCAAATAACAAGGGGGTAAAACCAAGAAAATATAATATCATGTTCGGATGATAACTTATAATAAAGCCAAAATCATTACAGTAGAGGTATTCAAAGTTGATGGCCGAAAGGATTGCGATCGCCAACTACCTGAGTGCTCAAGAGTTACTGGTTCATGATCGCCAGGCGACAAATGTCACCGAAGGTACCCATTACCAAATAATTTGGTTATTGGTGACAGGAAAAACACCATGATAAGTGGCCCATGTCACTGGTTACAGTAGAACTTGGATTTATCAGTTAGTCAAACGCTACAACAAATGGGGCACAAAAAGTTTGGGAGACGGGCGCCGTCACAACCAAGGGCAGGAGGCAATATTAACAGATTTACAGCAAGCCCAACTGTGGCAAGTTCTCTGTGAAAAATCACCAGATGGTGGATTGTGGAACGGTCGTAAAGTAGCCGATTGGTTAAGTGAACTGACCGGAAAACAGGTAAGTCGGCATCGAGGATGGGAAGATCTCAAACAAATGACCCGATCGGTTACGTGTTCCTCCACCTCAACATGGGGAGTCTGACCCACTCGAACAAGAAAATTGGAAAAAAAACTGGATTTAAAAGTTAAATTTCTTCAAGCTCCATACCCAGAGGCTGAAATTGAAGTTTGGGGAATGGACGAGCATCGTCTTGGGCTTCATCCGGTATTGCGTCGAGTTTGGGTTTCACAAGGAGAGCAGCCAATTGGCGACCTGAGACAAAAATATAAGTGGATGTGGTTGTATGGGTTTGTACACCCGATTGGCAGGAGAGACTAAAAGAGTGGATTCTACCCCATGTCAACACAAAAATATTTAATCAAGTTTTAGATGATTTTGCCACTGAATATGGTCTGGGAAAGAATAAAAGAGTTCTGCTGGTCATCGATCAAGCCGGTTGGCATACCAGTGACAGCTTGAAGATACCAGAGGGTTTGGATTTAATCTATTTACCTGCCAAGTCACCAGAACTACAACCAGCAGAACGTTTGTGGCCTTTAACTAATGAAGTTGTGGCCAATAGCTCTCCC
>NZ_RCBY01000245.1 GCF_003838195.1 Okeania hirsuta
TTAAGGCGCAATATTTTTGGAGAGTTGCTCACGCATCCCCTACTTCCCCTCCTGGGAGGGGGAGGGGCGAGGGGTGGGTTAACTTCTAACTTCTAACTTCTAACTTCTGACTTCGTTTGACTTCTGACTTCTGACTTCTGACTTCGTTATCTTGCCTTGTAATAAGGATGTACATCAATGCTGCAACCACCATCTACAAAAAGAGTCTGCCCAGTAATATAACCTGCCTCTTCTGAAAAGAAAAAGCCAATGCTTGCAGCTACCTCCGAAGGTTTACCAAAGCGCCCTATTGGCACCCCCCTTAAATAGCGCTTTTCCACTTCACTTCCTGATGGGTAATAATATCTAAATAATTATGTGTCAATAGGCCCAGGAGCAACAGCATTAACAGTTATCCCACTCTTGACCAACTCCAAGGCCCAAGTGCGAGTGAAACTAATCATTCCGGCCTTACTGACAGCATAAGTGCCACGGTTTTGCGCTCCCAAAGCAGCGATACTGGAAAGATTAACAATACGGCCCCACTTTTTTGCCTTCATTAATGGCACCACTGCTTGCACAGTTTGGATAGCAACACGCAAATTTAAGTCAATAACTGCATCGAAATTATCTAGTGTTATTTCTTCTAATAACTCTGGGTGTGCTATTCCTACATTATTTACCACTCCATCAAAAGCATACTGCTTGGTTAAATTAGCCAGAGTTTCTGTTGTGGCGTGGCGATCGCTCAGATCGACTGTAAAAAATTCACCAGGAAAGGTCTTTTCAGGAGTGTGACGTGCCAGGCCAATTACTAGATGTCCTTTTTGCGCCAGATATTCTGCTGTAGAGTAACCTATTCCCCGACTTGCACCAGTAATTAAGGTTATATGTTGTTGTGTCATTTTATTTCAGACTTTAACTACAAATTGACCATAGTTTGACAACCTCAGATTAATTTATACAGGACTTACCCATGAATCCTATTGGTAGGGTGTGAAGCGCGGTAGCGTAACTGAGCGAAACCCTATATATGTTGTCAGTGCATAAGTCCTGTTATACTGGAAATCATAAATTAATGCGGTTATTACAGATTTGTGCAAATTATAGACCTAACCAGGAAATATAACTACAACTATTTCACAGTATAACCACCATCTATTGTGAGGGAATGACCTGTAATAAAACTAGCTGCATCGGAGCATAACCAAACAACAGCATTAGCTACTTCTTCTGGTTTACCTAAACGACCAATAGGGTGTGCTGCTGCCATTTGTACTTTACCTTCACTATCATCATCCTTGCCAAAAATACGGTCATTCATATCCGTTTGAATTACACCAGGACAAACACTATTAATTCTAATACCTGCTTCAGCTTGTTCCAAAGCAACAGCTTTTGTTAACCCTATTACACCATGTTTACTAGCACAGTAAATTGAACCATTAGGAACACCAACTAATCCAAATATAGAAGCATTATTTACTATTGCTCCCCCACCATTTTTTAACATTTGTGGAATTTGATATTTCATTGATAACCAAACTCCTTTAAGATTGGTATTAATAATCTGATTCCAATTTTCTTCAGTTTGTTCAATACTAGGTCCTAATATGCCTTCTGTACCTGCATTATTGAAGGCATAATCTAAACGATTATAAGTATTAATTGTTTGATTAACTAAGTTTTCAACTTCAGTAGCTTGAGTAATATCTGTTTTCACAAAGATAGCTTCGCCACCTATTTCTTCAATCATTGCTATTGTTTCTTGACTTTCTTTTTCCCTACGACTGCCGATCGCTACCTTTGCTCCTTTTTTGGCAAAAGCTAGGGCAGTAACTCTACCAATACCTGAACTACCTCCTGTAATTAGAGTAACTTTTCCCTCAAATTCTTTAATTAGATTCATTGCTTTTATCCTTTTCAAAACATGATTATGTTTAAACTAATCTTAGTATTTATTATAGTAGTTTTATTACCAAAAAAAATCTAATACACTTGGCTACTTATTCCCCCCTAAATCTGCGTTAAAATTGCTCTCGTGTCTTTCTTAATTATTGTTAGCTTTTTCTATCAAAAATCAAATGAATATTATAGATAAAAAAATTAAAACATTAGTAGATTTATTACAAAACAGAGCTATCGAAAATCCCAAACAAATAGCTTATACCTTTTTAGTAGATGGAGAAACAGACACAATTAGCTTCACCTATCAACAACTAGAACAACATTCACGAGCGATCGCTACCTATCTCCAATCAGTATGTCCACCAGGAGAACGTGCTTTACTCATCTATCAACCGGGACTAGAGTATATTAGCGCCTTTTTTGGATGTCTTTATGCTGGAATTATTGCAGTTCCTGCCTATCCCCCTAGACCAAATCGCTCCCTGGCCCGTATTCAAACAATTATTAGGGATACAGAGGCCAAAGTAGCTCTAACAACTAAATCTATCATCTCCACCCTAGAACGTCGCGCCTCAGAAACCCCAGAATTGAATAGTTTAGGTTGGTTGGCCACTGACCATATTCCAGACAATGTTGCAGAAAAATGGCTTGAACCAAATATCAACGAAAATACCCTGGCCTTCCTCCAATATACCTCTGGTTCCACAGCCACACCAAAAGGAGTAATGATTACTCACCAAAACCTTTTGCATAATTCTAGTCTGATTCATCAATGTTTTGGACATTCTGTAGAAAGCAAAGGAGTAATCTGGCTACCTCCTTATCACGATATGGGTTTAATTGGTGGGATAGTACAACCTTTATATGGAGCATTTCCAGTAATTTTAATGTCTCCGTTAATGTTTCTGCAAAGTCCGGTACGCTGGCTAAAAGCTATTTCTCAACATCAAGGGACTACCAGCGGTGGACCTAACTTTGCTTACGATCTGTGTGTCCGTAAAATTAAGGCCGAACAGATTCAACATTTGGATTTAAGTAGTTGGGAAGTGGCATTCAATGGTGCTGAACCTATTAGTGCCCAAGTTTTAGAAAGATTTGCCAGAACTTTTGAAGTTTGTGGTTTCCGTCGAGAAGCTTTTTATCCTTGTTACGGGATGGCAGAAGCTACTCTGATAATTTCTGGAGGCGATAAACTTGCTCCACCAGTTCAAACTACTATTGCGACTAACGCATTAGAACAAAACCAGATCGTCTTAGTTTCTGAAACAGAAGGAACAAAAACATTAGTAGGTTGTGGTCAAACTTTGCCAGACCAACAGATTAAAATTGTCCATCCAGAAAAATTAACTCTCTGTGCTGAGGGTGAAGTTGGAGAAATTTGGGTATCAGGGCCAAGCATTGCTGAGGGTTATTGGCGCAAACCAGAAGAAACAAAGCAAACTTTTGAAGCTTTTATCACAGATGCTCTAACACCAAGAGCATTTATGAGAACTGGAGATTTAGGATTTTTAGAGGGGAATGAGTTATTTGTCACAGGTCGTCTGAAGGATGTGATTATTATTAATGGTCGGAATCACTATCCCCAAGACATTGAATGGACAGTCGAGCAAAGTCATCCCATGATTAGACCAGGTTGTGTGGCCGGGTTTTCAGTAGAGGTTGCTGGAGAAGAACATTTAGTAGTAGTGGCGGAGGTGGAACGTAACTTTCGCCAACTGCTTCATGGAAGTCAAAAGTCAAAAGTCAAAAGTCAAAAGTATAACTCCACTAATGAATCTATTGGCTTGGTAAAGCTTGATTTTTTTAGTCAGCGTAATGGTAAGTCTGATACGGAAAATGTTGATAACTCTCAGGACTTAGTTAAATCTATCCAACGGTCTGTGTCAAGAAATCACGATTTACAGATTTATCAGATCCTGTTGCTTAAACCGGGAGCTATTCCCAAAACTTCTAGTGGAAAAGTTCAGCGTTATGCTTGTCGCGAAGGCTTTTTAGCCGGAACTCTACAAATATTTGAATAAATAAGGTTTTATTGAAGTCAGAGTGGTAGGTTGGGTTGAGGAACCGTTAGCGCCAGCTTATCCATAGGATAAACCCAACAACTATAGGACTTACGCATAGCCACCTTATGTATTGCTCTGCCGATTAAATCTAAAAGTCCAGTAGTGGACTGTTTCATCTAATTTGGTGCAATAGATTTAGGTTGGGTTGAGGGACGATCTTCGCAGCTTATCCGCAGGATAAACCCAACAACAATCTTTCTCCCGTAGGGACGTTGCATGCAACGTCCCTACCTACTCCCCTACTCCCTAATGCACCATTTAAGAGCAAACAGTCTACTGGACTGGACTTATAACTACTGGACTTATAACTTCTAATGGCTGGTTATCCCTACTTCGTATAAGATCGTGACACAATAACCATCATGCCTTCCCCAGTGTTTTTTTGGGGTGGTCAATCAGTTGAAATAGTTAGCTATTTCAGGTAATTGTCACAAGTTAAAAGTTGCTCCCAATAAATCAGAAGCCAAATTTCTGATTTTCCAGGGGGATTTTTGACCCCAATATGTGCTATTGCATATAAGCTACAAGACAAAACTAAGTGACAAGCAATTTTAACGTGGTGCAGGAGTGAACAATGAAACTGTTGAACCAGCTTATGAATGAGCAAGACAGCCAAAATCTGTCTTTAGTGAAGAACGATCAAGACCCTGCCTTGCAAGTCCCACAATCATCTCCAGTCAGAGATAATATTAAGTCCTGGTTGGTCTCCCAATTAGCTGAACGGCTAGAACTGGAAACCAATGAGATAGATATTGAGCGGGATTTTACTGATTATGGTCTTAACTCAATTGAAGTGGTCAATCTTTCTGGAGAACTAGAAAATCTCCTCGGTCGGCGACTTCCTCCAACTCTATTATTGGATTATCCTACTATTGAAGCTTTAGCTGAATATTTAGTGGAGGATACCACCCAGGATACAGGGCCAAATATTCACAAAAAATTAGAAGATGAGGCTGAGGTCTCAACTTCTAATCCAACTATTGAAACTGAAGAAATTCCTTTAGAGTATTATAACTTCGACCTATACCCAGAATATCTGCAACTGCAAAAGCAAATGGCAGAAATTAATGCTACAGGTATTGGTAACCCGTTTTTTATACCTCAAGAACGGATTAATAATAATACCACAGTTATAGGTGGTAGGGAATTGGTTAATTATGCCACCTACAATTATTTAGGTATGTGTGGTGACTCTTTAGTATCTAATGCTGCTAAGGAAGCTATCGATCGCTATGGTACTTCTGTTTCTGCCAGTAGGTTATTATCAGGAGAAAAGCCATTACATCAGGAATTGGAAAGAGAAATTGCTGATTTTATTGGC
This sequence comes from Okeania hirsuta, assembly GCF_003838195.1. Taxonomy (GTDB): domain Bacteria; phylum Cyanobacteriota; class Cyanobacteriia; order Cyanobacteriales; family Microcoleaceae; genus Okeania; species Okeania hirsuta. The sequence continues at coordinate 5,272 of NZ_RCBY01000245.1, forward strand.
GTTGAGGATAGTATTGTTTATGTCGGGGGTCATGCGACTAATGTAACTACTATTAGTCATTTGTTTGGGCAAAATGATTTAATTCTCCATGACTCTTTGAGCCATAATAGTATTTTCCAAGGTTGTTTATTATCGGGAGCAACTATTATTGCTTTTCCTCATAATGACTGGCAAGCTTTGGATAGGTTATTGAGCGATCGCCGTCATCGTTATAAACGAATACTTATTGCTATAGAAGGTGTATATAGTACAGATGGTGATATTCCAGATTTACCTAAATTTATTGAGATTAAACAACGTTACAAAGCTTTTCTGATGGTAGATGAGGCTCATTCTATCGGTACTATTGGTAAGCATGGTCGGGGTATTAGTGAATACTTTGGGGTTGACCCCAATGATATCGATCTATGGATGGGTACTTTAAGTAAATCTTTTGCTAGTTGTGGTGGTTATATTGCTGGTAGCAAAGCATTAGTAGAATATCTTAAATATACTTCTCCAGGATTTGTCTATAGTGTAGGTATTTCCCCACCAGATGCAGCATCAGTATTAGCCGCTATTCGTTTGTTGAAGGCGGAACCTGAAAGGGTGAGACAATTGCAAGAAAGGTCTCGACTATTTTTGGAATGCGCTCGCGAACGAGGTCTGAATACTGGTATGAGTAAAGATTCTCCAGTTATACCTATTATTGTGGGTGAGTCTATTAAGTCTGTACTATTATCCCAAAATTTATTTAAGCGAGGGATTAATGTACCGTTTATGTTTTATCCGTCTGTGCCACACAATGCAGCCAGACTACGTTTTTTTATCACTTGTAATCATACAGATGAGCAAATTCGCTTCACTGTAGATACTCTTGCGGAAGAGCTGAGGAAGATGGATATTTAGTAGGTAATGGCTAATAGCTAATCATAAATAATACAATTAGCTATTAGCTATTCGGATTGACAAATGATATCAAATCCGGTTAAACAGTCATAGGTTGGTTAAGTCTTTAGGAGTCAGGAGGAGAGAGAATCACAAAGATGAGCGTAGTTATGACGATTCGAGATTTTTTTGATGTCCAATTCCCCCGGATTTGATCTGAAAGTGATTTAGCAAAGCAGTTTAGGAATATTTTGCTCTCGATCTGTTGACTCAAATTGTTGATTATTTTTGATTATCTGCCCCAAAATTTTTGCCATAATATCAGGTTGAAACAGAATTTTTGGAGATTGAGTCAGTTGCATGACTAATATATATTTTTGATAAACTTCCGGGTGCTCTACTGAAAGCAGCAATACCTGGTCTAAATATTGCTGTATTAATCTTGTCATCCATTCTGGTTTGCCACCTTCTGTACCTGGCCAACGTAAATCTTCTCCAGTTGCCATTAACCAGGGAGTAGTATTGACTTGAGCAAGTTGCTTCTGGAAACCCTTAGTGAACCCATTGAGACTAGGATGATTTTGCAAGCACTGGTCGAGAGCGATCGCTCCTAAAGCAGCTACAGTCATACCTTGACCATAAACAGGATTAAAGCAACATACTGCATCACCTATAGCAACAATACCATCTGGTAGTCTGGATAATTTCTCGTAATGACTGAGGCGGTTTTCTGTACGTCGGTATCCATAGACAGGGGAAATGGGTTGAGCATCTTTAATAAATTCGTAGACAATGGGATTTCGCAAACTACGGGCAAATTCTAAGAAACCAACTTCATCAGTAGGAGGATAATCTTTGTTGATACCATAAAGAGTAGTCACCCAAAAATTGTTTTCCACCGAATAAATTATCCCTGCACGTTGATCATTGGGTGGCTTTGTTGCTACTGCTAATACTTTCCAATCTGTCTGAAAACCCTCTGGGCACTTATACCATCGACTACTATAGCCCAAAAAAGAATTTATTACTGTTTCTTCAGGAGCTTGATAACCTAAAGCAGTTAACCATTTAGGTAGAGAAGAATTTCGCCCACTAGCATCAACAACTAAGTCAGCAGTTAAATCTTGTTCGTGAGAATTTGACTTTATTCGTACTCCTGTCACTTTGGAGTTATTAACGTTGCTGAGTAAATTTTTTACCTGAGTACCTTCTAGAAATTGCACGCTGTAATCAGCAGTTAATTGACGGCGTATTGACCACTCTAATAGATGCCGACTACAAAGACAACTTTTTATATCGGAACGAAACCGAGGTTGCCAACCAAATAAATTATACCAGGGAAATTCTGCCGCCCAATCAATTTTTAGGGAACCAGCAGTTTCCAAATCTTTGACTAAACCAGGAAACAGTTGCTCTAAAATTTGTTGACCTTTGGATAATAGTACATGGACGTGATGGCTTTGAGCTACTCCTGGCCGAAATTGGGGATGTTCGGGAAAGCGATCACGCTCTACTATTGTTACTTGTTGAAAATGGTTTGTTAATACTCGCCCTGCTAATAACCCTGCGATACTACCACCAATTACAATTGCATGGTTACCTTTTGTAGGTTGTTGCTGTGAAATATTGATTTTGTCTGAGTAGATCATTATTTTTGTATAAAATTTAAGAATTTACCGAATAATTAAGGTAAAAATCCTCTCCTTTAAAGGAGAAACAAGCGATCAAGGGATGGCGATCTTCGGAGCGGCTCTGTCAAGAGCGGGTCTCCTCGCTGGCCGACCATCGACCAAGAGAAGAAAAAATTTTCCTTTGAGTTAATCCTATCCGTTTTCAAGGAGAGGTAATAATTAATAATTAATTATTAATTGTTGAAAGTACCAAAGAAATTTTGAAATTACCTCTACTTTTCTCTTTTCTTCCCTCCTGACTACTGACTCCTCCCTAGTTATTAATAACAGTCGAAGCAAAGGTCATGGACAGATCAAAAGCTTAAGACTCTGACAACACAAAATGGAGTTGGTGATTTGAGGTATGATACCATGTCCAGATAATAGCAATAGCTTGATAGAATTGCGTTCCGTGCTCCGCTTTAACGTGCGTTGTGCGCCAGCAAACAAAAAATTTTCTCCTTCTATTCCTTATTTCTTCCTTACTGAGGAGGTCCTCCCCCTCCCAGGAGGGAGGGGGAGGGGCGAGGGGTGGGTTGACTCCTAACTAATGAAAATTAATATCATACACGCGCTTCACCAACACCCACAAAATTTTTCCTTCTTCCTTCTTCCTTCTTCCTTCTGCTATTAAATTATCCCATCATTTTGCAGAGCCTGATTTTTAACTCTTGTTGGTAAAGATAAGAAACTCCAGGCAGATTTTTCTTCAATTTCATTAGTTGGCGGAGCAAGCACAATTAAACCATCAGGAATACACTTAATTTCAACTGGGGTAGTGCCAATAATTTCACCGTCAAGGACAACTTTTTGCGGTGGATCTGTACTAACTTTTACCTGCTTTGTTCGCAAACCAATAGTATCTTGATCTTGAGCAGGAGTTTTAAATATAGCTGACCCGAACATTCTAACTACGGTATTAACAGCTTGCAGTCTACTATTGGAGGTAATAATCATTACTTCTAATAAACCATCATTCATAATTACTTCTCCCAAACCTTGAGCTAAAACTGATGTGGGTGGAGCTGCATTAGCAATAGTTATTGCTCCTGCTTCAAAGGTTTTGGTAACACCGTCAATTTCTATTTCAACATCAAAAAGTTGTTGTTCGTTTAGTTGCTGCCAACCTGCCATAACGTAGGCAAGCACTCCCCAACGATTTTTGGCTTCTCGATCTGCTCTCTCTATAGTTTCTGCTTCATACCCCACTCCTGCTAACAAAATCATGGTACGGTCATTACACTGACCAACATCTATTGTACGAATTTTGCCTGCTAAGATAATATCGCAAGCACTTCTAATTGGTGTAATGCTGGGAATTCCTAAAGCCATACCAAAAGCATTGGCAGTACCTCTAGGAATTATACCCAGAGGAATACCTGTATTTACTAATTCTCCCGCAACGGCAGAAACAGTGCCATCACCGCCAGAAGCAATAATCAGATCTGCTTGTTTAGCGATCGCTTCTTTTGTCAATTCTTCTGCTGTTTGCTCTATAGTGGTTTCGTGTATATGTAAATGTAGATGAGGTTCGAGAAGTGATTTAATTAATGATAATTCTTGTTGAGCATTGCCCTGGCCAGATACAGGGTTGAATATGAGGTGGGCAACGGTGGCCTGAATTAAACTGTTAATAATTATTTCGGCAGTGGCAATATTAATCGCAATGGGAACATTATGCACCTGACAAATACGCAGTAATAATTTGAGATCTGGTTCATAAGATTGAGAAAATAGGTAGTCTACTAAACAGATAACAGCAATAATATTTCCTGTGGCTATTTCTGCTGCTATTTGAGCATCTCCTCCCAAGGAAATTGGTAATACAGAGTTTATTTCTATAACTGCTTCTTGTAAAAGATATTGAGCAGTGTCTTCTGGCGCAACTAATTTATAGCGAGATAGCACAACTTGATGTTTTTTGACAAATTCAACTAAGTTGTCTTTTTTGCTGTCATAAGCAAGTAAAGCAATTGTGTTTGTCATGGTTTTTATTCTGGAATAAGTATACTAAGTTAGGAGTTATACCAAGGGTGGAAAAAGAATATTACGAATAATCAGGGCAGTTATAGCGCTGCGCGTAGGGAACAGGCAATAGGGAACAGCTCATTTGGGGAAATAAAAAGCTGATCATATAAGATTTTAGCTATTGGAAACTTCCTGCAATTTGTAAATATGCCAGTGCACATTGCTATCAAAGACATGTGCAGGAGATGTCCCTTGGACTAAAAAGATAAATTCCGACCTAATGAATGGTATCAAAGCTATTTATTCTGTATGTGGCCAATCCGACGGCTCCCCTACCTGACTCGGTCCTCAGTCCTCCTAAGAAATAACCTAAGTAGAACATGGTAAATTTTGGGCGCTATGTATCAAATTGTAAATTAGCTCAAAAATTTATATAGCAATCCTAAATAGGTCGTGACAAATCAAAAAGTAAATAAAAAAACTGAAACTCTTACCTGTTCCC
>NZ_RCBY01000246.1 GCF_003838195.1 Okeania hirsuta
GTTGCCTGTTGCCTACCTTTGCTATACAATACCGATGCTACCGGACATGATATAACTTCTGCCTTCCTCAATGACTCCTATTGAAATTTATAGAGAGCTGACTAAACATGAAAAACACTACCAGAGATTATCGTCATATACAATTCTGCGAAGGTAACTCAAAAGTAGATATTGCCCAACTGGTGGCTTTATTTGATTCCGCAGCAGTATGGGCAAAAAATAGAAAAATAGAAGATTTAGAAATAGCTATTGCAAACAGCAACCCAGTCGTGAGTGTATGGGATAGTCAAAAAATGATAGGTTTTGGTCGTGCTACATCAGACTGCGTATACAGAGGTACAATTTGGGACATAGTCATTCACCCAAACTATCAAGGTGGAGGACTAGGACGCAAATTAGTGCAAACAATTTTAAGTCATCCACGAATGTGCCATGTAGAACGAGTCTACCTAATGACAACCTACCAACAGGATTTCTACAAACGCATAGGATTTCAATACAACCAAAACACAACAATGATATTGCACAATCAACCAATGGAAGGAGAAATAGAATTAACAACTAGGAACAAAGCATTACTACTTGCTCAAAAGTAATATCATGTCCGGTTGAACAGTGATAAATAAATAACTACGGAGGAGTCAGGAGTCAGGAGTCAGGAGTCAGGAGGGTTTGCTGAATAAATCTGAAAGTATAGCAATGAGCGCTTGTATATTTACAAATTGCAGGAGGGGCCAAATAGCTAAAAGTCTTATATTATCAGCAATTTATTCCCCCAGATGAGCTGTTGCCAGATGAGCTGTTGCCTGCGCACAGCGCTATATTGATAAATAAAGGCATTAGCCTTTTTGGGGTTCAAAAAAGTGCCAGTTTTTCGGTGCCAAGAGCTGCAAAAAGCTAGTATTTTGGGCTGACTATGGTAGAAAAATCATTCTTACAATTCTTACTCCTACCTCCTTGCTCATTCCTATTTCTCCTGTCTCCTGTCTACTACCCCTACTAAAAGACTTTTTCAGCAAACCCTAAGTAATTAAGATTAATATCATACACTAATTCACCAACGCCGAACTCTCATTGTTTTCTATACTCATAGGAATAGAACATTGAGTCCGGTTAAAATCAGACTCCTTACCATCAGAAGGTGTTGCCAATACCTCTAAACGTCCATTCATTATTCCTAACAAAGTTTGATTCATTAACAACCTCATACCAGGAGAAAGCTGAAAATCACAACTCACAACCTTTTCTGTTTTCTCCTCATGACTCTGTTTGAGTAAATCCCAAGACTCACTCCACGCACTAACTGGACGTTGATCGTCAATCCAGATATTAACATAACCAGATTCTTGTGCGGGATGAACAGAAACATTAATACTACCTTCATTCATTTCGGCGATCGCAGTATCAACTAAACCAATCAAAACCTGCTTCAGACGAGACTCATCCGCCAAAACATAAATATTAGGGTCTGGAGGTAATATCTTCAAACGAATACTACGGTTAGCAGCTTGTAAACAAGTTAAATCATCCACCGCCTCTAACACTTTACTAAGCTGAAGCGGTTCTATTTTAAGTTTTTCAGTACCATGCTCGGTTTTAGCTACATCAATAATTCGATCAAGTAGTCCCAAAGTTTTTAACGCAGAATTATACGCTTGGTTAGCAAATTCACGTTCCTCTTCCGGGTTATCAGCTAAATCAAAAATAATTAACTGTAGCGTACTAATCATACTATTCATCGGCGATCGCAACTCATGAGAAGTTCGAGCCAAAAAACCAGCCTTAAACTTACTCATTTCCGATGCCATCTGGTATGCAAGTTGAGTCTGTTTCAGCTGTTCTAAAACACCTTCTACTTCCTCTAAATTAGATACTTCAGGTGATGACACCACAGAAGGTGTTGACAAGTTCTCAGTTTTTTGCCTCAACCATAATCTGCCGCCTATTAGTCCAAACCCTAATCCTAATGCCAAGAATAAAAAATCGTTCCATCCCATGGGAATAAAAATATTAAAAAATATAACCGTACCCTTAAAATTTTAACTTGACCGCTCCCTGACGCAGGATTTCCCAACAACTAATTTCGTTCCACTTAGCAACAGTAGAAGGCACTCCAGAAGCCAAGATTATCTCCTGTTCGTGGGACAATACTAAAACATCTGGAAATTGAGCATTAATTTCAGCCATTCGACCCAGGGGAGGTTGACCTGAGAAATTAGCACTTGTAGTAGCCAAAGGCCCAGTTTGAGTCATAATTTCCCTAGCAATATCACAATTAGGTATCCTGATTCCAATGGTAGTTGGGTCAAAAGGGTTCATTTCTCTAGGAACCATTTCCGAAGCTGGCAGCACCAAAGTTAAAGGTCCAGGCCAATACTTCTGAGCAACCTCTTGCCATAACTGCAACTCTTCATCACTTCCTCGAACATAAGGCCACAAAGATGCGGGAGTTGCCCCCATCAAAATCAAAGGTTTATCTGGACTACGACGTTTTGCTTGAAAAATTAAATCTGCTTTTTGAGGCAGAGCCGCTAATGCTGGTACAGTATCAGTAGGAAAGCTAACTAAATTACCAGAGATAGCCCCTTTAATGAGAGTCTCAATAGATACTAAGCTCATTTTTTGTTTTTTGTTTTTTAATTTTTTGAAAAATTATAGGCAATTTTAGCATTTCTGGCAGAAAAAACTCTCAACCCAGGGAGCTTAAGAAAATGAATTGAGCCTCAAATTAAATTATTCCAACCAGTTGCCCTGATTAAAATTCAAGGTTGATCTTGACTGCGACCCTTCACTAGAAAAATTAAATCTCCTTTGTCAGGTCGAGCTGCCAGTGATGGTACAATATCAGTAAGGAAGCTAACTAAATTACCAGATATGGCCTCCTCAATTAGAATCTCAATAGATACTAAACTGATTATTTGATTTCATTTTTCATTTTTTAATTTCTCCAAAAATTATAGGCAATTTTAGCATTTCTGGCAGAAAAAAACCTCAATTCAGGGAGCTTCATAAAATGAATTGACCTTCAAATTAAATTATTTCAACCAGTTGCCCTCATAAAAATTAAAGCTTTATCTTAATTGCGACCCTTTCCTGGAAAAATTAAATCAGCTCCAGTTAATAAAGCTGACAGTGCTGGTACAGTATCAGTAGGAAAACTAACTAAATTACCAGAAATTGTCTCCTCAATTAAAATTTCAATAAAGACTAAACTTCATAACTTTACCCTCTAAAACAATTTTAGATTTTGTTTGAAAAAAATAGGCAAATTTATAGCAGGGAAAGTAGAATTAGAATAGTATTTATATCATCCAAATATTGATAAATACTATATTTTACCCTTGACTTATAATAAAATCTATGAGTAATTCTGAACAAAAGAATTGGAACAAAAGAATAAATGTTTTTTTAATAGGTATAGCTATTCCTGTAACTGGTATACTTGTAGCCATTTTCGTTCCAGAAATTAGATGCTCTTTAGGAATAGCACAAAATAGTTGTAAAAATAAATATTGCAAAAATCTATTCCAAGAAGGAAAAAGAATTGAATTCAAATATAGACCTATAAAGAAAGACCATATAGAGGTTGGAAAAGTTGAAATTCGTCAAGTCATAGATAGAAGTAAAGCAGATGGAACAACAGAAGTAGAAGGAAATGCAACTCTTCTTGAGCATTCATTTCCAGTAGACATAAATCTTGAAGTTCCATTATTATCAAAAGATAATAATTTTCCTAATAAGAAAAATCACGATCCTGTAAACTTCGATATTAAAATCAACAATGAAACAGGTAAATGGAAATTACGTTGGGCTGCCAAAGCAGGTGTTTTAGTAGGCGAGGATGGGACATGTGAAGATGGAAAAGCTACAATATATATGGACCACCCCATAGTAGAAAGAGAATATAAATTAGTATTTCAACTTATTCCATAACAAGACTATATAAAAATTTTTGAAGCTCAAGAAAATAATAACTGCTACTTCAAATAAGCCATAGCAAACCGATCAACACCCTCAATATCCGGAAAAATCTCAACCCCACAATAAGCTCCATTATCCTGCAACATTTCAGCAACCTTATCCCCTTGCCCACTCATCACCTCCACCAACCAAACACCACCAGAAACTAAATATAGTGGAGCTGTTTCAATCAAAAATCTAATAAACTCTAGGCCATCAATACCACCATCAAGAGCAAGATGAGGCTCATGTTTCCTGACTTCTGGTTGCAAAGTAGAAACCATATCGCTAGGAATATAAGGAGGGTTAGCCACCATTCCACTCACTTTACCTCGCAAATGCTCCAATGGTTCCCACCAAGAACCTTGACAAAAATTTATCTTGTTCCCTAAACCCAATTTTGTCCCATTCTGTCTAGCAATAGCCAAAGCTTCTGAACTACAATCCACAGCATAGATAGAAGCATCTGTCAATACTTCTGCCAACCCAAAAGCGATCGCCCCACTACCAGTTCCCATATCTACCCAAATTCCTTGTTGAAGATGGGAAACACTATTAGTAGCTGCTACAACCAGATCGATTAAACACTCTGTTTCTGGCCTTGGTATCAAAACCCCAAAATCCACCTCCAAAGAAAAATTCCGCCAATAAGTAACCCCTATTAAATATTGAAGCGGAACCTTTTCATTTAAACGTCTATACCAAAGATTATTCAACTCAACTAAAGAAAGCCTCATTGAAATATTAGGCCAATCTTTAAAAGACTCTAAACGAAGCGTTAATCGATCTAGTCCAGCAAATTCTTGCAACAACCAATCAACCTCAGCAACATAGATACCTGCCTTTAAACCATCACTCTGAGCACTGCGATACCATTGCCAAAGGTCTAGACCTGAAACTACACACTCCGAAGAAAAGTCCATTAATCGCGATCGCTGAAAATTGAAATTTTAATTTATTAATTACCAGATTGTTTTAACTGTTGTACAAACTCTAAAGACTCCCTGGGAGGAATAAAAATAATTTTTTCTAAGAAAGGATCGTCATCTTTCTCCAGGGCCTTAATTACACCTTCAAGATTCACAACTTCAATTTTCACAGAAGAAAAAACATCAGGTTGTTGAGTCTTAGCTCGCTCCAACATTCCCTGCAAATCTTCCTTATTAAAAAACATAGGAATAACTTGTTGTTCCCCACGTTGAATAGTTAAATATCCACCATCAGGTCCACCTTTAGCCATAAATAAAGGTACTCCATTGAACTGGTTAACATCCTGACCATTTTGCTCAAGTAAAATCTTCGCAGATTCAACCTGCCTCTTAATTGGAACATAAGCAAACTGTAGCTTTTGCTGATTATTCTGACTAGATTGGCTCATTTCATAAACTTCACCCAGAGATACAGGCACTACCTTAACCGTAGCTGCCAAATCAGGATTTTCTCCTTTTAATTTTTCTACAAAAGCATCTGCATCACTCTTACTAATAAAAACCCCTGCCACAGAAGAATTTTCATTACCTTCTTTTTTGATAGAAGCTACAAGAGGAGAGCCATTTTGATCGGTTATTGTAAATACAGGCACAGGAGTTAACTTCTGCAAGACTTCTTCTGCAGATAGCGCTAATGCAGACATATCTTTGACAGAAGGTCTTATCAAAGTGCTAGTTACTATTCCTAACACTACACTTAGGCGAATTAATGATTTCATAGATTCTCCAAATTATTTAAAATAATGCAGCAAAAATAAAAGTTATGAACATCAAATAACTTACAGATAGACATGAAAATATCATGTTAATTTGTTCAATAAGCCACTAATAAACATGATTTAATCTTTTTAAGATTTAACTATCACATCAATCATCAAAATATTTATTCCATAGTTTACTAAGATATCCTGATTTTTTTACCGTTTTAAAAACATATTTAGCTGTGATTAATTAATAATTCAATAAAATCATTATTTTTGGAAAAATTAAATTATGGAATTGAGCGATTACTTGATCTCAAACAGTATTTTAATTAATCATAAAAATAGTTTAATTTTATGCTTTTAATTTCACTGAATTATAAATTTTACGAAAATTGTTATTTTAGATAAAAGCTAATCTATGATTAATTTACCACATTAGTAAATTGACAACCATAGGAGTATGATTGATGGAAAAACAGTTATAACTGTAGTTGATTATAACACAATTTTTTCATTTGCTTAAGCTAACAATAAATAAAAACATAGTAGTTTACAGATACTTAAGACATAGTCTTTCTCCTAAAGGAGGGTTAAATTATAAATTATTCAATTCTAGGTTAAGCTATCGACTAAAATTCAAAATTTTTTGCCTCATCCAACGGAATGTATAGATTAATTTTCAAAACTATAACTACATTGAGAATAGGAAAGCATGTCGCTATTAGCGTTCAGCACTCAGCTTTTTAACAAACGAGGGAGTGTATCTGTTTATATAACCCATTTGGTATTAATGTCTGCGACCCGCTTTTTTTTTACCAGGAGTCAGGAGGACTGAGTCAGGAGATGGAGAGAAGACATAAGGGAAAAGGCGGATGTGAACCCGCGTCTCGCCATGGGAACGCCGACCAAGAGAAGGGAACGGGCACCAAGCAGATTGAAAAATACTCTCTACTTCCCTATATCCCCGTCTTCCCATATCTTTTTAAATAGATATCAAATGGGTTCTATAGTTGTTTTAATTTGAGTAGACTACAAAGACTAAGTAACTGTGCAAAATTAATTTAATATTTTGGACCTAAGGAACATAGTATATGATTGAAAATAGAGACCAGGGAACAGCGAAAAGTTATAAATCTATTTGATAAGCCGGACTTAGCTCACTAGAATATTAGCCTAGTGACTTTTGAAAACTTATAGCAATGAGCGCTCAGGTATTTACAATGTCCAGCTCAAAGTGCAGTAAGCGAAAAGGTGTACAAAAAATAATGTGTAAATATGCCAGCGCACATTGCTATATCTACTAACTATTAGACATCTGGTAAAAATCCAAAATCAAATCAATTATCGTACAGAAATTATCAGTTATTTCCCCCTCCATACCTATTCCCTATTCCCTATTCCCTATTCCCTCTTTTCTGGAGATGTCTATTGGGATTTATAGCAATAGTTAGTAGATTAGGACTTATGCAGATGATGATCCCAATAAGGGAAAATGTTTTTCCCACTGTTACCAATTTATTATTCCCTGCTATAGACAAAAATCAGGCAAAAAAAGTCCTTAAATCTATACAAACAGAGGTTTTGAGATCAAAAAGGTATAAATCCAGTAGCGATAAGGATTTTAGCCATTTTTATGGCTTTGACATTTTTTCCTTGCCTGGACTGACTGTTCCTAGGTCATGCTACGCAAACAGCTACTTTATATCAGATAAAATGTCTAAAGACCACTAGATAAGTAGAGCTAAACTTTAGAAGATTAGAAGATTTCATCTCAGCAAGGTATAGCCGGGGTAGACAAGATGCCCAAAAAAGTTTTATTTAAATTTCTGTGCTTCAGGGTGAGGTTTTAAATGTTTATACCTAATTTATTTGTAATTCTGTAATTATCGGGATGACAGGATTTGAACCTGCGACATCCTGCTCCCAAAGCAGGCGCGCTACCAAACTGCGCTACATCCCGGTTGAACTATAAATTTATTATAGCTCAATTTTCACAAGTTGTGCAAAAAAATTCAAAAAAAATTTTACACCAAACAAATTTGCCCATATATTCAGGAAATTTTTAGGAACAAAAATCCTTGAATCATTATCTCTAGATTTTAGATTCTACAGGAGCATCGCACTAGAAATAATATACCAATTGAGTTTTTACAGGAGACAAATTTAAAGTATCCTCAAAACTTAGTTAGTATCTAAGGCCTTTAAGCTACCCATATAAACGTTAATCAACCTTCTTGACTAACTAATAATACATTCTGCATATATTTAAATAAGTTAAAAGTGAGAAAAATGCCCATGCTAAAAAAATCTAAATTCTAGATTTATTAGAATATTATTTGGTTAATCATAATTTTGATCCAATCAAAAACAGCTAATCTGGATACCAGAACATTCCTTTAATTCCCTCTGGGTCAGAGATAAAACCTAAATTGTGGTAAAAATCAACAACATGAGGGTCAGCAAATAAGGTGATATTGCTGATATCCTCGCTACGAAGTTTTTTGATGATGTACTTCATCAATGCTTTCCCCAAGCCCTTGCCTTGGACATCAGGATGAACAACTACATCCCAAAGAGTGGCATTAAAAGCATGGTCTGATGTTGCTCTGGCAAAGCCAATCAGTCTTTTTTGACTGCCTCGCATCTGCCACATAGAGACAACAAGAAAACTATGTTGAATGGCCTTTTTTACTTTGCGTAATGGGCGGCGAGACCAACCAACAGCATTACAGAGTTCTTCAAGTTCATATATATCTATGTCTCGATCTGTACTAAAAAATATACGTCCATTACTTCTATTAGGTGAACGAACAGCTTGAGAAGAAGCCTTTCCTTCCCCAATAGTAGTGTATCCCTCATAATCTGGATTTTGAGGGTGAGATGTTGGCTCAGAGCCGCTAAACAAATTTTTCCAAAAACCCATGCAGGCGTGGTTAAGTTAGTAGAAGTTGGATGACATTATTAGATAGTATATATCCCGTTCCCTCTCTTCGATTATGGCTCCGGGTTTAAAATCATCAACACTAGAACTGCTAAAGCGCTTCAACCGAGCGTTTCCACAGTTTTATGAGCAATTTGTAAGTAGTGATATCCAACTGCAAAATTTGAAGTTAGCATATCAACTGTATAAAAGTAAACAAGCTGTAATAGAACTAAAACCAGAAGGCAGCAAAAGTGCCCTGCACTTTACCTACCGAAATCAATCATTTTTGCTCAGTGATATTTTTGGGGTCTTAGCTGCCTATGGACTAACTATTCATAGCCTCAGTCTTTATGGACAAATTTACCCACCGATGTTGGTCTTTATCAAATTAGTAATATCTAGGGGGGGCAAAGCACTAACAGAGAAAACCTCAGAAAATGTTTGTCGTGCCATCCAAGAATCACTGGCAGGCCGTTTCGAGGTAGAAGAAATGTTAGCTGTAGAGTTTAATCTAGATAGTGGTTTAGAAGAAGTAGCGACAGAATTTTATGTCGATCCTGTATTTCATCTACCAGCACTATTGATTGAAGCAGATAATCAACCAGGTCTATTCTATAAAGTTATGTATGCCATCTGGCAAGAAGATTTGTTAGTAGTTAACGCCAACCTATTAGTTTGGCGTGGGCGAACTCGTCTTATTCTTTATCTTTTGGGGCCTAATGAAAGTTTGATTCCAGAATACTTAGGCCAAAAAATTGCTGAAGGTATGCGACAAAGATTGATGGGAGAAAGATACTAATGTGTAGAAATTAAACATGAAGTGGTGAAAGAAATTATTACCGAAATTACCAAAGGTAAAAATAACAACCAAAAAGGCAAAAGGAATCTAAATACAGCAGATTTGATCAGGCGTGAGTATCCAGTGCGGACTTCTTGCCTGTTATGGGAACATCTGTTAGGGGAGCTTTGAGTTAGCAAACGTTAATATTTGTATCTCATGTACAACCGAATCTGCTGTATCAGAATTCTGTACTCTAATCCAGGAATTAAAACACCCTGGCTCTCTTTAACCAAAGCTGTGTTGTACGTGGAGTTGACATACTCCACTCCCTGAAGTGACCGTCTCTGGGAAAAGTGGGAAAAACATTTCTCTCTTTTATGTCCTAACTTACCTATAGGAATTACCCAAAAAACAAAATTATAGGCCATTTGTAGGGGTTGACGGCCGTTAACCCCTATTATTAAGTCTATCCATTACCCACATCAATTCCCATTTATCCTGACTTGGTCTTCCTGATTCCTAAATCCTACCCTCAGGGCAAACGCATCTCGTCAATAAACTAGGGGTAATTATCAATAAACCGGGTTTTATTGCGCTTGTTGACAATAGACTTTCAACATATAGTGTCTATAAAATCAAATAAACACTACATATAGGGAACGGCAAAATAAGATGCGTTTGCCCTGATCCTACCCTCACTCATAAGACTTTTTCAGCAAACCCTAATCGGAAAATTTTAGTAAATTTCAGTATTTCCCTATTCCCTAATCTCCCGTTCTCCCTAAATCATTAATATACTCAGGACTTACGCAAAGACACTATATATAGAGTATGGTCATCTAGAGCGATATAG
>NZ_RCBY01000247.1 GCF_003838195.1 Okeania hirsuta
AGCTACTCTGTAAAAGGCTAGGCTTTAAGGTAGTTGTGCGAAGCGCAAAACGACCGCTTTTCTCATTTAAAGAATAGGATTTAAACTCAATTTTTCGGTAAAACTTAAAATTAAAAGTTAAAAGCAAAACTTGAGAATTTATGGAGTAATCATACTGATTATTGACCAGAGCAAAAATCTCATTTTATCTTAAATGTAAAATCATAGTAATTCCTAAATTGTAGTGAATATTGTGATTGAATTAGATTTAATTTCATATTCAAGTTAATAACTACTTAGTAACTTAGCCATCAGATCGGATTAGTCCTACCCATAGCTACCAGTAATAATTTATGTATATTAACTTCATATCTGAAAAACCCGGAAAAATTGACAAATAAAAAACATGATAAAATTATAGAACAGTAACAAAAGCCAATAAAACAGTTACATATTCTCCTAACCAGACCAAAAAAGAATTAAGGTCTATCTTATGAGCGATAATATTATACCCCAATTGCCAAAAGCACCTCTATCCCGTCGCGTAGCAGCATTCAGTATAGATGCTTTAGTAGTTTGGTTTTTGAGTGCCATAATTAGCAATAATTGGTTCACGTTTATTTTATTTTTTATGGTACTTTGGATAATAACACGAGTACTAGTGGTCTATAAAAACTATGGTCAGAGTATAGGGCACTATGCTCTAGATATGAAAGTTTTAGATACTAGATACCAAAGAAATCCAGGTATCCTAGATTTATCAAAGCGAGAAGGAATTTTAGCATTATCTGGGGCATTGGCCATGTTAGGAATTAGTAATTTAACATCAGGAAATGCTGCTGTCTTACTACTAATAATGCCTTTATTTTTGGACTTTACAGTAGCTTTAGTAGATATTGAAAGGTATCAACAAGCTTTCCATGACAGAATAGCTCAGACAATAGTAGTAGGGACAATGCGTGGTTACTCCCTAGATATTAAGGTAAAGTGGCTAGTTGACGAAGCCAAGCGCTATGTGAGAAGATAGTAATTTGTGTCTAACATTCATGGAAACTGAAAAATGGCTAAAGGAGTCAGAATTGTTATTACACTAGAATGCACAGAGTGTAGAACAAATTCCAATAAACGTTCACAAGGTGTGTCTAGGTATACAACAACTAAAAACCGTAGAAATACAACCTCAAGATTAGAATTGAAGAAATTCTGTACTCACTGTAATAAACATACAGTTCACAAAGAAATTAAGTAAAAATTCAGTGAGTATTAAAAACAGTAAATAACTAAAACGTAAACGTAAACAAAAATAACTAACAAATAATTAGCAATGGCGAATTACTTCCGCAAAAGAGTATCACCAATTAAACCAGGCGATCCAATCGATTATAAAGATGTGGAACTACTAAAGAAATATGTTACAGAAAGAGGTAAAATTCTGCCAAGAAGAATCACTGGTTTAACTTCAAAACAGCAGAGAGATTTAACGAAAAGTATCAAAAGAGCTAGATTAGTAGCTTTATTACCCTACGTTAATAGAGAAACCTGAAGATAGAGTGTTTGAGATTTGAGATTTTGGAAAAATCTGAAAAAGTTAAATATTAAGAAAAAAACCAAAGTCAAAAAATCTCAAACTAAACTAGCAAAAACCACAACCCAAGCCAAGGCAATTGAAAATTTATAGGGATATATAAATAAGGAAAAGTGGAGAAGGGAAAATTAATTGAATTTAGATTGCATGGAGAACGGCGACTAGCCATAGCAGAACGTCCAGATGGTAAAAAAAACTGGGTCGTGGTGGAAGCAAATGGTCAATCTCACAGCATACCTCCAAAGCAAATCAGTTATGAAGTAGCAGGAGAAAGTTACAAATCATCAGAAATTCCCAAATTTCTTCAGGAAGTAGAAACTTATATAGACCCTTCAAGTATAGAATTAGCATGGGAACTACTGGTAGAAGAAGCAGAAACAGTAAATCCAGAAGAAATGGCCTTACTGCTATTTTCAGAACAAACACCAGCCCAATGTTACGCAGCATACATATTACTATCAGACGATAAACTCTACTTTAAGCAAAAAGGCGATCGCTACGAACCCCGACCTATAGCCCAAGTAGGAGAAATCAAACATCAGCAAGAAGTCCAAAAACAAAAACAACAAGAACTAGAAAACTTTTTACTCCGGGTGCGTAACCGACTAGCAGGAGAAGAAGTAGAGTGGCAACCAAGCGATTATAACCGCCTAGATGTAATAGAAAAATTGGCGACTTACGGAGAAGAAGCTTCTAATCGTACCCAGGCAATGGATACCTTGGCAGTCTTAGAATTACCCGAAACTCCAGAAGCAGCGTTTAAACTATTAATGGATCTAGGTATATGGAGCGAACATGAAAATCTATTTCTGCGACGTAGTCAGATCCCAAAACATTTTTCTACCAAGGTACTAGAAGTGGCTCAAAGCTGCCTGCAATCTCCCCAGCCAGATCCAGACACAAACCGTTTGGATTTAACTCATCTAAAAGTCTATACCATAGACGATGAAAGCACCAAAGAAATAGATGATGGCCTCAGTATAGAATTTTTAGAAGACAATCAACAAAAGATATGGGTACATATTGCCGACCCAACTCGCTTACTTACTCCTGGTGATGAGTTAGACCTAGACGCAAGGCGAAGAACTACTACACTATATTTACCCACAGGTATAATTCCGATGTTCCCATCAGAGTTGGCCACAGGGCCAATGAGTCTGATTCAGGGACAAATTTGCAGCGCTTTGAGTTTTGGCGTTATTTTAGATGAAAGTGGAGGAGTTGTAGACTACAGCATTCACGCTAGCTTAATCAAACCAACCTACCGTCTGACTTATGATGATGTAGATGAAATGTTACAGTTACAGATTAAGCTAGAACCAGAAATTCATGTTCTCAATCAGTGGGCGAAACAAAGATTTCAGTGGCGACAGTCACAAGGCTCTATTAGTATATATATGCCAGAGTCAGTGATTAAAGTCGAAGGTGAGGAAGTAAAAGTAGAAGTATTGGACGACTCACCATCAAGACAGCTAGTGGCAGAGATGATGATTATGGCAGGAGAGGTTGGGGCAAAATATGGTCAAAAACATGATATACCCCTTCCCTATCGCAGTCAACCCCAACCAGAACTTCCACCAGAGGCAGAACTAATATTATTGCCTGCTGGGCCAGTTCGCTCTTGTGCGATGCGTAGATGTATGCCTAAAAGTGAAATGGGTATTATACCAGCTCGTCACGCTAGTTTGGCCTTAGAAACTTATGTTCAGGTTACTTCTCCGATTCGGCGTTATAGCGATCTATTGGCTCACTTTCAAATTAAAGCTCATTTACGAGGAGAGGAGTTACCTTTTAGTCGAGACCAGATGCAAGAAATAGTAATGAGTTTAGTTCCTGCTGTCAAAGAAGCTTCTAGTGTGGAAAGATGTACGAACCGTTACTGGGGACTGGAATATTTGCGACGTAATTCTGATGAGGTTTGGCAAGCATTGATAATTCGGTGGTTGAAAGAAGAAATTAATTTAGGGTTGGTGTTATTGGAAGAGTTGGGGTTAGAGTTGGCGATGCGGTTTGGTCGGTCTGTCAATGTGGGCGATCGCCTAGAGGTGAAAGTTGCCCATGCTGACCCTCGTAAAGATGAAGTGATATTCCAGGAAGTTATTACGACTGTAGCAGAGGCAGCAGCAAATTAAATTATTCAGCAGTTATCTAGGAGTGGGGGAGTGGGGGAGTAGGGAATTAGGAGAGTGGGGGGCATTTTTCTACTTTTTTCCCTATTCTATTTCTGAATTTCCGGTGTTGCATAAATGCGGGATGATTTTAATAGTTTTGTGGAAGTGGAATGGGCATCTTGCCCATTCCTGATATTTTCACTCCTTGGCAGGATATCCACCCCACTTATATTCATCCCGCCCCTCAGTAATGCCGAATTTCCCTACTTCTATGCCAAAAGTACATACCGCTGGCAAAGATACCATAAGGTTCTATAGCAGTTGCCACTATAGTTAGGACATAGGGTGATATCATCAGGGCTTACGCATAGACACTATATTGACTGAGGGCGAATACCATTTGCTAACGCAAAGCTCCGAATTGCGCCCCTACATATGGTATTTTCAAGGTGATTCTGCGTAAGTCCCGATCATGTGTCCCCTTCGGTGGAGCTACGCTTACGGCAGAACAGTTACAATTAGGAGCGTGCTTGGCAGTTACTATAATTATCCGAACATGATGTAATTAGGGCTTGCTGATTAACTATCAAAGTATTGAAATATAAAGGTTTCAGCCTTATTAGATTGAAAAAAAGTCCCAGCTTTTCGGTTAAGAAAGCTCAAAAAACTAGCATTTTGTGCAAGAGTTGGGCAGAAAAATTAAGGGACAATTATTCCAACTACATCCTCTGTAATTCCCATTTATCCTGACTCCTGACTCCTGACTCCTACCCTCACCCATAAGACTTTTTCAGCAAACCCTAATTATGATGATTTATAACGCGAGCAAGATGCTCACACTAATTGTTCTAACTAACATGACGGTTGCTATATTTTTGAGATTAAAATCAAGATTTTTACAGATATATACTGGTTATTTAATACCTCTTATGTAGGAAAAAACGCCAAACAAACTTAATATATTAACTTAACTATAGTTGGGATTAAAAAAAAGGAATTAACCATCGTTATTTAATTTCTATTTAAGCTTAATTATAATCCTCAGTAATGTGTCTGCCTCAGATGAGTCGCAGTCAAACCCCCTCTATAGAATTATTAAAGCGCTTAATCTTTTGTAATAAGTACCTCTACACTACTCCTATCAACATTTTTTTACTTTTGGTAACTAAGATGTATACCTCAGAAAAGTTGTCGGTTACATAGAGTTTAATTAATATATTAATAGAGGAATAAATCATTTGGATAGAGTTCATTTGATAACATATATGGATAATAAAGAGCTATAAATAAATAAATAATTGTTAGGGATCAATGTGATATAGATTATAGGTCGTTAACAAAAATAGTTTTTTTATAGCAGAAGGAAGAAGGAATAAAGAAAAATCTTACGTTATCTGAATTTTAAGCTTTTGCTCTGTCCTAAACTTTCCTTCGACTGCTATAAAGGCAAAAATATAGTGATTTGCCTTGAAGATAAAATTGTGAAAAAAATTATATCCAAGCTGTACCGCGATGAAACAGCTTAACTTTAGGAGAAATTAAAGCAATGCTAAAAACATTAATAATTCAAAATAAGACTTTTACTGCTAAAGAAAAAAGCTTAGTGTTGTGGTTTGATGAAGTTAGTATTAATGACATTCCTTTAGTAGGAGGTAAAAACGCATCTTTAGGAGAAATGATGCAACAACTTACCCCCAAAAATATCAATATTCCTAATGGTTTCGCTACCACTGCTTATGCCTATCGTTACTTCATCAAATCTGCTGGTTTAGAAGCAAAACTGCGCCAACTATTTGCCGACCTTGATGTTGAAGATATAAAAAATTTGCAACAACGGGGTAAAAAAGCACGAGCATTGATAATGAATACACCCTTTCCAGCAGAACTCGAAAAAGCGATCGCCCTCAGCTACGAAACCCTTTGTTATCTCTACGGTCAAGATACAGATGTTGCTGTACGTTCCAGTGCTACTGCCGAAGACTTACCAGATGCCAGTTTTGCCGGGCAACAGGAAACTTACCTCAATATTCACGGGGTTGAAAGCGTACTTAAAGCTGCTCATAAATGTTTCGCATCAGTATTCACCGACCGCGCTATCTCCTACCGCACTATCAAAGGTTTCGACCACTTCGATGTTGCTCTCTCAGTTGGCATTCAAAAAATGGTGCGTTCCGACCTTGCTACCTCTGGTGTCATGTTTTCCATAGATACCGAAACTGGATTCAAAAATGCTGCCCTAATTACAGCAGCTTATGGTTTAGGGGAAAATGTCGTACAAGGCGCAGTTAACCCCGATGAATACCTGGTATTCAAACCTACGCTCCGAGAAGGTTTCCATACTATTCTCAACAAACGCCTGGGCACTAAAGCTATCAAAATGGTTTATGATGGCGGTAATTCGATTAAAAACGTACCCGTGCCAGAGCGACAGCAACAACAGTTTGCTCTGAGTGATGATGAAATTCTGCAACTTGCCCATTGGGCGGTAATTATTGAAGACCATTATTCCCAGGTGCGCGGTAGTTACACGCCGATGGATATTGAATGGGCAAAAGATGGTATTACCAATAGTTTATATATAGTTCAGGCGCGACCAGAAACAGTGCAATCTCAAAAATCTGAGAATATGCTGCGTAGTTATCAGTTGCAGGAGAAAGGGAAAGTATTGTTAACAGGTCGTTCTGTGGGTCAGGCGATCGGTCAAGGTAAGGTACGCGTAATTCTGGATACCCATAACATTTCTGAATTTCAACCAGGGGAGGTGTTAGTCACTAACAAAACTGACCCCGACTGGGAACCCATTATGAAAAAGGCTAGCGCTATAGTTACTAACCAAGGTGGGCGTACTTGTCATGCTGCAATTATTGCGCGGGAGATGGGTATTCCGGCGATTGTTGGTTGCGAAAATGCTACGAAACTATTGTACAATAGTCAGGCGGTGACTGTTGACTGTGCTGAGGGAGAAGTGGGGATAATTTATGATGGGTTGCTCACGTTTGAGGTGGTGGAAACAGTATTGGATGATTTGCCAGAAACTCGCACCCGCATTTTGATGAATGTGGGCAACCCAGAGGAGGTTTTTCGGTTATCGGCACTTCCTGTTGATGGTGTGGGTTTGGCTAGATTGGAATTTATAATTGCTAATCATATTGGGGTGCATCCTTTAGCATTGCTCAATTTTGACGAAGTGGAAGATGAGGTGGAAAAGGCAAAAATTGCTGAGTTGACTATGGGATATGAAAATAAGGCAGATTTCTTTATCGATCGCCTAGCTTATGGGATGGGAGCGATCGCTGCTGCTTTTTATCCGAAACCTGTTATTGTGCGGATGAGCGATTTTAAGAGTAATGAATATGCTAATTTATTGGGAGGGAAACAGTTTGAACCTGATGAAGAAAACCCAATGATTGGTTGGCGAGGTGCGTCTCGTTATTATCATCCCAAATATCGGGAAGCTTTTGGTTTGGAATGTCTGGTACTGAAGCGAGTGCGGGATAAAATGGGATTGGCAAATGTAATTCCGATGATTCCGTTTTGTCGTACACCCCAAGAAGGAATGAAGGTTTTAGGGGAGATGGCTAAGTATGGTTTGGTGAGGGGTGAGAATGGTTTGCAGGTTTATGTGATGTGTGAGTTACCGAGTAATGTGATTTTAATCGAACAGTTTGCTCAAGTGTTTGATGGATTTTCTATTGGGTCGAATGATTTGACTCAGTTGGTATTGGGTTTAGACCGAGATTCGGCATTGGTAGCAGATATTTTTGATGAACGCCATGATGCTGTGAGGCGAATGATTAAGATTGCGATTACTATTGCTCATGAGTGCGGGCGTAAGATTGGTATTTGCGGTCAGGCACCGAGCGATCATCCTGAGTTTGCGCAGTTGTTGGTAGAGTTAAGGATTGATTCTATTAGTTTGAATCCTGATTCTGTGTTGAAGACTCGGTTTGAGGTGGCGAAGTTGGAGGGGTGTTAACGAAGTCAGAAGTCAGAAGTCAGAATTCAGAAGTCAGAAGTGAAAGTTGATAGAAAGTAATGGTTATATACTAATTTCAGGTTATTCTTTCACATCATAAGTTGCCAACTATTTGTGACATCTTGAAAAATTGGTATTAAGTAGGGAATAGTTAGTTGTTGGGGGTTTAGTGACTAAACTCATGTTGATAATTTTTATTGTTGGGTTTTGCTGTCGCGATACAGTCGATGGGGATATCACTATCCCTCACATCTGCTTCAAAACCGTGCGTGAGAGTTTCCAACTCACACGGCTCCTAACATTGCAGGATTTTTCAAGGTTGGTTACACCTACTTTCGCACCTATATTTCAAGGTTTGTCCACGATTGTTGGCTTCGGTTTTCGCTACTCTTTGGCTTGGCTGCCTGGAGATTTTTATTAACAAGAGTCTCCTACTCTCGACTTGAGCCTACTCACCCCGGCCTATTCGCATTTTGGCTTAATACAATTTCGGCTTCAGTGCCTAAGAGCAATGTCTCCCCACGTCTGCATATCCTGAACATTACTCCAGGCTTGCTTTTTGGGGAATCCTTAGCCCTAAAAGACATTGGTTAAACTTTTCCTACTCATCGAATGAGAGTCTAATAGGGGTTACTTCGTTCCCATAACACATTTCACGTTAGCTTTAGGCGTCCTGAGTTGTCCGAGACTTGCCAGCTAGTCCTTTAAGCGGTTGAAGACCTAAAGGGGCGTCATCTATACCGTTTTGTTCACGGGGGATACAAGGACAATTACCCCGATTTAGGTTGACGTTTGCGCAGCATTCCGAAGGAAACGTTTAACAGGATTCATGTTCTTGACCTTGAATAACTACTCTTGCAGCATCGTCCTTAGTCCTTAAAGCTGATCCGCTTTTAGCCCATGCACTGAGAATAATGGTTGTTAATCCATTAAACCTGAGCTATGAAGTCACTCCCTAGCTGAGAGGGAAGGAATTGAACCTCCATGAGTTATGAGTTTTTAACCTTTTGGTTAAAGGGTCATGTTGCCGTCTTGGCTTCTTTGACCCAACGAGTCGCACTCAACCCAACCTACTGCCACTTAGAATAACACAAAGTTTTACGATGTAGCCTAGATAGATGACTATTCAGGTAAATTTTCAATATATCTTACAAAAGTCCCTAAGATATATTTTTCATTTAACTGATTGTTTTTATGTCCTAAATTCTTTCCCTTTGTTAGTAATATCATCTCCCGATAAGAGCGTGATAGAACTCCGTTCCGCGCTCCGCGACCAAAAAACTTTCTCTTTCTTCTTCTTTCTTCCCTCCTGACTCGATCCGACTGACTCCTGACTCCTTCGTCGTTTATTTATAACTGTTCAACCGGACATGATATAACATACAGCCGAAAAGCTTAATGGGATTGTTGGTAAAATTAGCCCAAAAAATTCATTTTAATTTCATAATTTTATTTTATAAAGATAAAGATATAGATAAGCTAAGTGAAAAAAATCTCAAAAAACTACATCTATTCTATTTTTTTTGTGTTGATTATTAATGCTATATATTCATAAAATAAAGTTACTAATCTAATTATGTTATTTATGTTATGCGAGTTTTATTGGTCGAAGATGAACAGGATTTAGGAGCAGCAATTAAACGAGTTCTTCATCAAGAATCTTATGTGGTCGATTGGGTAGTTGATGGTACAATAGCATGGGAATATTTAGAAAGTCAATTAACCTTATATTGCCTTGCAATTTTTGATTGGTTATTACCTGGATTATCAGGGTTAGAATTAGTCAAACTTTTGCGACAGAAAAATAGTGCTTTACCTGTACTACTATTAACCGCAAAAGATAGTATGGCAGATAAAGTTATGGGACTAGATGCGGGGGCAGATGATTATTTAGTTAAGCCCTTTGGCATGGCAGAATTATTAGCTAGGCTCAGGGCTTTACAAAGGCGATCGCCTCAATTTCAAGCCCAGCAGTTACAAGTAGGAAATATAATTCTAGACTACGGCACTAATACTGTTTGTTTAATGGATAAAAATCAGAAAAAACAGGTTATTTCTCTGACTCATAAAGAGTTTGTACTGCTAGAATATTTCCTCCGACATCCTCACCAAATTCTCAGTCGCGATCAAATTTTAGCTCAACTTTGGGAATTGGACGCAGAACCAATTAGTAATGTTGTTGCTGCTCAAATTCGACTATTACGACGTAAATTAAGTATGAGTGGAGGTGAAGATTTAATTGAAACAGTTTATGGTTTGGGTTATCGTTTTAATCCTGTGGAAAAATAGGGCCAAAACTATATTATGAAACAAATTAATCGGCGACATTTTTTAACCCTAAGCTATAGTAGTTTTCTTGCTGTTTTAATCGCTCAATGTAGCAGGTATAACCCTCAAGAAAACAAACAAAATTTATCATCCTATCCTCAAATTAACCAAAGCCAAAATGGAATTTTAGAAGTAAATTTAATAGCTAGTATTAATAAAATAAATCTAGGAAATAAACAAGCTTATGTATTAAACTATAACG
>NZ_RCBY01000248.1 GCF_003838195.1 Okeania hirsuta
AGCAATCGCTGGTAATGCTATCTATGATGCAGATATTGAAGCAGGTATCAGCGCTTGCTTTCTCAAAGATAGCGGGATTCGTGGTATCACTTCTAATCCCGCTATCTTTGAGAAAGCAATCGCTGGTAATGCTATCTATGATGCAGATATTGAAGCAGGTATCAGCGCTGGTAAGTCAGTGATGGAAATTTACGAATCTCTTGTTTTTAAGGATATTCGTGATGCTTGCGATATATTTATGCCAGTCTACGAACAAACTAATGGATTAGATGGTTATATTAGTATTGAGGTCCCACCTACTATAGCCAAAGATACAGAAAGTACCATCAGCGAAGCAATTCGTTATTATACTGCTATCGGTCGCGAAAACCTAATGATTAAAATTCCAGGTACACCGGAAGGTTTACCAGCAGTAACAAAAGTTATTAGTGAAGGGATTAATGTCAATGTCACTTTGCTATTTTCTGTAGAAAGCTATGTAAACACCGCTTGGGCCTATATTGAAGGTCTAGAAGCAAGAGCAGCTAAAGGAGAAGATGTCAGTAAGATAGCTTCTGTGGCAAGTTTCTTTTTAAGTCGCATTGATAGTAATATTGACGCTACTATTGATAGCAAAATCAAGAATGTAACCGATGATACTGTCAAGGCCAAACTAGAAACCGTCAAAGGAAAAGTAGCGATCGCTAATGCCAAAATAGCCTATCAAGAATACAAAAAAATTATTCAGAGCGACCGCTGGAAAGCTCTATCTGCAAAAGGTGCAACAATGCAAAGGCTATTATGGGCAAGTACTAGCACCAAAAATCCCACCTACAGTGATGTGATGTATGTGGATGAATTAATTGGGCCTGATACAGTAAATACTTTGCCTCCCCAAACCATAGATGCTTGTGCTGATCACTGTCATGTTGATAACCGAGTAGAGACTAATATAGAAGAAGCGATGCAGCTAATAGAAAGTCTTAAAGACCCCGATATTAATATCAATATCGACCAAGTTATGGACGAACTGCTAGCAGAAGGGATCGACAAATTTATCAAACCCTTTAGTTCCCTAATTAACTCCCTAGAAGAAAAAGTCAAAAAATTAGCACCTGTCTCAAGTTAGAAAAATCTTATAGCAGGGAACAGAGAACAGGGAACAGGGAACAGTGGGAAAAGCATACGGTTCATCATCAATCTATATTCCTAATTCCTAAGCAACTCGTTCCTTGCTATATGTCATCAGTCATTTTCATGTCGGCGACAGCCGAAACTTAAAAAAAAACGGTTTGACTGATGACCAAAAATTAAAATTAATGTAGCTAAAGACGCTGAATTATTTAATTATTTAGTATAAAACAATCAACATAGCTAATTGTAGTGAAATAATAAAATAGCACACCTCGGCAAAAACAAACAAGCTTCTATAAGTAAATAAATTAGAAGGAGTCAACATAGATGGTAGCATTATTAGAAAATCCCTTGCGGGTTGGGTTACAACAAGACCGAGTCCCAGAACCCCAGATTTTAATTATCTTCGGTGCTTCAGGGGACTTAACTCAAAGGAAACTCGTTCCAGCACTCTATCAAATGAAGCTAGAGCGGAGACTCCCCCCCGAACTAACAATAGTCGGAGTAGCACGCAGAGAATGGAGCCATGATTACTTCCGCGAACAAATGCGGACTGGCGTAGAAGAATTTGGTGGTGGATTACAATCTGAAGAACTCTGGAATGACTTTGCCAAAGGGATTTTTTACTCTCCCGGTAATATCGACAAACCAGAAGATTACCAAAAACTAAAAGAATTTTTGAGCCAACTTGACGAAGAAAGAGGTACGCGAGGTAATCGCGTATTTTACTTATCTGTAGCACCACGCTTTTTTGGAGAAGCTGCTCAACAGTTAGGCGCAGCAGGAATGTTAGAAGACCCCAAAAAACATAGATTAGTAATTGAAAAACCCTTTGGTAGAGACCTCAGTTCAGCCCAGGTACTCAATAAAATCGTTCGCCAAGTTTGCCCAGAAGAGCAAATATATCGCATCGACCACTATCTAGGAAAAGAAACAGTTCAAAACTTAATGGTATTTCGATTTGCCAATGCCATTTTTGAACCCCTATGGAATCGTCAATTTGTCGATAACGTTCAAATCACTGTTGCAGAAACAGTAGGATTAGAAGGACGTGCTGGATATTATGAAACATCAGGTGCCCTGCGGGACATGGTACAAAATCATCTGATGCAACTATTCTCCCTCACAGCAATGGAACCCCCTAATTCCCTCGATGCTGACAGTATTCGTAACGAAAAGGTAAAAGTAGTTCAGGCAACCCGCTTGGCAGACTTAGAACGCCTGGAGCTTTCTGCAATTCGTGGCCAGTATACAAACGGTTGGATGAAAGGCAAAGATGTACCAGCTTATCGGGAAGAAGGAGGAGCAGACCCCAACTCCACCACACCTACTTATGCAGCACTGAAACTCTATATTGATAACTGGCGTTGGAAAGGAGTTCCATTTTATCTGCGGACTGGTAAGCGAATGCCGAAAAAAGTCTCAGAAATCGCGATTCAGTTCAAAGAAGTACCATATTTAATGTTCCAGTCAGCAGCTAAACAAGCAAATCCTAACGTATTGGCTTTGCGAATTCAGCCAAATGAAGGAATTTCTATGCGTTTCGAGGTAAAAACTCCAGGCAGTTCCCTGCGGACTCGTTCAGTAGATATGGATTTCCGTTACGATACTGCTTTTGGTAAACCCAGTACAGATGCTTACAGTCGATTGTTAGTTGATTGTATGTTAGGAGACCAAACACTATTTACTCATGGTGATGAAGTAGAAGCATCTTGGCGAGCATTAACACCAATACTAGGTATCTGGGATGCTCCAGCACCACCAGAGGCCATACCTTTGTATGAAGCAGGTACATGGGGACCAGTTGAATCTGAACTGTTACTCAATCGTGATGGTCGTCGTTGGCGCCGACTGTAGTAGAAGGCAGAAGGCAGAAGACAGAGGGCAGAAGGCAGAAGGATTTCTTCCAATTGTGACTTATATCAAGTCTCATTAATTAGCCATCATAAATTAGCTATCTTTAGTCATCTAAAGATGACTTCTGCTATAGATCCAAGAAATTTATTTCTTGGCGGATGACATAGCTTGCTACAAGAATTGGGCGCGGACATTATTCCCTGTTCCCTGTTCCCTGTTCCCTGTTCCCTGTTCCCTATTCCCTTAAATAACCATCAGTAAAGCATTTACAAACAAGAAAAATGAGTACAACACTTGTTGCCTTACAACAACCAAAAGATATTTCTCTCGGAGAAATTGAAGCAGAACTTAGTAAAATCTGGCTCGGTCAAAATGGAGGAAAAGCAACTGCGATCGCTACCAGAGCAGCTACTTTCAGCATGGTAATATATGAACCCGAAGAATTTCAGCAACTTTTGGCTGGTTTGGGATTCTACAAAGGTGAAATAGATGGTATTAACGGCAATGAGGCCCGTGATGCCATCAAAGAGGCTCAAAAAGCTTATCAGTTACCAATAACAGGTAGGATAGACTCCGAGACTCTCGCTAAGTTACGTTCAGAGTGGGCTGCAAAATCTCCAGAAACTCGGCAATTCCCTAACATGGATGCTAGAGGATTTAGCATTAGTGAAGTAATTGCAGATCAAAACCCCTGTCGAGTCATCACACTATGTCCTACTTTTGGAGAAGATACAGGGGTAACAGCACAAGTTTCTGCTTATTGCCCAGTAAAGAAAAAGCAGTCTTCATTAACTTGCTGTGAATATATTACTCTACGCGGAACTAAAGAAGCACTGGAAAGGGTGAGTGATGTCGTGACATCATTGATGATTCCTGACTTGCCTAAATTTGTTTGGTGGAAAGCTACCCCCAATCAAGAACAAGAATTATTCCGAAACCTATGTGAAAATAGCAATTGCATTATTCTGGATTCATCTTATTTTAGCGATGCAGATTCAGAATTTCTCAAAATGCAAGAGTTGATCGAAAATCAAACATACATTGCTGATTTAAATTGGCATCGTCTCTCTGCATGGCAAGAATTAGCTGCTGCCACTTTCGATCCACCACAACGTCGTGCTTCCTTGGGTGAAATAGATAAAATTACTCTTGACTATGAAAAAGGGAATGCTGCCCAAGCACTAATGTTTTTGGGGTGGTTTGCTAGTCGTCTTGATTGGCAACCTACAGCTTATACTGAGACTGGTGGTGATTATGATATCGTTCATGTCAAGTTTACCAGTCCTACGGATAAGGAGATTTTAGCTGAGTTAGCAGCAATTCCTACCGCTGACTATGGTGAAATTCCTGGAGATTTAGTGGGCGTGCGTTTGGGGTCTAGTAATCCCAATGCTGACTGTTGCACGATTTTGTGTTCTGAAGATACTGGTTGTATGCGATTAGAAGCAGGTGGTAGTGCCCAGTCTTGTCGTACAGAGCAAGTCAGTGCTTTGAGCGATCAGAAAGCAGAATATTTGATGGCTCAACAGTTACAACGTTGGGGTCGGGAAGTTTTATATGAAGAGAGTTTGGCTATAACTGCTGACATTCTCAAGTTACGTTAAAAAAGCACCTCAGTGGTCAGCACCGAGAGCGATCGGCAGATTTTTTAGCTTGAAGAAACCGTAGGGGCGTTACGAAGTATGCGCAAGCAAACAGCCGTTTGCCCCTACAAACTGTTTTAAATCAACAATCTGAGCACCATTGCCAACTCTTTCTCCATCTCCCCACGTTCCCCTCCAGGGAGGGGTTAGGGGTGGGTTCCCATCTCCCCGAACTCCTCACACTCCTCACACTTTCTAGTGCAGGATTGCAGAAATAACTAATATCATGTTCGGTTAAATACTTATACTTTGGAGAAAGCAAGGCAGAAGGCAGAAGGGAAAGAAAGATTCAAAGAGATAAGGTTTTTATAACTGATTATTTGAACATGATATAACCAGTAACAAAATCCTAAAAGCCTTACCAATCAATACTTTTGACTGTCTTGAGTGCGTCTTACATTCTGAGGGGACCTCAGAATTACGCACTCGCTTTTGAATTTTAACTTTTGACTTCCGCGTAGCGGCACTAGCGAAATAACTCCACACCATCTCTCCGATCAATATCTTGCACATAAACTTTGACCTTCTCTTCTCTAGAAGTGGGTAGCTTCTTACCTGTGAAATCTGGATGAATTGGTAGTTCCCGATGACCTCTATCAACCAACACAACTAATTTAATTGCTTCTGGGCGACCATATTCAAGAACTGCGTTCAAAGCAGCTCGCACTGTTCGACCTTTATAGATCACATCGTCAACTAAAACCACAATCTTGCCAGTAATATCACCAGGAATTTCCGTTTTAGCTGGAGTTCGCATTCCCGTTATGTTCAAGTCATCCCGATAAAAAGTAATATCCAATGCTCCCACAGGTATCTTGACTTGCTCTAGCAATTCAATTTGATTTGCTAATATTTTCGCTAGCGGTACTCCTCTAGTATAGATGCCTAACAATACCAGTTGAGACAAATCTCCCGCATTTTCAATTACTTGGGAAGCAAGACGAGTAACAGTACGCCGTAACTCCTGTGCGGATAAAATTTCTACAGTATTGCTCATATATTCCACCACCTTAATGAAGTCAGAAGTCAGAAGTCAAACGAAGTCAGAAGTCAGAAGTCAGAAGTCAGAAGTTGTTTTTGTAACGGTGATTTACAGCAGTTTTCATTATTAAGTAGACTAAAAAATTCTTTTTTAGGACTTACGCATATACACTATATATAGTACTCATAACTATTGTCTAATAGTTACTGGACTCTATACACAGTGTCTTTGCGTAAGTCCTGTTTTTGCTTAGGGAGTAGGGAGTAGGGAGTAGGGAGCAGAAAAATGCTTTGACCACTGTACTCTATCTATTTGAAAACCTTGAAAACCGCTATAAGCTCCCCTCCAAAAACATTTCGCCAATCAAGGCGGGATATTACACCCAATTATTTTGATAAATAATATCATGTCCCCTGGGGCACGTTTGTGTAAAACCAAGGGTGAATATCTACAGGAAATTTACGTTTTTTCATACTTTTAAGCCTTCTTCCCTCTTCCTTCTTCCTTCTTCCTTACCTTCACTATACAATACCGATGCTACCGGACATTATATAACAAATAAAAAATAACCCTAACCAAATTAGAAAGCAATATCGAGTTAACTGCAATGCTCGATCAATAATTTCTGGTGTAATTGGATAGGTGGGGTCTCCTAATAGTGGTTTATGTTTAACCACTCCCTTGTACAAATTTGTACCACCTACCTGTACTCCCAAGGTTGCAGCATAGGCACATTCACTCCAACCAGCATTAGGACTAGGGTCTTTCACCGCATCCCTTTGACATATTCTCCAAACATATAAGGGTTTACCAGAGAGCAAAGCTATAGTCAGAACATTTAGACGACAAGGTAGCCAAGTTAAAACGTCCTCTAGTTTGGCACTAAACCATCCTATATCAGTATAGGGCGCTTCTTTGTACCCGACCATCGAATCTAATGTACTAGCAGCTTTGTAAGCAAATGCCAAAGGTACGCTACCTACACCTGGTATTATGGCTCCCACTAAAGCGTAAAATAAAGGTGCAATTACTCCATCTGTTGCATTTTCTGTTACTGTTTCAAAAATTGCTCGAAATATTTCCGATATTGATAAATTTTCTGTATCTCTACCTACATACATACTTAATTTTTGACGTGCTTGAATTAAATTGTCACTTCTTACCAGTTGAAGTACTTCTTTAGCTGCCATACTTAAACTTTTTCCCGCAAAACAGCTAGCTAATAAAATACTCTCTATTATTACTGTTAATAAAGGAAATTGGGTAAAGTTTATTCGTAAAGCTTGAATAATTAACCAACTGATAATTCCACTACCCAAAACAAGAGCGATCGCTAGTAATATACCTGACAATCTAAGTATAAATACGTGAGAGTTATCTTGATAAGGTTTAGTGAGTTTAAATATTTGTTTAGTGTAATGAGTAATTATCCAACCTAAGAACTTTACAGGATGTGGCCAATCCCAAGGATCGCCAATCAAATAATCTAGGCAAGCAGCTATGAAAAGAATAATTAAAGTATAGTTGGCACTCACAGGAATTCAATAGTTATAAATTTGTTTTAATAAGTAATCATGGTGAATCATAGTAAGCATTTAGCTGTCAGCTATTAGCTATCAGCTATTAATGTTGGGAAAGGTAAAAGCAACCTTTTAAATTGAGTTTGAATAAAAAGTTACTGTTAAAGTCCCCAGACCTAACCTCAGAAGTAATTATTCATTATTAATTGCTGAAGTGCTGAGTGCTAATAGCTGAATGCTTATGAATCATATACTACTGATTAACTCTTACAACTTGACACTCAAACTATCAAAAATTAAACAACAAAACTCGCTTCTTCTCCTACTACAGCTTGCCAACTACGGACATCATAGTATAAGTCTTCTAAAGAAATATTGTAAAGTGCTTCAGAAAGTTTTTTATCTAATCTATGCCAGATAGAATAAGTAACCCAGTCTTCTGCCTGTTTATTATCAGGAACATATCTAGGTAAAGGTTTGATTGTTTCACCCACGGATTCTAGTATTTGTCCTATAGATATTTGAGCAGGTAATTTAGCTAATTTATATCCTCCTTGGGCACCACGAACTGATTTGACTAAACCAGCACGACGCATCTCTATTAATAACTTTTCAAGGTAGGCTATAGGTATGTCTTGACGTAGTGCTATTTCTTTGACAGATATAGGAGTATTATTTTGTTGTAAACTCAAATCTAAAAGTGCCTTAACACTATAATGTCCACGAGTAGTTAACTTCATTGTATTGTGTTTAATTCAAAGGGACTTTAGGAATTTATAGCTATAACTATATTAATAGGCCCTTCAACTAAATAGGTGAATAGTTGATAGTTGATAGCGCAATGCTTAATATTACATACTATAGATATGATTGGTGGCTATAATCAATAGCTCTTCTCAGAATATTGTGTTAAAAATTTGTCGAATATGTGAAATATTTAGATAATTAGTGTAATATAGTTTTACGAGCAAATATTTGTTTATCGTTTCTTGGAATTTAAACAAACCAAGATAAAAACTGATAACTGTAGCAAAATGTTAGGACTGAAAATATGGCTAAAAAGAAAAATATTGAACCCTTATCTGGGGAAGATTTACTTAAAAAAGTCAAAGACTTAGGTAATCAAAGTAAGGAAAAGAAGGCTAGAGAATGTGGCTACTACACTGTTACTAAAAATGGTGTTGAACGAGTTAACATGATGAAGTTTTTGAATGCTTTGATTGATGCTGAGGGTATTCAATTAGATAGTAAACAGAATGGTAATGGCCGTGGAGGACGCTCTGCTAGCTATAGAATTAGTGTACAATCCAACGGTAATTTACTAATTGGCGCAGCTTATACTAAAATAATGGAATTAGAGCCAGGAGATGAGTTTGAGATTTCTTTGGGACGTAAACATATTCACCTGCGTCAAGTAGAAGCAGGTAAAGTTGTGGAAGAAGGAGAAGAAGTATCAGCAGCAGCATCTTAAGTTAAGACTACATCTTACTTAACAGATTCTCTATTTCACTGATTCTCTTCACTTCAAGCATCAAGAACTATAGCGATTGATGCTTGAGGAGAAGAAGTATCAGCAGCAGCATCTTAAGTTAAGACTACATCTTACTTAACAGATTCTCTATTTCACTGATTCTCTTCACTTCAAGCATCAAGAACTATAGCGATTGATGCTTGTTGCACCAATAGCTGTACCATCACTTTTTTGTAAATACTTCTTCTCGTGGTCAATATGTCAATACTAATTTAGTACCTTCGTAGTATTTCTCTACAGAATGTAAAGTGTCACAAAGATTACGGTATATATTGGTTTAATGGCGTTGCACAGTGACGAATGATTTGATATTTTTGATTGAATTGGATTGTGGATTAATCAATTGCTAGAATCATTAATATTAGGTTTTTTTAGTCAAAATCTAAACCAATTTTTGGCAATGTCATTCCATAATGTGCAACCCCGGTTTAATAGTGATTGCGTTCACTATAAGGAGGCAAATATTTTTTAGTATAGCTAGTCGAAGGAAAGGGCGCGGACATATCAAAAGTTTAAAACTCAGACAACACAAGATTTTGGCGTTGCATCATCATGGGATGATTTTGATATGTGTCAAAAAATTTTTTTTGATCTATCAAGATTTTCAGATGCGTGCAAATGTGATTATCATCCTACAATTATGCAACACCAGATTTTTCCTTCTTCCTTTTTCCTTCTGCGATACAATCTGTTTTTATCTTCTCTTTTGACCACAATGTTTGCAGGAAGTAAGAAAAAATGGAATAAAGCTCATAGATGACTTTCCTCTGCCATGCTCATATATTGGCGTTGGTGAATGTGTAATATAGAATCCGGTTGAATAGTTATTGTATGCTAGGGAGATAGGGAGACACGGAGACACGGAGACGCGGATATTGAAGTGTAGACAGAATTATGAACATATACTATATAACCGGATTGTATATCAGACGACTGAGGGGACTGCATCTTGGGATACTTTTATGTCCCTTGTTGCTACTACTCGCAAGCTGGGATTGAGCTTTTTTGAATATGTACGCGATCGCATTTCTCAGACCAGAAATATTCCCTCTCTGGCAACTATTATTTACGATCGCTCTTCTATTAATTCCCTTGGCTGGTCTTGGCAGCTATCATAATTGCCTACCCCATCATATTGAGTGGATACTTTTGCAAGACCATTTGGTCTTCAGGTTGAATATATAGCAATGTGCGCTGGCATATTTACACATTAGAGTTGTTGGGAAATAAAAATTTCAAATGCTCAAAAGCTTACTGTATAAGGCTTTCAGGATTTTAAACTTAAAAATAGCTATAAACTTTGACTGATAAGGGTTTTAGCCATTTTTTGTGCTTAATTCCCAACAACTCTATTATTTTTTGTACACCTTTTCGCTTACTGCACTTTGAGCTGGACATTGTAAATACCTGAGCGCTCATTGCTATATTTTGGGTAAACTCGATCACCGTCAGTGACATACCAAAAGCTATGCCAAAACTGGATAACTTGCCATAACTTCTCAAAAGTTTGCCCTGGAGCGATCATGCTCCG
>NZ_RCBY01000249.1 GCF_003838195.1 Okeania hirsuta
GAGGAAAGAGGGAAGAAAGAAGAACAACTGGAGTTGAAGGAGAAAGTTTTTTTATAACTAATTATCCGGACATGATATAAGTCAGTATTATAAGTCAGTATTAAATGTATTAGGGAGTTTCAACAAAGCTCCCTTCTTTATTTAGGGATATTTTATTTTCATTGCAGGTGCAAAGAAATTAAACAACTGTGTTTTTTAAAGTTGCAACAAATGTATTGATTCTCAAGCGATCGCGAGAAAATGAGAAAATACTTATCCCACTTGATTCGGCAAGGGGTCTCCCGTTATCATCGGGCGATTTAACGGGAGGGGAATTGCCAACAGCAAATTAAACAGGTTACGCAAATAGGTTAGGACGTTTATAAATGCTCAAACTTAGTCAGGGATGACTTCTGACTTCTGTAGAGGCGAATGGCCATTCGCCCCTACTAACTTATGACTTGCCCGTAGCGCTATACTTTCCAGTAAACCTCTTTTAAAATAAAAAAAACCCTCTGATTGTTGAGGGTCTTAATTACCAATAAATATTTAGGCTTTTATTTAATTACTCTCTTCCAGCCAGAAGATTACCGATAATGTAATTTAAATACTACACAAATGTAACTCAGTCCCCAAGATGATTAAATCTTTACCAAATCGGGTATTTCGGTTATGCGATCGTTAATTATTAACAAAACCTACCTAAAACCCATGAATAAATATTGTACTGTGCAATTAATGGTGATGGGGGTGGGTTTATGATATTAATTTTGGGTATCATAATTGAACAGATGAACCCACCCCTACGAGTTGATTTTTGTGACTATTAATCATATTTCCTATTCCTTTGATATTAAATTGTTTCGGAAATAAAAATATATTTTCAGTTAGATTATTGGGTTGGGGGCGGGTTCATCTGAATAATTTGTAACAGCATTAACTTAACGCCGAACCTGCCCCTACTATTTCTGTCGCTCTATTTTCAAGGCAGCAATAACTTTTTCATACTCCACTTTAACCTGAGAAAAAATCTCTATTGCTTCTGCTGGAGTAGAATTTTCTGACTCATAAGCTAAACGAGCCATAATTTCTAATTCTTGACAAATTTTATAAAGAATCATTGCTCCTAGAGTACCACTAATAGACTTGAGAGAATGAGCAGCATTCTTAAGTATAAGTGGATCGGCTTGATTAATAGCAATATTAATATTCTCCAGAAGTTCGGGAGAAGTATCTAAATAAATATCTATTACTTCATCTAGAGCTTCTACTTCTTTTAACTCTTCTATTACCTTACTCTCAAGAATAGTCTGTTCTGTGAAAATGTGATTATCGTCTGGAACAGTTGCTGGAGATAAATTTGATTGTGGGAAAGTCAATTTTTCCTTTCCTTCTGACACAACAGACTTAGCTTTACTTAAAGCTTCTATAAGTTGCTCCATCCGTATTGGTTTACTAATATAATCATCCATTCCTGCAGCTATACATTCTTCACGATCGCCCTGCATAGCATTAGCTGTCATAGCAATAATTCGAGGTCTTCGCTGAGAAACTTTTTCAGGATGTTCTGTGATATTTTCATATTTTTGCCGAATACGACGAGCAGCTTCTAGGCCATCCATCAAAGGCATCTGTACATCCATCAAAACCACATCATAAGGCAAACTAAATACAGCTTCTAAAACTTCTAAACCATTACTAGCAACATCAGCACGATATCCCATGCGTTGTAAAATTTGTAAAGCTACTTTTTGATTAACTAAATGGTCATCTGCTAATAATATTCGCAGCGGTAATTGTTCTGCTAATAAAGGAATAGTTTGAGAATTCCATTTACTATTATTGTTTGTGATTCTAATTTCAATACCTTTACCAGAAAAAATATTTAGTAAGATTTCATAAAGCTGAGATTGTTTAACAGGTTTATTAATAATGGCTGCAAATAATTGATAAAAATCATTAATTTCTTGCCTACGGAAAGAAGTCAAAATCACTAGAGGTAAATCCCGATACATTGGATTTTGACGAATTTTATTTGCTAAAGTTAAACCATCAATTTCAGGCATCTGCATATCTATAATTGCTAGATCAAATTTGTACTTTTTAGTCATTAAATCTAAAGCATGAGTAGCATTTTCAGCAGTGCTAACTACCATCCCCCAAGATTCAGTTTGTTTCAACAAAATTTTTCTATTTGTAGTATTATCATCAACTATTAGTATTTTTTTGTCTATTAAACTATGTCGATTATTATCTAAATAATTAGTTTGAATTAATTGATCTTTGACAGTTTTAATGCTACATTCTGTGACTATTGTAAAATAAAAATTTGAACCTAATTTTTCGTTGATATACTCTAATTTTTCATCTAAAAACTTATAGCCTGCTGGGGGATTACCTCCAACTGCACCCATACTTTCAACCCACATTTGACCACCCATCATTTCAGCTAATCTTTTACTAATAACTAGTCCTAAACCTGTACCCCCATATTTCCTACTGGTAGAAGAATCAACTTGACTAAAAGACTTAAATAAACGATTCATGCGAGTAGCAGGAATACCAATACCTGTATCTCTGACTGAAAATTGTATTTCATATACGGGAAAAATATCACAATTATCAAATTCTGAGCTATTTTTTGCCTTTAAATTCTGTGAATTTTCTTCTGCTTCTAGCCGTCTACTGCTAACAGAAACTAATACCTCGCCATTAGAGGTAAATTTCACAGCATTGCTCAAAAGATTAACTAAAATTTGACGTACCCGAGTAATATCTCCGATAATAGTAGTTGGAGTTTCTGGAGAGATGAAATAGACAAGTTCTAAATTCTTTTCACTAGCTTTTGCTGCTAACAAGTCAACAGATTCTTCTAGACAATGTTGTAAATCAAAAGGATTTGCTTCTAAATCTAGTTTCTCAGATTCTATTTTTGAGAAATCAAGTATATCATTAATGAGTGTAAGTAAAGTCTCACCACTACTACGAATAGTCTGGACAAAATCTTTTTGGTCTGTTTTGAGAGGAGTATCTAATAGTAAACCAGTCATGCCAATAACTGCATTCATCGGGGTTCTAATTTCATGGCTCATAGTAGCTAAAAATTCACTTTTTGCTCTAGTTGCAGCGAGTGCTTCATCTCTAGCTTTTGCTAAATCATTAGCGGTTTGTTGACGTTCTAATTCTCCACCTATCCACTGAGCCATTAGTTTTAATAACTCTTTATCTACAGCTTTCAAAGGTTCATTTAAGGCTTTAGGACTCCAGAAATTGAGAGTCCCATAAACTGAGCCGCCCACCATAACTGACGTTCCCATATAAGCCTCGATTTGGAAAGCCATATCTACTGTGATACAGAAACCTGAATATTGAATAGATTCAAAACATATTGGATCTTCTGCTATTGCTGTAAAAATAAATGTTTTTTCTAAGTCAAATTCTTCTCCTTTCAAAATAGAATTATCTGGAGTTTTAGCTGCAACAATAGTATATTTATTATCTTCAATTCTAGACAATACTCCTATTTCTAGGCCGAATTTTTGACAGCCCATTTCTAATAATTTTTGGAGGCGGTCATAAAAACAGAAGATAATTCTATTATCTTGATTTGTACCTTGACAAGGAGTAGAAGTTATTTCGTACAATCTCCGAATAGCAGCTTCACTTTCTTGTAATTCTTGTTCTCTTTGTTTACGGTCAGAAATGTCACGAGAAACTGCAATTATTTCTTGTACTTTCCCCGTTTCAGGATCGCGAATTGTACGAGCGGTGGTTTCGAACCAAATATATTTACCTTTTTGACAAAGAACGCGGTAGGCAATAGTGTAAGTTACGGGATTGTTAATAATAGTGTGATAAGCTTTGGCAATTGCTTTAATATCTTCAGATGCAAAAAACTCTTTTGGATGAGTACCAACAATTTCTAATGGAGAATATCCCATCAGGTTGCGACAAGCGGGGGATACATAAAGGAAAACCCCATCTGGAGAGTGACGAGAAATCATATCAGTGGAGTTTTCTGCCATTAGTCTATATCGTTCTTCGTTGTCTTGAGATTCAAGTTGAGAATGTTGTAAAGCTTCTAGCATTTTATTCATAGTCTGAGCTAGGTTTGACAACTCATCATCCCCTGGCATTGGTACGCGCATTGAAAGGTCTCCACTAGAAGCTATTTTATTAACTATTTTGTTTAATTTTGAAATACGAGAGACTAACAATTTTTCTCTGAGTGCCAGCATAACGATCCCAAAAACTAGACCTACTATTACCGATGAAAAAATAAAGTAACTCCAAAACGAGGGACTGTGGTGGCGGATAATTCGATCTACTTCTCTTTGTAAAATTAGAGGAGGTTGAGTATCGATATCTTTGACAGTTCTATAACCATTTACTCGATCGGAATTGAGCGGTTCTAGGACTATTTCTGAAGTTTTCAGTTGCCGATCAATTTGTTGCGAGTTATTTTCCCACCGACTAAAAGTTAGTGATAATTTTGTTAATTCAGCTAACTTTGCTATTGTTGCATCATTTAGATAGCACCCAACAATGAGGATGTTATTGTTTAGATGGCGTTGGTGAAAAGAGGTATGATGTCTTGTCCGGATAAGAGCGCAAACAAAAAACTTTCTCCCTCTACGACTCTTTCTTCTTCTTTCTTTCTTCCTGACTCGGTCCGACTGACTTCCCCTCCTGGGAGGGGGAGGGGCGAGGGGTGGGTTGACTCCTAAATAATTAAGATTAATATCATACACTAATTCACCAAGGACGTTTAGACTATCTATTTCATTCAAAATAGGAGTATCAGCGATCGGGAGATAAGTTTCTGGTAAAAGAATAATACCTGTTTGCTGACTTATATTTTTACCTATCGGTAGATATTTTTTTAAGTTCTCAGATATTAGTATTTCTGTTTGTTGACTTCCATCGAATTCTTGACTAAATAAAATTTCTCCTCGAGCATTAAGTAGTAATAGAAAGTTCAGTTTTTGATTAATCCAAAAATTATCGAATGAATTAAAATCAATAAATTTATTTATATTATTGGACTCTAGTTTATTCTGATCAACTAACTTTTTTGATAAGGCAAATATTCTATCCTGTTTTACTTTTACAGATAAATTAGACATCTCATCATCTAATAGATTTAATGCCCTTGCTACATCTAGATAAACGTAATCGACTTCCAAATTTTGGCAGCCATAAAACAATATCATTGATGCTGTAATAAACAACACCACTATCAAACTAGCCATCGCCGTACTAATAACTATTAATGTTTTTTGACGAAGTTTCATCGGGTCTTTCCCTATTGCTCTTATGCAACAAACCACTACAAATTCTTGTAACTCTTGTTGGAACATAAGAATTATGAATTAGTGATTCGCTTTTCCCTAATGGTTACTACCCTAGACATGATTGTGTCTAAAAGTGTTCTTTAAATTTTCTATCCTAGAAATAGTTTCCTAATTACAGCGTAGCAATTTCAAATAGCAAAAGGTATGAATATCTCCACAAAATTATCAGGGTTTTCTCAGGATATGTAGCTAAATTAATGACAATTGTAGTTTAAATATTTTTTACCCATAATTAAGTTTAAGATGAAGTTTATCGCTAAATGGCCGAAAAATCTCAAATTAGGGCGGTGGAAACTCGAGCCATCTTCTTTGCAGACACGCCTAACATTGGGTATTGCATTATTTTCAGTATTAGGACTAGGGAGTGTAGCCTTGTGGACAAGTTGGAAGATGCAGCAATTGTTGATAGTCACTCATAAGCATAACATTGAGCAGATAGCTGAACGTTTTCCCAGAGATGTTGAAATGTACAGTGAAACGTGGTATGTCAAGAAAAGTTTACAGAAAGCTATTGATAATTTAACATTGGCCAATGTATTTATTTGGGTCAAAAATCAGCAAGGTACTGTGATAGTTCAATCACAAAATTTCCAGAGTGACAGTGACCATTTTGTTTTAAAATCTTTAGCTGAAATGCCCTCAAAACCCTTAGTTTATCCAATAAATGGACGCTATTTTGTGTTTTGTGGTGGTCCTTTAACAGTTAATGGGATGAATGTTGGTAAACTTTATATCGCTCTAGACATTTCCCGCGATCAAAAGATGCTAGTGACGATGGTTATGAGTTTAAGTGTGGCGAGTATTTTGGCAATAATTGGAGTAACACTTGCTATAACTGTCTATATTCAACGTTCTCTCATACCTCTGCGTCATATTAGTCAACTTGCTGATAATGTTAATGCCGATATTCTAGATCGAGCAACAGTTTCTTTAGAACGCGCTCCTAGTGAAGTTAAGGAGTTGGCGAGAACTTTAGATACTATGTTGGGCCGGTTGTCTGATTCTTGGGAACAGCAAAGGCAGTTTGTGAGTAATGTTTCTCATGAGTTAAGAACTCCTTTGACTATTGTTTCTGGTTATCTTCAGAGTCTTTTGAGAAGGGGTAATAATTTAACGGAGATTCAGAAAGAAGCTATTTCGATAGCTTCTGGGGAAGCACAACGTACTGTTGAATTATTGAAAGATTTGCTGGAGTTAGCTAGAGCAGATAGTGGACAAATTCATTTTCATTTAGAAGCGGTTGTACTGAATGATTTGGT
Source organism: Okeania hirsuta (assembly GCF_003838195.1). Lineage (GTDB taxonomy): Bacteria > Cyanobacteriota > Cyanobacteriia > Cyanobacteriales > Microcoleaceae > Okeania > Okeania hirsuta. The sequence goes on from NZ_RCBY01000249.1 coordinate 6,593, forward strand.
AGCAGAAGTAGTGGAAATGGCTAAACAGTTTAGTGGTCGAGAAATTATTCTGAGGTTTGGTAATGGAAGTGATTTTGTTAATCTAGAGCAAATATTTAGTGATAATAAAAATTCAATTATTACAGAAAAAAGTAATCTAGTCTCTGCCCAGATTGGCAACTCTAAAAAACTAAGTTTAGAGCAAAATATCAATAATAATTATATTGCTAGTAAATTAAGTTTAAAATCAAAAAATATTGTCGGTAAATCACAATATCAGATTGATAAAACTATAAATTTATCGTTAATTGAAGTCATGGTAGACCGCAATCGCTTCAAACAGGTTTTACTAAATTTAATTGATAATGCTGTTAAATATTCTGGTGAAGATTCTCCTATAATTTTAAATTTGTGTCAACAAAGTGGTGAAGCGATCGTTCAGGTATGTGACAAAGGTCAGGGTATTTCTTTATCACAACAAGCTAAGATTTTTGAACGTTTTTATCGAGCGGATGAAGCTAGAAATCGTTCTGGTGGAGCTGGTTTAGGTTTATCTATTGTTAAAACTTTGGTAGAAGGAATGGGAGGAACTATTCAAGTTTATTCAAAGTTAGATCGAGGCAGTATATTTACTGTGAAATTTTCAGTGAAACAATAGCTTTTGTTGTTTGCAATTATAGCGGTTTTCACATAGTATATACTACAGCTATCAAGTATTTTTATACTCCCTATTCCCTGCTGCTTGTTCCTTAGCTCCCGCGCGCAAAAATAATTTTGTAGTCTACTTAAATGAAAAGCGCTGTAAGCATTTATCTTTTTCTTTTGGGTTTAATACCCCGCTATCTACACGCTGTTTACAATTGGTTGGGGTTTGTAGATACAAAGTGCTAGGTCGTTGACTATACCCATCCACTTTTTCCTTCTTCCTTATTCCTTCTTCAAGGAAATTGATTTGTACAGCTTAATTTTAATCTTTCCCTGTTTCGGAAAATTCTCTAATACCAATTTGATAAATATTTGCTACAAATAACTAGATTATTTATTAGGAGTCAGGAGGGAATAAAGAAGCAAGAATGAAGAAGCAAGAATAAAGAATAAAGAGGAGAAAAAGAAGACAGAGGAGAAAAAGGAGAAAGTTTTTTTTATCACTAATTATCCGGACATGATATAACAATCTTATTTGAGTTTTTAGGTCTTCTAGACTTTTAGGAAACTCTTAACTGGAAATAGGAAATAGGGAATGGGAAACACCGAAGCAATAAAATTTTTATCAATCATTCCTAATTACTATATATAGCAATCTTATTTGAGTTGTGAGATATTGTAGATTCTAGGGAATAGCGGTGTGACCCTGCATCGGCGTTAGATGCAAGCGATCGTTAGCGCAGCTTCCCGTAGGGTGGGATGGCGTTTTGCTCCGCAAAATATCAATCTTTCAAGAAATTGTACAAAATGATAGTACAAAAAAATCTCCTATTATGTTGATATAACAAAATGCAAAAAAACTGAAAAAAAATTAAAAAATTCAGAGTTTAAGTACCGTGCATTTATGCAAGATGTGGGTGAGGCAATTTTAATTGCTGATTTACAGGGAAAGATTATAGAAGCTAACTATAAAGCTACAGAAATATTGGGTTATCACAGAGAAGAACTTGTGCAAATGCACGCCAAACAAATCCATCCACCAGAAATACACCAAAAAGTAATAGCGACAATACTGGAAACAGCAAAAAATGGCAAAAATTTTATACCAAATATTCTAGCTTTGAGGAAAGACGGCAATTGGATTTGGATAAATATTATCATTTTCTTTGTGGGTTTAATACCCCATCGTCAACGGGGGTGTTCAAAATTACTTGGGGGAGCGTAGACGCGGAGCGGCCCTTCGTTGACTATCCCCATGTAATTTTCCTTCTGTCTCCTGTCTCCTGTCTCCTGTCTCCTGTCTCCTTCTTCAATTATAAAATTATTCAGTTAGAGAATGATGAAAAATTTTATCAAGTAATTTTTCAAGATATCACTTCCTATGTTTTAGCTGAAGCAGTAATAAAAGAAAGTGAAGAAAAATTTCGTGCGACTTTTGAACAGACTTTAATGGGAATATTTTTTGCTACTTTATCAGGAAAAATATTCCGAGTTAACCAAGTATTTAGGAATATTTTTGGATATAGTAATGCCGATTTATCAAAGTTAAACTTGGTGGATATTATTTATGCAGAATAACGGCAAGATTCTCAAATTAATTTACGCTCTCTTCTGGCATAAAATATACAAAAATATTCAACTGATAACCATTTAATTCACAAAAAAGGTAAAATTATTTGATCATATTTGAATATATATTTAATCAAAACTTCCCAAGAACCAAAATATTTAATTGACTTGATTAAAGATATTACTGAGCGTAAACAAATGGAATTAGATTTAAAAAAAAGTGAAGAACGTTGGAAATTAGCGTTGCGCGGTAATAATGATGGTATATGGGATTGGAATATTAAAACTAATGAATGTTTTTATTCAACCCGTTGCCAAGAAATTTTAGGTTATACAGAAACGGAGATTTTTAATCATGTAGATGATTGGAAAAATCGTATGTATCCTGATGATATTAATTTAGTAATACAGTCTATTTAAGAACATCAAGTTTAGGAGTATCTAGTATTATCCCATTTACTGAAGCCACTTATCAAAGTTTAATTGCAGGAGCAGATCGAGCACTTTATCAAGCAAAAGAAAAAGGTAGAAATCAGGTGATTCCTTATGTAGGTGATATAATTATTAATTAACTAAAAGATCGAACTTAAAATTTAAAATTATATTTTATAATTTTTGACAAGTCTTCCTATCCGACTCAGGAGACTAATATCAAATCCCGTAGTATTGGTGTAATTAGATAAAGAGTGCGGGGACTCACCCCTAACCCCTCCCAGGAGGGGGAAATCTTGAAAGATTTGGCAATGGCGCTCAGATGGAAAATTTTTTTAGACCAAATTCAAAGGATTTGATATAGCTTATTAAATGCCTTTTTATATCATGTCTCTTTAAATAACCGCTTCGGAAAAATTTAGGGAGTAGGGAGTAGGGAGTAGGGAGTAGGAAGTAGGGAACAAGGGGAAATTTAAAAAATATTTTCTCTCAAGAGAAGAACATTTTTATTATGGCTAATTAATGAGACTTGATATTGCTACTTAGTATTGATGACTGACTACTCTCGTTCCTGCTAATACTAATTTGATGTGAGACTGCACAGAATGAGGTATTAGGTCGTATATCTTAGGTATTGGGTGTTATATCAAATACGGTTGAATATTTATTATATAGTTGGGAGCGGCGGAGTGAGGGAGTAGGGGAGTAGGGGAGTAGGGGAGTAGGAGGAGGTTAAATATTGAAGTAATACCAATTTCATAAACTGAAACAACACTTGTAAAAGTATCTATCAAGCTTGAAAACTAAGGTGTCAAGTTATGTTTAGTCTGACTTTAGGAAATTGGTATAATTATAGGATTATAAACAGATATTATATAACAGGATTCTATGT
>NZ_RCBY01000025.1 GCF_003838195.1 Okeania hirsuta
CCTCTTTCTTCTTCCTTCTTCCTTCTTCCTTCTTCCTTACCTTTGCTATACAAGACCAATGCTACCGGACATGATATAATAAGTATTCAACCGGATTTGATATTACTCCGTGTATAGTAAGTTACAAGGGTTTCTAGAAGAGGAAAAAAATTGATAATAGCAAGGAGTGAAAGATATAACAAAGAACGGGGAAAAATAATCAAACTGGAGAAGAGAATGACTTTTTTGTAGAGTCTTATATCAAATTCTGTTTAATCGGAATGATATAGTTTCTTTTATTATTATTAGTAAGGACTTTCCGTTCCGAAAGCCCTGAAAATATTGACTCTTCTTCCTCAATATTTAATAATACTGAGGCTTTGTTGCACAAAGGAAGGAAATAGGGTAAAAATAGCAGTGCATGACACGCAAAACCTACACCGAAGTAGATCTGAGTAACTCCAAGTCTAATTCCAAGTACCGGGTAAGCAACTGGTCTGAATATGATCCTTCCCTAAAGCACAGAGGGAGTCTGACATTTTGGCTCAGTCCTGAAGTAATAGAGCAGTGGGTAAACCAACAGAAAACAAGACCTAGGGGAGCATCGAATAGTTATAGTAATGTAGCTATTGAATTAATGGTCTCTGTGAGTAGCTTGTTTGGATTAGCAGGACGACAAACAGAAGGATTTGTCGAATCTATATTTAGTTTGATGGAACTAGACTTACCTGTACCAGACCATAGCACTGTATCTCGTCTGATCAGGAAGTTAAACATTACTATACCAGTGATACCAAAGGCAGAAGGGACTCACGAGCGTAGTAGATTCTACGAGAGTCAAAGTATATGGTGAAGGGGAATGGAAGACCAGGATTGACGGTGTAGGCAAACCTGTAAAATTGCGTAAACTACATCTAGGGGTAAATGTTTGCGCAGCATTCCGAAGGAAAGCGACAGGAGAAATAATTGCTGCTGTAGTAACAACCAACGATGTTAGTGATGACCAAGTATTCTCTGACTTGCTTGATGGAGTTGAAGATGAAATAGTAAAAGTTTCGGGCGATGGAGCATACGACAAGTGCAAGTGCTATGAAAAAGCTAGTCACAAAGGAGCTAAAATCACAATTCCGCCACGAAAAAATGCGGTGATTTGGCAGCATGGCAACTGTAGAGGTACTCCCCATCCTAGAGATAAAAACCTTAGACGCATTGGTATCTGTGGGCGAAAGAAGTGGAAAGGTGAAAGTGGCTAGCACAGGCGTTCTCGCTTCAGAAACTACAATGTTTAGACTCAAAGCTCTATTTGGAGGAAAGTTGAGAAGAGGATTATTTAACAACCAAGCGGTGGAGTTATTCATTCAATGCACTATACTTAACCCCATGATACATAATGGTAAGCTCGAAAGTTATCAAGTAGACATCTAGTCTCCCCCTCTTGTGGGAGTAATATCATGTCCGTTTATATCGTTTGTGTAAACCCAAGGGTGAATATCTACAGGAAATGATGGTTTTTTCTTGCGAGGGTAGCCTTCTTTCCTCTTCCCTCTTTCTTCTTCCTTCTTCCTTCTTCCTTACCTTTGCTATACAAGACCGATGCTACCGGACATGATATAATTTGTGATTCCGGAACGGATCGCGGAGCGAATCGCAACTTTCATGCAACAAAGCCTAATACTAATGCTATCCAAATCTCATATTGCTTTCTCCTCCAAGAGCCATAGTTACTCTCAACTCTTTAGCAGAGTAAAAATATCTTTGATTCCTTCTGCTGTGTTTCCTCTAACTTTTTTGTATAGCAGAAGGAAGAAATAAGTAAGGAAAATGTTGCGTTGTCTGAGTTTTAAGCTTTTGATATGTCAAATGTAGTAATGGCTACTGCTATAACTATTCATTTTTAACTCATGGTAAAATGTAGTGAAATATACAATTAACTATAACCCGAAAAGATATAATTGAACAAATAATTAATCACAATTTTTTAAAGGTACATCTACTACTACATCTACTACTAAAAGTGGTTAATATTCCGGACAAAAAGCAGGGTGTAAAGAAAAATCAACAAGATGAAACACTTATGCAATTATAATGACTCAAGATATTGGTTTATATTCTAAATCTCCTCACCTTGCCAGAAGTGCTGGGCAACAAATTGTATCGAAACGTAGTCGCTTGGTGCAAGCATTCACAATGATGCTACTGATCACTAGCTTAATTGGCATCAATGCTTATCGTGTAGTACAACTACAATTAGTTCAGGGAAAGTATAACCGGGAACGTGCAGAAAACAACCGCATTCGTCTAGTTCCAGTGGCAGCGAGTCGTGGTACAATTTATGACCGCAAAGGTAAAATCTTAGCGGGTAATAAGCTGTCTCGCTCCGTATATTTGTGGCCTCAAGAATACTCAGCTGCAGAGTGGTCAGAACTTGCAACCGAATTAAGTTCAATTTTAGACATTTCCGCTAGCGATATTATCAACAAATTAGAAGAAGTTGGCTATGATTCACCCCTAGGAGTTAGAATCTTTTCTAATCTCGATCCCACTACCTTCATAGCATTAGCAGAAAAAACTGGTGAAACACGAGGACTAGAAGTGCGTACTGAAAATATTCGCTACTATCCTAATGGCAGTTTAGCAGCTCATCTGATTGGATATACTGGCGAAGCAACCAAAGAAGAATTGATATCTAACCCCAAATACCCAATGGGAATGATTGTTGGTAAAATGGGGATAGAAAGTTCCGCAAACTCTAAATTGGAGGGAGTTTGGGGTAATCGTTTGATTGAAGTTGACGCTAAAGGTAACAAAATCCAGGAACTGGGAGCCAAAAATCCGACATCAGGCAAATCAGTCAAATTAACCTTAGATATCGATATTCAAAAAGCAGCAGAAAAAGCACTAGGAAACCGTCGGGGTGTGGCAGTTGCCATCAATCCCAAAACAGGGGAAATCTTAGCAATGGCAAGCAGACCTACATTTGACCCTAGTCTATTTACTGGTAAGATGACAACCTCAGAATGGCAACGTCTGCAAGGTGCAAGTAAGCCCTTTTTGAATCGTGCGCTCCAGGGTTATCCGCCAGGAAGTACTTTCAAAACAGTTGCTTCTGTTGCAGCACTCCAGTCTGGTAAGTATTCTCCTAACTCTAGAGTGAGAACTTATAATGCTGTCACTATTGGTGGCATCACTTTTAACGAACATAGTGGAGGTTATGGGTTAATTGGTTTTAGGGATGCTTTAGCTTACAGTAGCAATACATTTTTCTATCAAATGGCTGTGAATATTGGCCCGGAAGTAATTTCTAAGTGGGGGCGAGAGTTAGGTATTGGTGGCAGTATTGACTTAAAACTATTGGGGATAGATGGTAATCATGGTCAAATTCCCACTCCTAAAGAAAAAGAAGAGATTTATGGAGAACCTTGGCATATTGCTGATATTGTGACTATGGGTATAGGTCAAGGTTTGGTGTTGGTAACTCCTTTAGAATCATCAGTGATGGTCAGCACGATCGCTAATGATTCTAAAGGAGTTACCAACACCAAACCTTGGCATATTGCTGATATTGTGACTATGGGTATAGGTCAAGGTTTGGTGTTGGTAACTCCTTTAGAATCATCAGTGATGGTCAGCACGATCGCTAATGGTGGGTATCGAGTAAAGCCTCATTTATTGGCATCTCAAACTGGCACTGCAGCTACTAAATCAATTAAAACTGGTCTAAAACCTTCAACTATTAATACAGTGCGCGAAGGATTAATTGATGTGGTGAGGAAGGGTACTGGTCGGAGTTTGAATGATGGTACTATTCCATTATCTGGAGGAAAGACTGGCACGGTGGAACTTCCTGGGCAGGCAGATAATGCGATGTATATTGGGTTTGCACCTGCTTATAATCCTGAAATCGCTGTAGCAATTGCAGTTGAGGAGGGTGGTTACGGTTCGGTAGGTGCGACACCAATTGCTAAAGCTATTTTTGATACTTATTTTGCTAATAAAGGAAAATAGTATAGCAGAAGGAAGAAGGAAGAGGGAAGAGGGAAGAAGGAAGAGGGAAAAATTTTACCTTGTCTGAGTTTTCAGCTTTTGATCTGTCCGTCCTCTTTCCTTAGACTCCTATAGTATTATGTCCGGCTAAATAGACATAGGCGTGATAATCAAAAATCAAAAAATTATCAATTATTTCTCCCTGTTCCCTGTTCCCTTATAACTAAATTATTGTTTTAACCAAAAGACGTAGTGCTTTTTTTATGAAAAAAAATTCTTCATTCTTCCTTCTCTGCTGACTTCTGACTCCTGACTCCTGAATCCTCCGTCGCTTTTTATAAGTATTCAACCGGACATGATATAACTTTAAGACTTCCTATCAGAAAAGCAATACTTCTAATGTTAATTTAAAGTATATTTATATAACATATTTGATAGTGAGGTTTATGGAGTTTTATCTGGTCAACCCTTGGATAGCCAACATTTGTTGGATCCTGGGTTCTATATTATTTGTGGAACTGGTGCGAGATACTTATCATGTGGTTTCTCATATTTGGTCTCCTTTGTATAAATGGCACGGTTGGCATCATCGTGTTTTCCGCCCAGACTTGACTCCTGTCAGTACAGAGGTTTATCAAAAAGCTACTTGGTATCACGATGTCCCAGAATCTCTGGTAATGTTGACTTTTAGTCTGTTACTCTGGGCACTAACTTTTGTTTGGATACCTTCTTATCATTGGGCTACTTTAGCAGGTTCTGTTTATACTTTAAGTTTCTTGCTTCCGGCGATCGCTCGTGGTATTGGTATTCCTCATGCTGACCAACTTACAGACCTCAATCATCTTCCTGGTGCATTCTCAGAGCCTCCCACTTATTGGTTTGTTAACCGTTCTTATCATTGGCGACACCACTTCGATAATCAAAATGCTTATTTTTGCGGTACTCTGAGTCTGGTAGATAAACTTATGGGTACAGCTCTTTCTCTCAAAGGTAAAACTATTGCTGTTACAGGTGCTTCTGGCAGTTTAGGGCGATCGCTTCTCCTACATCTTCACAAAGCAGGGGCAAAAGTAATTGCTCTTACCTCTGGGAATCAAACTATTACTATAAATATAGATGGTAAAGACTTAAAAGTAAGTACCATAAATTGGCAAGTAAGTCAAGAAAATAATTTAGCAGATTTATTTAAAAAAGTAGATATTTTAGTATTAAATCATGGCATTAACGTACATGGAGAAAAGACAGCAGAAGCGATCGCTAAATCTTATGAAATTAATACTTTTTCTAGTTGGCGAATGTTAGAAATCTTCCTCAAAACTGTGAGAACAAATTCTGATATTGCCTGTAAAGAAGTCTGGGTTAACACATCAGAAGCAGAAGTTTCTCCAGCTTTTAGTCCTCTATATGAACTCACAAAAAGAACCCTTGGAGATTTAGTTACTTTAAGAAAATTAGATGCTCCCTGTGTCATTCGGAAATTAATATTAGGTCCGTTTAAAAGTAATCTTAATCCCATTGGAATAATGTCTGCTGATTGGGTGGCAAAACAGATAGTAAAATTAGCAAAAGCAGATGTTAGAACAATTATTGTCACAATTAATCCTTTGACTTTTGTAGCAATTCCTATCAAAGAATTTTTAGTTTCTACTTACTTTAAATTATTTACTTCTAAATAGGGTTTGCTGAATAAAGTATTTTGGTAGGGGGTGGGTTGTCTCCTGACTCCTCCTCTGACCAAAAGACTTCCATAAGCGAACCCTACTCAAACTTGCCGCTTTTTCTGTATAAAAAACTCCTTACTGCAAGAGATAAACCATAAATCCTAAGACGAGCAGCATTCACAGAATTAGGATCGTGAGCATCAAACGCCTCCACTGCACCCAAAGAATCCGGTTGCCTACCGATATCAAAAGATAGTTTCTCCGTTTCTTCAAAAGAAAGCGACCGACCTATGGTTATCGTTGCTAAATCCAACCAAGGGGAAGTTTCTTCACTCCATTCTACTTCTTGGGTAAAAATCTTAGTTTTATCCCCTTGAATATCTTCATGCAAGCGTAATTGGAGATGATAGATAATAGGTTTTTGGGAAAGTTTCTCAACATATTCCTTGCGGAGATAATCAATAGGTCTGGTCTCATCAGGAAGGCGATTTTGCAACCAAATTTATTAAGACCCGCTTTTTTTACTGAGAGCTGACAGCTAATAGCTGAATGCTTACGCTAACCTAGTGCAGGATGGCAGAAATAACTAACCAGTTACAAAATCCTAAAACAATTACAGATCAAAAATGATTGACTTTTAAATGCATGACTTTTAACTTCCGGGTAGCGACACTAATCTCTGTTTTTCTTAACCATCATTAATCCCATCATCCATCTGAGATAACATTGTCTGTATTTCAATATTCGACTCCTCAACTTCCATTTCTATCGAATCAAAAGTTGGCTGTACAACGAAAGGTAAAGATGCTCCTATCAATCCTCTTTTAATCCTTTCTGGAGTCTCTGAAAATAAAACAAATAAAGGATAAATTTCCTCAGCTTCTTGAGAATAAATGTGTTTATAACCTTGAGGCATTACCCATTCATATTCCTTATCTAATAAAATCTGAGTTTGTCGCCAACGACTAAGTAGATCGGAAAAGTCTTCCTGGGGTCTATAAATAAAAATAAAAATTTCTGCTCCTGTCTTAACCTTCCACTCAGGGTCGCACATAAAAATTCCTAGATCGCAAGGCAAATTAACAGTTTTTCCTGACTCATTACCATGTTTTCGTAAACTAATAATAGGTAGAGGAATCACAATTAAACTATCTTCTGGACGACGCATACTGGGAAGCATTTCTAAGTATGGTCTATGTTGTTTAAGTAGTGCAATTGTTGCTTGTGAATTACTATATTCTGCTAGTAGTGCTTCGTAATCTGATTTTTTTATAACCATAATAATTTTAATTTTTTCTTATATTTAACTTATAATTTTCTACTATTTCAAATAGGGAATAGGGAGTAGGGAGTAGGGAACAATAGGAAAAAAATTTTCCTGTCTAAGGTTTATCATCAGCATAAGTCCTAACCAACTCGTTCTTTGCTATATAAAATTTGGATAGGAACAGGGAATACAACTTGTTAGGGACTAGCAAAAAAATAGACTACCAGCTAATCTATAGAGTAGAGATTGCTTCGGCTAGCTTAACTATTCCCGATTGAGGTTGAGTTTAATATCATCGCCTCGCAATGACAGCCACGAGCCTTTTTCTACACCAATAATTGGTACTTTATTAAGTTGCAAATCCCTTATAGCAGTCAAAGGAAAGGTTAGGACAGTTCAAAAGTTTAAAACTCAGACAACGTAATACTTTTCCTTCTTCCTTCTTCCTTCTTCCTTCTTCAATTCACTCTACAAATCTTCAAATACCTTAAACATAGGTAAATACATAGAAAGCAAAATCGCACCAACCATCGCACCAATAACAACAATCATTAAAGGTTCCAACATACTTGTCAAAGATTTTACGGCTTCCTCAACTTCTTGTTCATAAAAAGCTCCCACCTTCATCAACATCGCATCCAACTCACCAGTTTCCTCTCCAATAGCCATCATTTGAACTGCTAAAGAAGGAAAAACTTTCTTTTCTTGCAGAGCTAAACTAATCATTCCCCCACTTTGAATTTCTTGCCTTGCATACTCAACAGACTCAGCGATCGCCGCATTTCCTGCCACATTTCTCACAATTTCTAGAGACTTCAACATTGGTACACCGGAGCGAGTCAAAGTACCAAAAATCATACAAAAACGAGCCACTGCCGACTTTTCAATAATATCTCCAAAAATAGGAAGTTTCAGAAATATTTTGTCAAAAAATAGCCTACCTTGGTCTGTTTTATAAACCATTGTATAAACAACGTAAATAAAAATAATTGTGCCTATTGCCGTTACTTGAGGAATAGGAGGCCAAGTTCTACAAAAAGCACTAATACCTAACATAAAAACAGTAAAAGCAGGCAACTCAGTACCAATTTCTTCAAAAATTTTGGCAAAGGTTGGTAATAGAAAAGTCGTCATACCAAAAAATACTGCCAAAGCAATAAACATAACAGTTTTTGGATAAGACATAGCAGACTTAATTTCACTCAAAGTCTTAGCATTTTTCTCCAACATTACTGCCAAACGCTCAAGCACTTCATCAAGGACACCACCCACCTCTCCAGCAGCCACCATACTCAGAAATAATTCATCAAAACAAGCAGGATGTTTCCTCATTGCTTCTGACAATTCAGTGCCTTCTTCTACCTCTGCACTAATCATTTTTAGAGCATATTTAATCTTATAATTAGAGCTTTGTTCTTGTAATACTTTAAGACACCTGACCATCGGCACACCTGCATTAAACATCGCAGCAAATTGACGTGCAAAAACAGCTAAGTCCTTAACAGTAATCGTAGCAAGGGCGACGTTTAATTTTTCTTCAAATGCTTTTAATTGTTCCTCTAATCCACCTTTAGATTTTTTCCTGGCTAAATTGCTAGTCATAGTTTATTTTCCTCATTTTTTTAATCTTTAATAAACAACTATTTGCTTAGGTGGCGTGATTTTAAATTGCTTTTGAAAAAGTTTTTAATTATCATTAGCTTTACTCTGTTTCCAAATCAGACCTTAAGCGAAAAAACCTCTTTGATCAAAATAATTGGGTCGCGCAACCCTGCCTTTTAAGGCGAAATGTTTTCGGAGGCTTACTCAAATCCCCTACTTCCCCTCCTGGGAGGGGTTAGGGGTGGGTTAACTTCTGACTTCTGACTTCGTTAACTATCACCTACCACCTCTCAAGAAGTTTGTTTTTCATACGATTGTCAAAAGTACTTTACTCAGTAGAATGGAGAAAGGAAGATTGTATGAAGTTCTTCTAATACTCCTCACTCCTCTACTACCGACAACCGATCGCCCAATAATATCTAACGACGAGCCTTAGTTTTTTCTCCCTTCACTTTAGGTTCTGGACCAATCAAAGCTTCTAACTCATCTGGCTTTACCGCTTTAGCCATCACATTAGCCCAAGTAGCCTTTCCTTCTTTATATAAATCGGCAAGAGACATTTCCATAGTCTGCATACCCAACTTTTTACCCATCTGAATTTGAGAATAAAGTTGAGCATTTTTAGATTCCCGAATTAAGTTAGCGATCGCCGGAGTATTAATCAAAATTTCCTGAGCAACACAGAGACCCCCACCAACTTTTTTCACCAAGTTTTGACTACAAATACAAACAATAGAATTAGCCAACTGCGACCTAATTTGAGGTTGTTGTTCTGGAGGAAAAACATCTAACATCCGGTCTACCGTACTAGAAGCAGAATTAGTGTGTAAAGTCCCAAATACCAAGTGACCTGTTTCTGCTGCGGTACTAGCCAAAGCAATAGTTTCCAGGTCTCGCATTTCTCCCACCAGAATAATATCCGGATCTTGACGAAGTGCCCCTTTCAGAGCATTAGAAAAACTTTTTGTATCTTCTCCCTTTTGCCGTTGATGAAACAAACTCTTAACGTTAGGAAAAACATATTCTATAGGGTCTTCAACAGTGAGAATATGTTCAGAACGGGTACGGTTAATCAAATCTAGCAAAGCCGCCGTAGTAGTTGTTTTTCCAGATCCAGTCTGCCCTGTCACTAGAAAAAGTCCCCTTGGTCGCTCAGTCATCTCCCGTAAAATCATCGGGAATCCAAGCTTATCAATATTAGGAATTTGAGAAGCCAAAGCACGCATACAAGCTGCCCAACTACCTCTCTCCCGATAAACATTTAAACGGAAACGAGCCAACCCCTTAACACCATAAGCACTGTCAAGTTCCCAATTTTGCTCCAAATGCTTACGCTGCATATTGTTGAGCATTTGGAAAATCAGATTTTGCACTTCCAGTGGGTCAAGATTTTCTCCAAACTGTGGCTGAGGCATAAGTTGGCCAGTAATTCTAAAAAAAATAGGAGCGCGAGCTTGGATATGTATATCTGAACCGCCCTGCTCTACAAGGGACTCCAACACATCTTCAATCATAAAAGACATAATTTCAATCTCCCGAAAAACGTTGCATTTGCTATACTTAAAAAGTTAATTACTCCTCAACTACTCAAAGCGGGGTGTCATACAATATGGACAATATCGCCATTCTGCCTCTAATTCAGCATTACAAGACTTACAAACTAGATTCTGTTTAGCTTGGCGCTTCATTTCTGCCTCCAGACCAGAGTCAGTAAATGTTACCCGCTCTACCTCTTCAAAAGTGGTATAACCTTGTCGCACCAAATCCAAGCTATACTGCAATAAAGTAGTCATTCCTTCTTCAACTGCTACTTCCTTAATTTGCTCTGTAGGTGCTCTTTGAGTAATTAGAGTTTGTAGTCGCTCTGTAGACTTCATAAATTCATAAACACCTACACGACCTTTGTAACCTAGACCACCACATTTTTTACAAAGTTCGTCCCTTTCTGCCAATACCCTGCGGTCTTCAACTGGTATAGTATTTGCTCTGTAGAAAGTATAATCCTGCTCCTGAGAAGGAACTAAACCATAGCGAGTCAACTCCTTAGGTTCAGGAGCATAGGGAATTCGACATTCACTACAAACCCTACGCATTAGACGTTGTGCCAAAACACCTAACAAAGCAGCAGAGACCATAAAAGATTCAACTCCCATCTCATCAAGTCGAGCGATCGCCCCTGCTGCATCATTAGTATGTAGGGTTGTTAAAACTAAGTGTCCAGTTAATGCCGCCTCAATAGCCGTTTTTGCTGTTTCCTTATCCCGTGTTTCACCCACCAGTAGGACATCAGGGTCTTGTCGTAGAAATGCCCGGAGGATATTAGCAAAAGTTAAGTCTTTTTCTCGAATCACTTGACACTGAGTAATCCCAGGTAAAGCATATTCAATGGGGTCTTCTGCAGTACTTATATTAATACCCGGATCGTTTCGTTCTGCCAAGACAGAATATAGAGAAGTAGACTTACCAGAACCTGTTGGCCCCGTTACCAGAATTAATCCAAATGGACGACTAGCAGTTTCCCTCACTAAAGCCAAAGTATCCTGGTCTGTAATTAACTTATCCAACCCTAGTTGGGTACTAGAGCTGTCCAAAATCCGTAAAACAATCTTTTCACCATAGCGACTAGGTAAACTATTTACCCTAAAGTCAATAGTACGTCCCTTAAATACTTTACGAATACGACCATCTTGAGCTTGCCGTCGTTCAGCAATGTCTAAGTTAGCAATAATTTTGAAGCGGGAAGTAATAGCTGGGATAACTTTTTTCGGAAACCGAAAATATTCTTGCAATACCCCATCTTTACGCATCCGAATTCTGATAAATTCCTCTTGGGGTTCCACATGAATATCTGATACTCCCTCAGTCAGAGCTTTCACTAAAATTACATTAACAGCCTTAATCACAGGAGCATCTTCAGCTTCAGAGATGCTTTGTGCTATGTCCTCTACCGCATTCTCATCTTCAGCTTCTTCTAATTGCTGAGTCTCAAAAAATCCTGACTCCAGCTCTAACTCTTTTTCTTCTGCCTTTTTCGCAGCAACAGCGTCCTTTTTCGTTTGCTCGTCTAAGTAGTAGTTAATTAGGTGTTGATAATCTTCTGGAGTAATGACCAGACGCTGTAAAGTTAATCCACGATGTCTGAGAATTTTATTTTTCAGTTCATCTAAAGCTTGGAGGTTATCAGGGTCGGCCATTGCTACCATCACAAAGGGTTGCTGTTTTTCATGTTCATTCAGCAAATTTGACGGCAGTGAATCTCCAGCAAACTTCTCTAATTCCTCAACGAATGTACCTTGTGAACCAATTCTTTGAGTCAAAACTTTTAACATTTGGTTTTTATCTATTTTGCCAGCTCGGACTAACTGATTTGCCAAATGAGTTTCGTGGCTAAATAGTGGTATAATTCGGTTACGACGACAAGTTTCTATCGGAATTACTGTGTCAATGAGATAACATACTTGTTGTGGTGGAATTTGAGTTATTTCTGGGTCAAAGGCAGCTACACCATAGAAAATCATTAGTTCAAATAGCTGCTGCTTTTTGTAATGCCTCAGTAATTCTGGAGGTAAAGCTTGTCCTGTTAGAGCTTGGAGCAGATCTGTCAAAGATTTACCGGTTTTACGGCTTTCAACTTGACATTTTTGGAATTGTTCAATGTTGACATAGCCTGCTTGAACCAGTTTATTCCCAAAAGGAGAAAGATTGCTAAGGGCAACTATAGCGGTGCGTGAATTCCGTGAAGAGGTTTGGGCCATGGCTGATAAATTAAATTCTCCTGAATCTAAGTATTCCCTAAGTTTTTGATGAAATTTACACCAGCTTAACAAGTCGTTAACTTAGTTTACTGATTAAGTATTTCCTGTTTCCTGGTTTAATATTATTTCTGGTGAGTATTTGAATAGCTTTAGTTAAGTTAATCTAGGGATAGTCTACAATTATACAAAACTCCTAAATTAGAATTAAGGCCAGTAATTACCATGTTACTGTAAAAACCCTAGCAATTTAATTCACATAGCATAGAAATACTTTCTCTTTTGTTTGATATAGCAGCTACAATCAGCTATAGCCAGTAAAAATATCGACCAGAAAAATGTTTTGGTTAATATAAAATAATTCGGTATAATCTAAAACTAGAGTCAAGAAATCTCCAGGGACACAATGTTTACGAAAAACATCAGGCCATAGAACTAGGAAAGCCTATTATTTATTGTTGAGGTCTCAGGAACTACTTCAGAGTGACTGAGATAGTATTGCAATCTATGTTAATTTTAAAGAATATCCTAACTATTATATAATAGACTAATGTTAATGGTTGACCAGTTCAACAACCTTAACCTTTTCTAGTTTAAAATCTGTAAAAGAGTCTTTGTCTTTAGTATAAGTAAGTTTTTTTAAGAGTGATAACCATAATTTTATTTGTGACATAGACTTAATTAGTAATATTAGCAATTTTTTAGTAAAGAAATTGGTTAGGTATTTTGCTAAAAAATTAAGTACCCTATAATTTCTATAAACCACTATACTTGCTAATATTAAGCTTATAAGCTTGGCGCTAAAAACCTGATAACTAATAAGTTTAAAGGTGGTAATAATTATATAGCCCAGTTAAAAATCAGTGTTTCCATAGTGCTTTTTATTCTGAATAAATCAGAGGAAAAAAGCAAAATTAAAAGCAGTAACAACCGTCAGTATCCAGGAGAAAATTAAATGGTAGGAGAGATACCATCAGCAGAAACAACAAATCAAGAAATACATGAAAATATGGAAGTGGTTGAGGCAAACGCAGAATTAGACTCATCTCAAAAACTTGAAAATATTGAGGAAGTATCTGAAGATAATGGTTCTGTAAATACAGACCAACAAAACTTCGAGCAAATGTCACAGAATATAGTCCTTTTAAAAGAGGCAAATGAATCTCTGCAAACTCAGGTAGAAACTACCAAAGTTCAGCTAGAAGAGAAAGATATTCAATACAAAAGACTAGCCGCAGACTTTGAGAACTTCCGTAAACGTACACAAAAAGAAAAAGAAGAACTGGATGTACAAGTCAAGTGCTCCACAATCATCGAATTATTACCAGTAATTGACAATTTTGACCGTGCTCGTTCTCAGATTAAACCAGCTAATGATGGAGAAATGAATATCCACAAGAGCTATCAAACTGTCTATAAGCAAATGGTAGAAACTCTGAAACGACTGGGAGTTTCTCCTATGCGTCCAGAAGGTCAAGAGTTTGACCCAAATCTACATGAGGCAGTAATGCGAGAAGCAACAACAGAATATCCAGAAGGAACTGTGACAGAAGAGTTAGTGCGGGGATATACTCTCGGAGATCGTGTCCTCCGACACGCCATGGTAAAAGTAGCCACAGCTCCAGAACCTGTAGAATCTACAGAAGAAACTCAAACTGATCCAGAAGGTTAAAGGTAAAAAATGGCAGTCCGAAAGTTCCCAGAAGATTTATCCCCTGGTAGAATAACTACACGCTGGAGAAATCCCGGTTTCAACGTCTGGTATAATTGTTGAATGCGATTAAGAATAAGGTTTGTCGCCATGACCTTTAGCTGTTTGGAGTTAAACTCCGGTAGATAGGAGACGGGAATGATATTTCCTAGGAAAGCTGTTAGCTCCGCATTTGACACCGAAAAGTAAGAAGGCAGCTAAAGCAGCGATTTATTGCTCCAGCATTTTGAGTAAAACCACTCTCAAAGCTAAAAAAAAAAGTAACCTCACAGCTAGATTTTGATCTATGCCGAGGAGTCTAGGAGTCTGTTGACAGGTTTCAACCATAAGCGGGTTTATCCCTCTATGCGGTAGCCAAACCACAAAATCCAGGGTGTTTCAACCCCTGGATATGTTAAAACACTTCCATATTTTTGTTTAATCACCACACTTAGTAAGTTGTATTCACACTATTCAAAATTAGCTAAAAGAAAATACAAGTGTAAAAATTTCAATCTAAAATCTTACCGAGATTACTTGATTTGTTCTGAATACAACTTTACTAAAAAAACTCAAAATATTTTTGACTATTTAAGAACGCCGAAGCACTATGGGAAAAGTCATTGGCATTGATTTAGGGACAACTAATAGTTGTGTGGCCGTCTTAGAAGGGGGCAAACCAATTGTAATTTCCAACTCAGAAGGTGGGCGTACAACACCAAGTATTGTGGGATTTGCGAAAGGGAACGAACGCTTAATTGGCCAACTAGCAAAGAGACAATCAGTAAACAATGCAGTAAATACAGTTTACAGTATCAAAAGGTTTATTGGCAGAAGATGGGACGATACAGAAGAAGAGCGCTCCCGAGTTCCATATACCTGTATTAAGGGTAAAGATGATACTGTAAATATCCAGATACGAGGCAAGAATTATACAGCTCAAGAAATTTCAGCAATGATTCTGCAAAAAATGAAGCAGGATGCTGAAAAATATTTAGGAGAATCTGTTACTCAAGCAGTAATCACAGTACCCGCTTACTTTACAGATGCACAAAGACAAGCAACTAAAGATGCAGGAACAATTGCTGGTCTGGAAGTGCTGCGAATTATCAATGAACCAACTGCTGCTTCTTTATCTTATGGCTTAGATAAGCAAGACCAAGACCAGACCATTTTGGTATTTGACCTTGGTGGTGGGACTTTTGATGTTTCGATTTTACAGTTAGGAGATGGCGTATTTGAAGTTAAGGCAACTTCCGGTAACAACCATCTAGGAGGAGATGATTTTGATAATTATTTAGTCCGTTGGTTGGTAGAAGAGTTTATAGACCGGGAAGGCACAGACTTATCGGCAGATAGAATGGCGCTACAAAGACTCCGAGAGGCAGCAGAAAAGGCAAAAATAGAACTATCTTCTGCCCAGATTACCAATATAAATTTACCATTTATCACTGCTGACGAAACAGGGCCAAAACACTTGGAGACCCAATTAACTCGTGCTCAATTTGAAAAATTAATACAAAATCTTACTAAAAGTACGATTAAACCAGTAGAACAAGCTCTGAAAGATGCTGGTATAACACCAGAAAAGATAGACAAAATTATTCTGGTGGGAGGGTCTACTAGAATACCAGCAGTTCAGGCAGCAATAAGTAATTATTTTAACATTCAAACTCCTGATACTTCCGTTAATCCCGATGAAGCTGTGGCATCGGGAGCAGCAATTCAAGCTGGTATTTTAGGTGGTGAAGTTAAAGACCTTTTGCTATTAGATGTGATTCCTTTATCCCTGGGGTTAGAAACTTTAGGGGGAATATATACCAAGGTAATAGAAAGGAATACTACAATTCCTACCAGTCGCTCTCAGATGTATTCTACTGCCGTGGATGGACAAACTTCTGTAGAAATTCATGTCCTTCAAGGGGATCGGGCAATGGTTAAAGATAATAAAAGTTTAGGTAAGTTTTTACTCAAAGGAATTCCTCCAGCTCCTAGAGGTATACCTCAAATAGAAGTTAACTTTGATATTGATGCTAATGGAATTCTGAAAGTTAAGGCCTTAGATATAGGAACGGGTAGAGAACAAAGTATTGAAATTAGTAATACAGGTGGTTTGAATGAAGCAGAAATTAAACGAATGCAACAAGAAGCAGAAATTTATGCGCAACAAGATATTCAACAACAAAAATTAGCAGAATTGAGAAATCAGGCAGATACTCTTCTATACAATTACGAAGCAACTATCAAAGAACATGGTGATTTTATTGATGAACAGTTAGCAACAGAACTTGAAGAAAGCTATGAACATTTCAAGCAAGTTCTCATTAACTCAAGAACTGAAAATAATTATGACCAGTTAAATCAGCACATTGAAGAATTCAGGCAAAAGCTTTTTGCTTTAGGTGAAACTTTATACGACCGAAGTGGCGGTGAAAAGATAGATTCACTAGAAAAAGAGAAGATTACTCAGCTTCCTCTAGATTCAGAAACTTCAGAAGAAGAAACTTTAGAGCAAGAAACTAATACACCAATTGATAGTAACCCAACTAAAAATGAGGCAACTTCAGTTAAGGCTGAAGAATCAACTGAAGAACCTGAAAGTGAATTTGGAAAAAATCCATTCCTTTGACACTCGCCCGTTAAATCGAAGATTATAAGGGGCGATTCTTGGCTCAAAGACACTTAACTAGATTAACCAAATTACTCTGATTGATCCCCATAAGTACGTCTCCCCAAGCATTTTAATTACGGTATGCCCTACCGCTATCAATCCACTATTGTAACCACCCTCGTTGGTGGCTTACCATTACCGATATAATTCTTTACAATATAGAAAGTTTTAATGGTCTCGATATTTGAGGAGAGTAGAGAGCTTGACTTTTAGCACCATCTATGATATAAACTTAATACCCACTTATCCCTGATATTTGAGAAATGTTAAGAAAGATGTGGATGGGTAAAGCATAGTTTGGCAGTGAGGTATTAAACCAGTCACTGAAAATATAATGTAGTAACTAGGTGGAGTAAGATTTTTATTAACAAAAAAGTCTATGTTAGAGTGGTAGAATGTGCATAAATATATTGGTAAATTTAAGACCGGATAATATGATCGCCCGATATTTTTAACCTTTGGTCGCAAAAAGTCCCGCGCTATTGTAATAGAATGGCCGTTAAATTGGTAATTTACTTGGAGTTGTATGGGGATGCGAGTGAAATTTTAGATATAATAAATTAGTACTTGCAGCGAACTATAGCTGTCAAGGTGAAAACCAAGCATATAAATAAATAAAAATTTAGCCTGTGGACCCTGTGTAAGACCAAGAAAGTTTTCAGACCATGGAGGCATTGGCGGTTGAAGCAGCATATCTGACACTATCTAGCGACAGCTTTGGTGTTGGGTACTTCAAAGATAAAAGTTATAGGACTTACCCATGAACGCTATTGGTAGGGTGTGTTAGCACGAGTGTAACTGAGCAATACCCCTTATGTAGTGCCTTTGCGTAAGTACTGAGTTAAACAATACACATATTAACACTAATTCTAGGCAATCAGCTCTATGGCCAGCGATTATTATGAAATTCTAGGTGTTTCTCGTACAGCAGACAAAGAGGAACTAAAGCGTGCTTACCGTCGCTTGGCTCGTAAGTACCACCCAGACGTGAACAAAGAGCCAGGAGCAGAAGAACGCTTTAAAGAAATAAATCGTGCTTACGAAGTTCTCTCAGACCCAGAAATAAAAGCTCGTTACGACCGCTTTGGGGAAGCAGGAGTATCAGGAGCAGGAGCGCAAGGTTTCTCCACAGATTTTTCAGACAGTTTCGCTGATATATTTGAAAGCTTTTTCAGTGGATTTTCTGGAGGAATGGGGACACAAGGGCGTAGGCGTACAGGTCCAGTTAGAGGTGATGACCTACGCATAGACCTGAATCTGGATTTCCACGAAGCTGTATTTGGTGGGGATAAAGAACTAACCATCAAACATTTAGAGGTCTGTGAAACTTGCAACGGTTCGGGTGCCAAACCAGGTACAAAACCCAAAACTTGTTCTACTTGTGGGGGAAGTGGTCAAGTACGCCGGGCAACAAGGACTCCTTTCGGTAGTTTTACTCAAGTTTCGGTTTGTCCTTCCTGTAATGGTACTGGGCAAATAATAGAAGAAAAGTGCCCAACCTGTGGTGGACGTGGGCAAAATGAGGTTACAAAAAAAATAAAGATTACTATCCCAGGAGGGGTAGACAATGGTACTCAGTTACGAGTATCTAAAGAAGGAGATGCAGGTAAGATGGGTGGACCACCTGGAGACTTGTATGTTTTCTTGGGGGTCAAAAAAGACTCAGAGTTTAGAAGAGATGGAATTAATATTCTATCTGAAATAAAAATTAGTTATTTACAAGCAATTTTGGGCTGTAGTCTGGAGATAAATACAGTTGATGGCAAAGCAGAATTAATAATTCCAGCAGGTACTCAACCAAATACTGTTCTAACTTTAGAAGATAAAGGAGTACCGAAATTGGGTAATCCGGTAAGCCGTGGTGACCATCTCATTACAATAGTAATAGATATTCCCACAAAAATTACTACAGAAGAACGTGAGTTGCTGGAAAAACTGGCAAGCATTAAGGGCGATCGTATAGGAAAAGGTGGCATAGAAGGGTTTTTAGGAAACTTATTTCACCAAAAATGATCAAGAAAGGGAATAAACAAAGGCAGAAGGCAGATAGCAGAGGGCAGAAGGAACAATTGGTTAGGGTTTTATACCTCAACCAATTGTAGACACCGTGTAGACCGTGGGGTTTTATACCCTTGTTCCCTTCGGTCACTGCCAGAGGACAGGATTCAACAATTAATAATTAATAATTAATAATTAATAATTAACAATTACCTCTCCTTGAAAAGAAGAGGATTGACTCAAAGGAAAATTTTTTCTCATTTCTCCTTTAAAGGAGAGGATTTTTACCTTAATTATTCGGTTAGAATTCCCTTCTGCCTCTTGCCCTCTGTCTTTCCTGATAATAATTGATTGCAACTATACTATTAAAAATTAAAAGATTGGAGAGACAATATTAAATTATGGATTCTCAACCTCAAGTTCAGCAGCAAAAAATACCAGATGCCCAAATAGATTTGCGAGGTACTCCCTGTCCAATTAATTTTGTCAAGACAAAACTACACCTAGAAAAAATGATGCCTGGAGAAATTTTGGAAGTTTGGCTAGACCAAGGAGAACCAATAGAGCAAGTACCTGATAGTTTGATGATAGAAGGTTATCAAATAGAAGAAATAAGCGATCGCTCTGAATATTTTATCCTGAAGGTACGTCGTCCGGAAACGGTTGCATGAGTTGTTCAGAAGAGGGTGATATCTTAGAAGCAAATAAGGATTTGGTAGGGACAGTTGTAGCAGTCCAAGCAAATTTTTACCAAGTTAAGCTCGATACAAAAAATGATTTGGTAAAAAAAACAACAGAAAATTTTACCCAACTCCTGTGTACCCGCAGATCGCGATTGAAGAAAATAGGCCAGAAAGTAATGGTCGGCGATCGCGTGGTGATAGAAGATCCTGACTGGGCAGGTGGACGAGGAGCTGTTGCTGAGGTTTTGCCAAGAACAACAGAACTAGACCGTCCTCCTGTAGCTAATGCAAACCAGGTAATGTTAGTGTTTGCTATGGCAGAACCAGATTTAGACCCTATTGCTTTAACAAGATTTTTAGTAAAGGCAGAGTCAACAGGTTTAGAGGTATGTTTATGTTTGAATAAGTGCGATCTTGTCACACCAGAGCAAATAAAGAAATGGCGCAATAAAATTTCTCAGTGGGGTTACAATCCATTCTTTATTAGTGTGGAAACATATGCAGGTTTGGGGATAGCAAAAGATAATTCGGTTTCTCTGTGGGAAAAACTGAAAAATAAAATTACCGTAATTTCTGGTCCTTCTGGAGTTGGGAAGTCAAGTTTAATTAACTATTTGATTCCTCATGTTAATTTAAGAGTAGCTGCAGTATCAGGAAAGTTGTCACGGGGACGACATACTACTCGTCACGTTGAATTATTTGAGCTACCGACTGGGGGTTTATTGGCAGATACGCCTGGTTTTAATCAACCACAGTTAGAGTGCGAACCTTTGGAGTTAGGGTATTTGTTTCCAGAAGTGCGACAGTATTTAACAGCAGGAAGTTGTCAATTTAGTGACTGTTTGCATCGGGATGAACCTAACTGTGTAGTCAGGGGTGATTGGGATAGGTATGAATATTATTTGATGTTTTTGGAGGAGGCGATCGCGCATCAAGAAGCTTTGCAACAAAAACCTGATGTTGAGTCAAACTGGAAGGCAAAAATAAAGTCAGGTGGCGAACAAAAGTTGGAACCGAAGTTAGTTAGTAAAAAGTATCGCCGTTCTTCGAGAAGATTACAGCATCAGCAGTTACAAGATTTGTGCGAAGAATTCGATGAATTTTAGTAGCTTTGTAGGTTGGGTTGAACTTGGGAAACGCAACATCAATCTTAGGAATTCAATCTCACATCAATATGAGGAATGTTAGCGCAGTTTATGTGTAGAATAAACCCAGCATCAATCTCAGGAATAAAATCCCACATCAATATATTTTTGTTGGGTTGCGCGTTGGCGGAGCCTAGCGGCAGCTATATCGCTTAACCCAACCTACAGTATTATAATTAATGGCGTTGGTAAATTAGGGTATAATGTTTTCCAAAACCTTATAGGTGAACTTGAATGCAATGTCCTGAATGCCAATCAACTCACGTTAACAAAAATGGAAAAAACAAAGGAAAACAGAATTACATCTGTGTTGATTGTCGAAGACAGTTTTTAGACTGTTATCAAACACAAAGAAGCTCCAAAAGATGAGCTAAAACATGAATATCTAACTATGTACGTTAATGGTATGGGTTTGTAGGTTATATCATGTCCGGATAATTAGTTATAAAAAAAAGTTTCTCTTTACTTCTTCTTTCTTCCCTCCTGAATCCTGAATCCTGACTCCTGACTCCTTCGTCGTTTATTTAACTGTTCAACCGGACATGATATTACTCTAAGTCTGAAATTATGCTGGGAGATGAGAGTGAAATTATTAATTCACGCTTCTTAAATTCAGAGATATTCCTGTACCATTCACTCAAAAACTTCTAACTGTTTAGCGCACGCATTCTTTCCTCATCATACCTTCATTTACCAACGCCGTATTTCGGCGTTGGTAAATTACAGGATGAAATTTGTAGGGGCAATCCCCCAATGATTAACTGAGGTGGGTTACAGAGCGCTACCCCAAAATATAAATCATCCCATCAATTACCAACGCTGAATAATATACAATCACTGGCTAATAATCGCTCAAAACATTATTGAATCCTAATAATTACTTAATCATTGAAATCTTGCATAACTATAGAATTTTTTTTCAAAATTGTATAATATCATCAAAAATTACTTCACTTTTGACCAAAACATTATACTGGCTGTGTAATCGGAATTTCCATGACAAACTCTGCTCCCTCATCAGGGGTAGAAATACAACTCAACTTTCCCTTGTGTTTTTCCACAATAATTTGATAACTAATAGACAAACCTAAACCAGTACCTTTCCCTGCCGGTTTAGTAGTAAAAAATCGCTCAAATAAATGCTTCTTAACTTCCTCATCCATACCTAAACCATTATCTATAATCTTCACTATAACTTTGTCTGATATAGCTTCTGTTTTAATTTTAATAGTAGGAGTTTTATCTTGGCAATTATCATTTTCAAAAGCCTCTTCTAAAGCATCAATAGCATTACCAATTAAATTCATAAATACCTGATTTATCATACCAACATAACATTCTACTAAAGGCAATTCTCCATACTCCTTATGAACTTTAATTTCAGGTTTTTTTCCACGCCCTTTAAAACGATTTTGGAGAATTACTAAAGTACCATTAATACCATCATGAAAACTCATCAGAGTTTTTTTCACGTCATCTTTACGAGAGAAATTACGCAGAGAACTCACAATATCACTAATTCTTTCTGTCCCTATTTGCATTGCTGATATTACCTTGGGCAAATCATGCCTCATAAAATCTAGATCTATCTCCTCAAATTCTTGTTTAATGTAATCTGGTGGATCGGAACAATATTCTTCATAAAGATTTAGTAAATTCATCATGTCTTGAACATAATGATTCAAATGGACTATATTTCCATAAACAGAAGTTATAGGATTCTTAATTTCGTGAGCAATTCCTGCTATTAATTCACCCAAGCTAGACATCTTTTCACTATTAGTTAAAGTCGTCTCCGCTTCATTCAGTTCTTGCAAAGTATTTTCTAATTTTCGCTTTTGTTTTCTTAACTCATTTCGAGATTGCTTTAGTGCTGCTTCTGCATTTTTACTCTCAGTAATATCTGTAATAAAACCTTCTAAAGCTATTAATTTTCCTGACTCCGAAAATACTCCTATTCCCTGTTCCCAAACCCATTTAATTTTTCCAGTTTTAGTAGTAATTCGATAAACTACTTGATAATGCTTATTTTCCTGTACAGCAAACCGTATAGCATTCCATAAACGTTGTCGATCTTCTCGATGAATTAATTGTGATAAAAATATTTTCTGTGAACCAAAAAAATCTTTGACTCGGTAACCAGTTAATGAATAGCAACCTTCACTTACAAATTCCACACTTCGATGTAGATCGTTGCAAAAACGATAGGCCATGCCTGGCAAATTACTCACTAAAGTAGCTAATTTTCTTTGACTTTCATATAAAGCTTTTTCTGCATGTTTGCGTTCAGTAATATCTGTAATAACTGTTAACAAACAAAGTTCATTACCAATATCAATAATCTCTGCAGACAACAACCATACTCTAATTGCACCAGATTTAACTCTGAACTCGTATTCCTGATTTTTCACAACTCCTTGCTGTTGTAAGTTCTGTATAAATTCAGTTCTTGCTTCTGGATATACCCATATTTTCAACTCTTGTGCAGTCAAACCGATTATTTCTTCACGGCAATAACCCATTATCTTCAAAAAACCATCATTTACTTCGATAAACCGCCCATTCTCAAAAGTAGTAATACTGATCGGGTTGGGACTACAACGAAATGCTTTTGAGAACTTTTCCTCCGATAATCGTAACTTTGCTTCTACTTGTTGACGTTCAGATATCTCTTTCTGTAATCGCTCAACTACTTCCTGTAGTTCAATTGTTCGTTTTTCTACCCGCTTTTCTAACTCCTCATTTGCCTGCTTTAGTGTTTTTTCTTTTAACACCCGATTGCTAATATCTAAAACTACTGCTTGCCAACCATCTCTACCATCAAACTTCATAGAAGTTAAGAAAACTTCTGCCGGAAATTCAGAACCATCTAAACGTTTATATCGCCAATTAAAACGACTTATGCCTCTGTGTAATGCTATTTCTAAATAACGTTGAAATTTCGTACTTGAATTTTCTTTTCCAGGCTGTTTTAGAGGGCTGAATTGCCAAGGAAGTTTTCCACACAAATCTGATTTATTACTACAGCAAAATAATTTTAAGGCAGCAGAGTTACAATCAATAAAGCCTAGTTCATTTATGAATAAAACCGCATCTTGAGTAGATTCATATAAATCGCGAAACTTTTTTTCTGAAGCTTGTATAGTAGCAATTAATCCTGTTTGGATAGCTCTAGCTTGTTTACTTTCAGTAATATCTCTTGTTACTTGAGAAAAACCCCGTAATTGTTCGTTATTATCATACAAAGCTGTGGTAATTACACTAGTCCATAATTGCGTTTTATCTTGCCTCAAACAGATATTTTCTCTCACAAATTTACCTTTTTCTTGAGCAATTTTTAATTCTTTCTCTGGTAGGTGATTTTTAATATCTTTTTGAGTATAAAAAGTCGATAAATGTCTACCAATAACTTGCTCGGATTGATATTTATAAATACGCTCTGCTCCAGAATTCCAGCTAACTATATATCCGTCAGCATCCAACATAAATAAGGCATAATCTTGAACACTTTCTATTAATAATCTTTGTCTTTCTTCGTTTTCTTGCAAAGCAACTTCTGTCTGTTTACGTCTGGTAATATCTTCAACAAATCCTTCATAATATAAAAAATTTTTCTGGCGATCACGAACTACCCAGGCATTTTCAGCAATCCAAATTATTGTACCATCTCTGCGATAAATCTGGGATTCAAATTCGGAAACTTCTCCTTTTTCTCGTAAAATATCAACAAATTCGTCACGTCGCTGAGAATCTACATAAAGTTGATTTTTAATATCTGCCAATGCAGCAATCATTTCTGTAGAAGAGTCATAACCATAGATGCGAGCTAGTGTAGCATTAGCACTAATGTAGGTTCCTTCAAGTGTTGTTTGGTAAATTCCTACAACTTTATTCTCAAATATACTGTGATATTTATCTTCCATTTGCTGTAATGTCTCTTGGCTTTTCTGAAGATTAATCATTCAAATTTCCCGTTCCAGATTGATAATTGTATGTAACTATTTTTACCTACTGAAGAAGTTTATTATTGAATTAATGTACCCTTTTAGTTATTATATATCTTGACATATTTATAACTTTTTGGCTTAAATATGCGACCATTATCTTAAAAATAAAATTACTGTAGAGAAAGTTGGAAATAAATGTATTTGACTTTTGACTTTTTTTTGTAGACTTATGCTTGATTGTGGAAAATATTCTTTTCAAAGATACATATACAAGATAAACATAAGATAATTAGATAGTGGAAAAATGTATATTTACTTTTAGATATGACTGGTTCTATTGCTCAAAACCAACAAGGTATATCAATGATTAACTCTTCTACTAATGAATGGCCGAGTTTATTACAGCAGTTACTTGATGGCCAATCTTTATCTTCATCTCAAGCATCGAATTTAATGCAAGGATGGCTGCAAGAAGAAATTCCACCTGTTCTATCAGGAGCAATTTTAGCTGCCCTGCAAGCTAAAGGTGTATCTGCAGAAGAATTAGCAGGTATGGCAAAAGTATTACAGTCTTTATCCTTAACAAAAGAAGATGGCGATCGCTCTACTCCCATCACCAACTCCAAATATCCAGTTATTGATACTTGCGGTACTGGTGGAGACGGAGCTTCAACATTCAATATTTCTACTGCGGTTGCCTTTGTCGTAGCTGCGGCCGGAGTGCCAGTAGCTAAACATGGAAACCGTTCTGCTTCTGGTAAAGTTGGTTCTGCTGATGTATTGGAAGCATTGGGAATACGTTTGAGCGCTCCCACGGAAAAAGTAATATCCGCAGTATCTGAGGTGGGAGTAACTTTCTTGTTTGCACCAGGTTGGCATCCCGCAATGAAATCTGTAGTTCCTCTACGTCGTACTTTAAAAGTACGAACTGTATTTAATCTTTTAGGTCCTTTAGTTAACCCTTTGCGTCCTCAAGGTCAAGTCATCGGAGTATTTAATTCTAACTTAGTAGAAACTATAGCTCAAGCTTTAGGAATATTGGAGTTAAAATCGGCGATCGTTCTCCACGGTAGAGAAAAACTAGATGAAGCTGGTTTGGGCGATATTACCGACTTAGCTATTTTATCTAATGGAGAGGTACGAATGACAACCGTTAACCCCCAAGATTTAGGATTAAATTTGGCTCCCATAAGTGCCTTACAGGGTGGGGAGGTAGAAAAAAATGCTGAAATTTTACAGAATGTTCTCCAAGGTAAGGGGACTTCTGCACAGACAGATGTAGTCGCTTTGAATAGTTCTCTGGCACTACAGGTAGCAGGTGTTGTACCACTAGAAGCTCATGCAGAAGGTATTGCTAAAGCTAAAGATATTCTCGAGAGTGGAGCAGCTTGGTTGAAATTAGAGCAGTTAGTTAAATTCTTATAAATCTGCAAAAACTTCTCCATCCGAAAAGCGTAGAAACCGGGTTGATTTTAAATACTTACCATACTAATATTTACCAGCCACAAACCAGGTTTCTACACTTAAAAAAAATCATAGCCCCCATCACCAACGCCCAGATATACTTAATTATTTACTCCTAGTTATTGACTCTTAATTGACGACCATGATTTTCTCCTAAATCCTGACTCCTTATTCTATGAGCTTCACATAAAATTTTTTATAAATATGATGCTTCTAACTACTAGAACGTACCCGTAACTCTACTAATTTTTCTTTAACTGTCATATCATAACTACCAAAAAAGTCTTGTCCCAGCAGTGGTATCTCTGCTTCAGGAGGTGCGATAACAACAGTAAATTGTTTGAACTCTAAACCTCCCGCAGAAATAGAACCAACTATTCCTGCTTGTACTTCTACTTCTCTACCATCAGCAACTTTTACAGTTCCCCGACCATAAGGTACTACTTTCAAAGAGTCTGCCATTTCCTGAGTAATAATGGTTTTACTAGCTCCAGTATCTAAAAGCATTTCGTATTTCTGATCCCCATTAAAAATAACTTCAACAATAGGAATACCTTCTGCACCATCTGTACGTTTAACAATTGGTATTTCATATAACCCTGCTGTTGTAGTTGAAGTTGATACCTCCTCTGGTAATTCTTCTGGAAACAGACGACAAACTGATATTGTTAAGTCCTTCCTATTTCCTGCTTCATCAAGCATAAAACATCCTGGATATTCTTGAGCGATCGCTGCAGTACAAATTAATGTAGTCACTAATATTGATGGTATTTGCCAAAAGATCGTTTTCACCTGTTGTTTGTGCTTAATTAGATTTCTATCAGTAGAATTGTAGAGTGAAGAATTTTCCATCATAATTAATTACTTTTTAAGAATTTCAATTATTTGTTTATTGTTAAGTTTTAAACTTTAAGCTAATTTTATCTTATTTAATTGATGAATGTAATCTGTACTTGTGACTACTACATTTTTCGTAAACCTAATATATTCTCAATGACCTAAGTAAATATTCTGACCTAATATTTAAAGAAGCAGTCAGCAGAATCATTAGGATCATTTTTTTAATGTTTAGAATGGGATTTTAACCCAAGCTGTTAAAAGCTGATAGCTAGTTAAATTAAATACTAATTAATTGAGAGGAATTAAAATGTCAATCTCACCTCAACCTGCTCTTCTGGTACTAGCAGATGGAACTTCTTACCGTGGCTTATCTTTTGGCGCTCCAGGAACTACCATTGGAGAAGTGGTATTTAACACAGGAATGACTGGTTATCAGGAAGTTCTCACAGACCCAAGTTATCGTGGGCAAATTGTTACTTTTACCTACCCAGAATTGGGAAATACAGGAGTTAATCCTGAAGATGAAGAGTCCAATCAACCACAAATCAAAGGTGCGATCGCTCGTAATATTTGTCCACGTCCTAGTAACTGGCGCTCAACTCAATCTTTGTTAGAGTATCTTCAAGAACATAAAATTCCTGGAATTTATGGTATTGATACCCGTGCTTTGACCAAAAAAATTCGGACTTTAGGAGCAATGAATGGGGCAATTTCTACAGAAATTCTAGACCCAACTGAATTGCTACAAAAAGTTCAGTCTGCCCCTAGTATGGCAGGATTGAATTTAGTTCAGGGAGTAACAACTAAAGAAGTTTATCAATGGTCTGAACCCACTAATGCAGCTTGGGAGTTTAATCCTTCTGTTTCTGGTTACAGTGGAGAAAAGTATACAGTAGTGGCCATTGACTTTGGAGTGAAAAAAAATATCCTACGACGTTTAGCTAGCTATGGTTGTCGAGTTGTAGTTGTTCCTGCTAATACGCCACCAGAAGAAATTCTCAAGCACAACCCAGATGGTATTTTCCTGTCCAACGGCCCAGGAGACCCCGCTGCTGTTAACGAAGGTATTGAGACTACTAAAGAGTTACTTAAATCATCTAAACCTGTTTTTGGTATTTGTATGGGACACCAAGTCCTCGGTCTTGCTTTAGGAGCCGACACTTTTAAATTAAAGTTTGGCCACCGTGGTCTCAATCAGCCAGCAGGTTTACAGCAAAAAGTGGAGATTACAAGTCAAAATCATGGATTTGCGATTCATCCAGATTCTTTAGCTACTGAGGTAGAAATTACACATCTTAACTTGAATGACCAAACTGTTGCCGGTTTACGACATAAATCTTTACCTTTGTTCTCAGTACAATACCACCCTGAAGCCAGCCCTGGTCCCCACGATGCTGATTACTTGTTTGAACGTTTTGTCCAGGTAATGCAAGATGAGCGCAGAGCTAAAGCCTCGAAATCAAAGTAGGATTTTGCCTGCAAATTTTGTGTATTCCTTACTTAAATTGTACAATTTTTTTTTGCATCATTTGTCTTTCAAAATAAGTTATCTTTAGGAGTAGACAAATTTTACATAAAAAAGTATAATTGACATTCGACTTATGCAAAATCAAGCTAGGAGGGTGTTATTCCTGAGCCTAAGCCATTAGCCCTGACTGTTAGCCTGAGATGCACTCATGAAGAGAGGAATAACTACCAGCTATTCCGCCTAACAGGGTTACTAGATGCCTTTTCAGAAGGTACTTTTAACAAAACGCTGAAGACAAAAATCGATCAAGGGCCAAAAAACATTATTTTGGATTTGTCCAAAATAGACTTTGTTGATAGCTCTGGGTTAGGAGCACTCGTACAACTGGTAAAGCATACCAAACAATATGAAGAAGGTACGTTGCAAATAGTTTCCAATGCCCGTGTCAATCAAACTGTTAAATTGGTTCGTTTAGAGAAATTTTTGTCTTTACGCTCTTCATTAGATGAAGCTATAGAGAATGTCAAGATCTCTTGACAAGGCCAGGCAATGACCGACTGTTTAATATAGCTATAGATGCTATCTCCCGTCAAAAATCAAAGGGCGAGACGGGAGTTGGTCAAGCCTGATTGAGATGGAAAAAACTAGAAAGATTGTGAAAACAAAATTTGGCCTGTCTTGTTAAATAGAAATTAAAACTTAAGTTAAGCAAAAATTTTTCTACGGGGATATTAGAAGAAGGACAATTAATATTTTATCGAGTAGAAAAGCTGGTCTAACAAGGAGAACGATCGGTTTGCAACAATTAAACCTTGTGGCACTAACACCAACAGAAATTCAAAAAACTACACCCTCAGCTTGGGCATATCTGGGGGATGCTATTTATGAATTGTATGTTCGGAGCTACTACTTAATACCAGCTAAAAGATCGCGGTCTTATCATCAACTGGTGGTAGCGCAAGTTAGAGCAGAAAGTCAAGCTCATCATTTACATAATTTAAAACCTCATCTTACTAGTTTAGAGTTAGATATTCTCAAGCGAGGACGCAACGCTGCTTTTGGGAAACCAAAAAGATTAGACCCAGAAGTTTATCAACAGGCTACCAGTTTAGAAGCTTTAATTGGTTACTTATATTTAACAGATCCTCAACGATTAAATCAATTACTAGGCTATATAAAATTAGATTAAAGAATAGAAAGAATTAAAAAGGTTAATTTAAAAGGGGTAAAAACAGAAACCCAAATCCTACCTAAATATACTCTTTCCCTACTCTTTTTCAAATTTTGGTAGTCCTGCAACGGTAATGGTATTGATTGAACTTAGGACAAATTACCTAATGATGTCAGCTGTTATTACCTCAGCTCTAATTAAAAGAAAGCGTTCGAGGGATGGCGTTTTGCTCCGCAACATGTAAAGCGGAGCGACTCTCTCTGTCAAGAGCGGGTCTCCTCGACATATCCAATCGACCAAGAGAGAGGATGTATTTTGGTTTCTTTCTCACTTCCCGTCTTCTCATCTCTCCCACTCCCCTACTCCCTGCTCTTGCGTAAAATTTGGTATTAAGATATATTTTCTGTTCCCTATCCGGTTAATGTACAACAAATAGTGATTTTCGCTCGAAAACTTAAGTAATTTGTAAATACCATTACTTTTAAAATTAGCCTTTAGAGTAGTTTTTATATTATGTTCGGTAGAACACTTATAATTATTGCTCTGCTGATTAAATATAAAAGCATTGACATATAAAGACAAGTGCCTTTTTGGGAACGAAAAAAGTGCGCCTGTTTCAGCTCTTCACGCTCATGCATGGAGCGTATTTTAGGCGCATAGTTGGGCAGAACAATCTTGGGACAAAACGCCCGCTCCTACTTCCTCGCTCCCGATCCATTTCTCCCCTCCTGGGAGGGGCGAGGGGTGGGTTGTCTCCTGTCTCCTACCCCTACTAAAATACTTTTGAGCGCAAACCCTAATTAGGCTCGTAGTTTTGCTTGAGCAATAATATAAGTATTGCAAGGGCTAGAACAAAACTACAAACAAAAACTTTACTATAAGTAATTATCAGAAATTATAAGTAATTATCCGCAATTCGTAGCTCCCCCGGAGGGGGCACATGATATTACTCCCTACTCCCTGGTATCTACTTACAAATGTTAAATTAATTTTGCATAGGTATTTATATTACCTGGGGCCTTATGGCCTATGCCGCCTGTATTAAGAATAAAATTAGATTTGATATGAGCTATGCCTATAAAACCTTCAAAATTTAACTATCAAGACAAACCCCAAAAACAGAAATCAATTAAACTCAAAAGTAGGCAGTCAAGCAATGATAATTTAGAGGCCACAAGGGAAGATGACGATCTAATCTATGGACGACATACTGTACAAGCAGCCCTCAAAAGTGAGCGTTCCTTAAACCGCATCTGGGTTATTTCGCCACTGAGATACGATCCCAGGTTTCATACATTGCTCAATGAGGCTAAAGCCAGAGGTACGATCATAGATGAAGTAGATGATAGACGCCTAGATCAAATTACCCATAGAAAAAATCATCAGGGTATTGCTGCTCAAATATCCCCTTACGAGTACAAAGAGCTTGACGAACTAATTTCTCAAGCTAAATCTAAAACCGAGCAACCTATATTGTTAGTAGCTGATGGTCTCAACGATCCCCATAATTTAGGAGCTATTATTCGGACGGCAGAAGCTCTGGGAATACAAGGTTTAGTTATTCCACAAAGACGAGCAGTAGGAATAACCTCGACTGTAACAAAAGTTGCTGCAGGAGCTTTGGAAAATTTTCCGGTAGCCAGAGTTATTAATCTGAGTCGTGCTTTGGAAGAATTGAAAAAAGAGGGATTCTGGATATATGGTACTGTAGCTGACAATGGGGATCTTATTCATACTGTAAAGTTTACAGGAGCTATTGTTCTAGTTATTGGTAGTGAAGCAGAGGGTTTAAGCCTTCTGATCCAAAAAAATTGTGATGCCTTAGTATCTATACCAATGTCAGGAAATACACCTAGTCTCAATGTATCAGTAGCAACTGGTATAGCCCTTTATGAGATCTATAGACAACGCTGGTCAAAAAGTTTGCGTATGTAGTGAAAAATATAATTGAAAAAATAGAAGTTGCGTAGTATAACAAAAATAGAGAGGAGAAGTATAGCTTAACATGGGTTAAACAGTCTTCTATCAGCTACATGGCTCTGACCAGCGAAATAGATTTTGAAACTCCCGGTTGACTATAATGAACACTCTTTGTAATTTGTATAGTTTAGTTATCGATTCAAATTTTTCCTGATAGTTTGTTTAGAATTTTTGCTCATAAAGTTGCAAACATTGGCAGATGTGAGAATCAGTAACTTCAAAAGCAACTACTAATACAAAAATTATTAACATAGTATGAAAGAAACATTGGCAAACTTATTAAACTTTTCTGGTCTGGCTTGGTGGGTTAAAATTTTTACTACTAACCCTTGTTGCACTTATTATTTTGGACCTTTTTTTACATTTGAAGAAGCAAAAGCTGCTGAAGCTGGCTATATAGAAGATTTAAAAGACGAAAGTGCTCAGGGTATTCAGGTGTTTATTGAGCAGTCTAAACCTGTGGAGTTAACTATTTATGATGAATTAGAAAATAGTAGTAATGAAACAGTAATAAATCCTGCTTTTAGTCCCCAAACTTAATCCTTTTCAGGAAATTATAAAATTTGAAGATAAATGGTGTTGCTGAGTAATAGTATAACTTTGAAGTTAGTAGTCGATAAGAGTCAAAGATACTAAATAAACTACTAATTGCTTGATACTAGATAGAAAAATAGTAAAGCTTATTAATTACTCTTGATTTACTTTAATTTAAGTCTTGATATCTGTTTTCAGCAATGCCAATAAATTATAATTAGGAAATTATCAACTTTTCTTAATTTTGACTTTTAATTGACTTTTACAAGAATTTCTAATACCAATTTCATAAAATATTGCTACAGTCTCGACACTGGTAACAGGCAACAGGGAAAAAACTGGATAAAAAAGAGGAAAAGATACTTGATTTTGACATTTGATGGATATATACAATTTTTAATTGTAGCAATAAATTACAAGTTAAGATGTAACTACCTTTTTTGAATTTGGTATAATATTTTTGATTATTTTTGCTGAAGCTGTATCCATTTTTTAATATCTGTTAGCACTTGCTGAGAAATTTCCCAAGGAAAAAGATGAGCGGTGTTAGGATAGCATTGCCAATGTGCATGATTGAGATGTAGAGCTGTTTCTTGACTGGACTCAGGAGTAATATGGCAATCGCTTGCCCCAGCTAATACTAAGCAAGGACATTGAATTTGTGGCAGAGCGCTCAATCTGTTATAGTCACTTCTTAAAGCTTGATTTAATGCTCTAGTGGCAAATTTAGAAGTTTGTAAATAGGCAGAAACGGCTTCTTTTGCTAAATATTTATAGCTGGCAGGAGTGTGTTGTTGAATGAGATATCTAAATAGTGATCGCTTGCCAAAAGTATCAATATTCCATTGCCATCCAGGCATCAACCAATTTATGATCCCCGCTAAACCAGTATAAAGATTATCCTGCCAAGTAATAGGTGGATGATTACCTCTAGGTCGTGCTGCGGTACCTATTAAAATCAGACCTGCAACTTTCTCTGGGTTTTTTAGAGCTAACTCCATTGCTATAATTCCACCTAACGACCATCCTAATATAAAATATTTGGGGATTTGAAGTTGGTCTAGCAGTATTTCTAAATCTACTAAATGTTGAGTAATCTCAAAGTCTTTTTTCGTATAACTTTTGCCATAACCTCTTAAGTCAGGAGCAATAGTTTGAAAGTTTTGGCAGAGGGAGTTGGTAAAGACAGACATACATTGGCCTGAACCTGGATGTCCGTGGAGGCAAAGAATGGGAAAACCTTCTCCTTTGAGTTGAAAATGTAGTGGTAATGATGAGACCATGATTTTTTTTTCTGTAAAATTTTCTTTATATACCTTACCTTGCTTTCAAGTCTAGTTAATATAATTACAGCAGATTGCAGGTAGATGAGGTACAAATATAAATGGTAAAGTCTTTGTAGTGCGGGCATCTTGCCCGCGACTGGTGTACCTCACTAATATGAAATATGCTGTAAATTACATCCTCAGGACTTACGCAGAGACTCTACATATAGCGAGGGTGAATATCATTCGCCCCTACAAATGGTGGTTTAAAAGTCAATTTGCGTAAGTCCTGATCCTAATAACGATAATTCAGATAAAAAATTTACTAAACCCTTTTTATTTTTATCTTTTGGGTTTAATACCCCGCCGCCACTCGCGGTGTTTACAATTAGTTTGGGTTGGAGTCCCCATCAACTTTTTCCATCTTCCATCTTCCATCTTCCATCTTCCTTGTTCAATCCTAAGTATTAATTTCTGTTATGGAGTCAAACCAAAATCAAATTACAGAAAAGCAAAAGATGCTAAACGGGCAATATTATAATGGCTTTGATAAAGACTTACTAAAAGATAGACAAAGAGCTAAAAGTTTATGTCAAAAATTGAATAATATTCCAGATGGCAGTCAAGAAGAAAGGGTCAAAATTATCAGAGATTTATTCCAAACCGATCGAGATTGTTGGATAGAATCTCCTTTTAAATGTGACTACGGGTATAATATCCAAATTGGAGATAATTTTTATGCCAACTTTGGTTGTGTTATTCTTGACTGCAATATTGTGAAAATTGGTAGTAATGTAAAGTTAAGTCCTAATGTACAAATTTATACTGCTACTCATCCAATAAATGTGACAGAAAGAATTGCAGGTAAAGAAATGGCTTATCCTATTGAAATAGGGGATAATGTTTGGATAGGAGGGGGTTGTATCATTCTTCCTGGTTTAAAGGTTGGAAAAAATACAGTTATTGGGGCGGGAAGCGTGGTAACGAAAGATATTCCTGAAAATGTTGTTGCAGTGGGGAACCCCTGTCGCGTAATTAAAGAAATTGAATGAATAACAAAGAGTTTTGAAGTATACACAGTATTTATCGTGATTAACTCTATTTTGAAAACTGGCGTTGCATAAATACGGGATGATTTTAATAGTTTTGTGGAATGGGCATCTTGCCCGTTCCTGATATTTTCACCGCAGGCATGATACCCACCCCACTTATATTCATCCCGCCCCTCAGCAATGCCTGAAAACTTAATGAATTACTCCACCCATCATAATATAGAATCCATTTGGTATCTTTGCACGCAGTATGTGCTTTTAGCTGCTGAAGTCAGGAAGACCGAGTCATATCATGTCCGCTGGTATCATTTATGTAAACCCAAGCGTGAATATTTACAGAAAATTTCAGTTTTTTCAGACTTTTAAGTCTTCTGTTCTAGATAAATAAAGCCTTTTTCCATCTTCCTTCTTCCTTACCTTTACAATACGGATGCTACCGGAGTTGATCTCATAACTCCGGAGATTCAGAAATACAATAGGGGAAAAAGGTAGAAAAATGAATGGGTAATCTTGGTCGCGTAATGGTTAAAAGAACAATAGATGTCTGGCATGGGAGCAAGATGCTCCCACTGTTCTTGTAACAAAAATAATGACAATGTACAACCAATGAAAATGCACCACCACCGAAAAATTATCCCTTTTTCTCTAAGAGTTCTACTGCTTCCCTGGGAGTAGAATTTTCTGTAGTAGACACCAACAACTGTAGCAAAGCATTAATCGCCTTCTTATTGCCAGGGTCAATTTTCCCTAAGAGTTTTGCTGCTTCCCTACGAGCATGATGATTAGAAGTAGACTCCAACAATTACAGGAAAGCATTAATTACTTTCTCATTGCCCATGCTAATTTTCCCTAAACTTTCTGCTGCTTCCCTACGAATATTAGGATCGGAAGTAGACCCGAGCAATTGCACCAAAGCATTAGTTGCTTTACTCAAGTATTTAAAAGAATAGCTGCTGAACAAATACAAAATTTACAAACTAAATTTGTACAACAAATCAGTCAAATCATAGCTTCCCCTAAAAATAATGTGCCAAAAACCCTCAATAATTTAATTAAAAATGTACAGAAATTATCATTTGTCAATAGGATGACTTTATATCTGTCAGATAAAACAGATGATACAATTATTTGGAGGTATTCATCACAGACAATTTATCATGAAAAAGACAAAAGAAAATTAGAATGTTTATTTGTGGCCAAAGAATACGAAAAAGCGATTCCATCAGCTTTTCAAGGAAAGCCAGAACTGTTAAAAGTAATCAATGACCGCACAGAATTCCAATGGTACTATATTGTTAAAAATGAAAATAACCAACCTATAGCTGTTTTAAGAGTAAATGGCAATCCTTATGAAAACTTCAGAGAATATAAGTTAGGTATTTGAAAGATATAGTAGTTTATTCTTAAGTATCACCTCTATGAGAACTCTGATAGTCTAAAAGCATTTTTACTTTTACCTGTTATACCAAGCGTGATAAATATTTGCTACAAATAAATAGGTTATTTCTTAGGAGTAAACCCACCCCTAACCCCTCCCAGGAGGGGAAGTCACCGAGTCAGGAGTTAGGAGTTAGAATAAATAGCTTTGATACCATTTATTAGGTCGGAATTTATCTTTTTAGTCCAATGGATATCTCCTATAAAGTCTTTTAATTGCCCAAATTAATTCGTAATATTCTTTTTCCAAATTGGTATTATCTTCTCTCAAAATTAAAGATATATATAAATACAGCAGATTCCATGTAAATGTGGCAAAGTAGTTTAGAGTCCAAATAATGAAAGTAATTTTTAACAAAATACTCAGGATTGGAAAAACTATATTCTTTCTTTCCTACTACCTACTACCGACTCCCTGCTCCCTACCGTACTTCATAAACCACCAAATACTCTGTAAATGTAGAGGTGTAATATGCAACGACCAATAGGTATAGATTTATTTGCAGGTGCAGGAGGTATGACTCTGGGCTTTGAACAAGCAGGATTTGATATACTTGTTTCTGTAGAATTAGACCCCATTCACTGTGCCACTCATCAATTCAATTTTCCTTTTTGGCCAATATTATGTCGTAGCATAGTTGATATTACTGGAGATGACATTAGACAGTTATCAGATATTAAAAATAAAGAAATTGATGTAATTTTTGGTGGTCCTCCTTGCCAAGGTTTTTCTCTGATGGGAAAACGTACCTTAGATGACCCACGCAATACACTTATATCTCATTTTGTTCGATTAGTTTTAGAGTTAAAACCTAAATATTTTGTCATAGAAAATGTCAAAGGATTAACAGTAGGAAAGCAAAATTTTTTTCTTGAGGAAGTCATTGACAAATTATCTAAAAATGGTTATCAAGTTCAGCAACCTTACCAAATTTTAAATGCTGTCAATTATGGTATACCGCAAAATAGGGAAAGATTATTTTTAATGGGATGTAAAAAAGGTTTAATCTTACCAAATTATCCTCTAGCAATTACAAATATTTCTACCGATAAAAAATCAGAAAACTTGATCACTGTTAAGGATGCAATCGGAGATTTGCCAGAAGTAGAAAATTATCCAGAACTATTAGAAAGAGATTGGATAAAAGTAGAAAATGATTATGGTAAACCAAGCAAGTATGCTATAAAATTGCGTAATATTGAACGTTTTAATAATGACTATTCTTATAAACGTGAATACGATCAAACAATATTAACCTCTAGTTTACGCACAAGACATACAGAAAAATCAAGAGAAAGATTTAATGCTACAGCACCAGGAAAAATTGAATCAGTAAGCCACTTTTATAGACTTAATCCTGATGGTATTTGTAACACACTCAGAGCTGGAACACCAAGTAGTAAAGGGGCATATACTTCTCCAAGACCAATACACCCATTTACACCCAGATGTATCACAGTTAGGGAAGCAGCAAGATTACATTCATATCCTGATTGGTTTAGATTTCATGTAACAAAATGGCATGGTTTTAGACAAGTTGGAAATTCAGTGCCACCCCTATTAGCAAAGGCAGTAGCTCAAGAAATTATTCATGTTTTAAATAT
Organism: Okeania hirsuta; assembly: GCF_003838195.1. GTDB lineage: Bacteria > Cyanobacteriota > Cyanobacteriia > Cyanobacteriales > Microcoleaceae > Okeania > Okeania hirsuta. The sequence continues at coordinate 37,196 of NZ_RCBY01000025.1, forward strand.
TAAACCACTTCAACCTAGAGGAAAAAAAATCAAGTTAGAAAAATGGGAAAATTTAGAGTTTAATATGTCTATGGCCGCTAAAAAATATCAGGTAGATCGACATACTATTGCGCCAAGAAGTAGAAAAAAAATAATTAGTTGATATTATATTAATTAAATTAACAAATAAACTCAGAATTTATTTATTTTCATATTCCGGCAGTCTTGTAACCGTAATAGTATTGATTAAACTTGGGACAAATTATCTAATGATTTTAGCTGCGATCGACTCAGCTCCAATTAAAAAAAACGGTGGATCTTCGGAGCTTCCCGTAGGGTGGGATGGCGAGGAGACCTGCGCCATATCCAATCTACACAAGAGAGAGGATATATTTCGGTTTCTTTCCTACTCACAGTTTTTTCCACTCCAGGTATCCCTTACTCCCCTACTCTCTGCTCCCTTTTCACTCAAATTTATTGTCCTAACCAAAGAAGGTAATTTTTAAGTATTTTTTGCACAGTTGTGTAATTAACTTCTATCACTACAAATTAATTAATATGTGTTTGTGTAAAATCCTCATTTGTCAATTCGTTATTATCAAAAACATTAAATATATCTATTTCTTTACTAGATAACTTATTCATTTGTTTTGCAAACTTAGAAGCTAATTGTTTAGTATGAATTTGCAACTTTGGCCCTGAAATGCCCAGCCGAATAATCATATTGTCTACCACTGATGTCTGAATGATTGGCTCATCATTTACATAAGTACCATTAGCACCAAAATTGACCATCATCCAACCAGATGAATTTTTCCATAATTCTGCATGATGGCGAGAAACTACTGCACTATAAATTATTACATCATTCTGAATTATTTAATTATTTAATGGCTTTGTTGCATGAAAGTGGCGATCGCGACAACTCCCCTGAGTGGAGTAAACTAGATTTCAACTTTGTAGCTTTTGGGTTTACCTATTTGAATCATACGGTTAAGCATGGCACATTGTATGAATAACTCCACTGCCTGAGCATCAAATTTTCGTCGCCGCAACTTCCCTCCAAATATCACTTTGAGCCTAAACATCGTGGTTTTCCTTCGGAATGCTGCGCAAACTGATAGGGAGCATCGATGGTAGCCACTTTCACGTTTCCATTTCTTGCGTCCTACAATTCTTATTCTTCTGAGGTTTTCATCTCTGGGATGAGGTGCGCATTTACAGTTGCCATGTTGACCTATTACCGCATTTTTCCTTGGTGGAATCGTTGTCTTTGCTCCTCGTTGCCTAGCTTTCTCGTAACACTTATACTTATCATAGGCTCCGTCTCCTGATACTTGGGCTATTTCCACATTTACTCTATCTAATAGGTCAGAAAATACTTGATCATCACTTACATCATTGGTAGTCACTACCCCGCTGACAATTTCCCCTGTGGCCTCATTTACTCCTAGATGTAATTTACGCCATGTCCTGCGTTTACCTACACCATGAATCCTGGTTTTCCATTCCCCTTCACCATAGACTTTAACTCCCGTAGAATCCACTACTAGATGAATAGCTTCATGAGTTGGTATAACTGGCAGTTGAACATTCAGTTTTTGTAAGCGACGGGATATAGTGCTATGGTCTGGTACTGGTAAATCTAAGTTCATCAATTGAAATATAGATTCTACAACACCTTCAGTCTGTCGTCCGGCCAAACTAAACAATGATTGTATAGTCACCATAAATTCAATGGCTGTGTCACTATAGGTATTTGATGCTCCCCTACGTCCATTTTTTTGTTGGTTTACCCACTGCTCTATTACTTCATCATCAGCGCCAAAATGTGAGACTTCCTCTCTGTTTTAGGGAAGCATCATATTCAGACCAGTTGCTGAGTCGGTACTTGGACTTGGACTTACTCATTTCTATGTTGGTCTAGGTTTGTTGTGCTACGCACTGCATATTTTTACCCTATTTGCTATCTTTATGCAACAAAGCCTTATTTAATTATTAATTCTTCGGTAATCACTGATACTAATTTATTTAACTATACTAAAATTATTGATGTATTTGTAAATCATCTATAATGTTTTCTCGATCATCTTTTGAAATATTAGAGTTTTTTCTCCATTGTGACTTTACCCCATCAATTTTTTCCTTAGCTTCTGCTGTAACTTCTTGAATTTTGGTAGAAAAATCATTTGAAGTTTGCTTACTTTTTCTGGACTTTTTTTCTGTAGACTTACTTTGAAATTCTTCTACTTTTTGTTTAGCTTGCTCTGTAACTACTTGTGCTTTTTCTTGAGCTTGCTCTTTAACAACTTTAGCAGTTTCTTGAAAACCTACAAGTAATTTTTTTGCTTCACGTTTTGCTACATTAATATGTTCTCTAGTTTTCACTAAATCTTCTTGTAAAAAATCTTGAACCAGACCTATTTTTTGAGTAACTCCTTCAGTATAACATTGAGGATTTTCTATAGAACTATTGACTACTATTACCCGTTTATTACCAGCACTGGAAACTGCTTCTGGTGGTAATAAATAAATACTATTTAAAACACCTCGCCACCCATTAGATTTAAACAAATAATTAACTACTGCACCTGTTTTAATGTTGAGAAGGTATTCTACAATTAACCCTACCTTCTCTCCTGTATTAGTCCATACTTCATTTCCAATTATATTTACAGTATTATTGAATTTATCTAAACTCTCTTGTGCTGAGTCTCCATTAACTAGAGTAGCATCAGTGCCAATAGTCTCAATTTGTTTCCAAGCAAAAACTTTTTTCTGTTTACCAAAAATACCAGACTTACATATAAAACCTATGACTTGATGAGATTGAGTATTCAGGCACAATTGTTCTATTCTACCCTGGTCTTCAACCGTTTTTTTGTCAAGGACAAACCTCTTCAACAGTTGACTATGTTTCATTACTTCTGGTATTTTATTCATAAATTTTACTCCTAAAACATAATTTTGATAAATTTATTGAACAATTTAAGAAGGAAATTAAGAAATAAATTTAACCCCTCAATAAATGGGAGTAGACTAGCAGTTAGGGAAGGATTTTACGCTATTTAAGGCTTGTTTATGAGGGATTTACCCCGGATAATTGAGCTGTTAGAAGTAAAAAATAAATGAGATTATTTGTGGTCAAAAATATAAATTAATTACTATAGTAATCTTATTTGAGTTGTGAGATATCTTAGACTTTTAAGGCACAGGAAATAGGGAATGTGAAACACCGAAGCAATAAAATTATCATTAATAATTTATAATTGCTATATATTAATAGTGTCATACCATATTATTTTTAATAACATAGAGTTATGTAATTTGAATAAACATTTGTTGCAAATCTCCCTTACCTTTTCTTACTTTTTCCTTCTATAACTAGAACTAATATAAGTAAAACAAATTTAGTATTATTCAAAGAGAATTACTTATACTTTTGATTAAAATTATATGCAACATTTAAAGTATTTTTGTACCTATTACGATCAAACAAAAGCAAGGTTACCGAATTTTATTGTCTAGAACTAGTCAATAAAACTCAATCACCAAACTTAATCTGAATTTATTACTCAAATCAATCATAAATCAGGTAAAATTATCTAGAAACAGTAATCACAAAAATAAGATTATTTATTAATCAAACTATTCATCTTTTTTATCCCCAAAGATTTTTTTTTGTTTACATTAGAGAGATAAATATAGTTTGTCTAAATCATTTAGTTGACGATAATTTTCCCTTTGTTTAATACTAGATACTTCTAATTGTTTGTCAATAGATATATCAATTTTTGCTTTGGAGCCAGTAAAATTCACGATCAATAAACTTACTATAATAACCTTCAGAATCGATTGATAGTTAACCTATATAACACACTGATAAATAAATTAATAATTTCCCCATTATAATGATTATGCCTTAATTAAATATGATAACGAAAAACTATGGAACTATAAAGAACTACATTATTATTTGAAATAATGCCCAATTTTAATTATATGTATATTTCCCAAAGTCCAAAATCAGCCTAGCATATACTGAAGTGGATGTAGCAGTGTTAGCCTAATCACTTTTGCTATTGGAAATTTTAGTAGTGGTCTGTCAAGATAGTTTTGAGGGGTCACATTACCCAAAAAACATTACCTAAAAATCACATTGACAAAAATCTATACATGATTTCAAAGTTGACAGACCAGTACAACATCTTAAACAATTTTTGATAATTACAATTTTAAGTTACTTAGCTTCATGTCTTCCTAACCAGAGGAAGACCTTGAGCTGAGGATTTTAATGACCCTAAAATCTAAAAACTGAGCTAAGAAATTTGAAATAGGAATGAAACTAAATCTCCTTTGCCCAAAGATATTCGATCTCCTGGCCTCAATTTATGTCGATTTCCTCTTGTCAAAGAAGTATTATTGACATAAGTACCATTAGAACTACCTATATCTTCAATATAATAACTATCTCCCTCTATTCTAATATCAGCATGACTACGAGAAACCACCTCAGAGTCAGGAAATCCCGAAATATCAATATCTGGTGGTACTCGGTCGTTAGGCTTACCTATGTGAATTACAGATAAATTAACTGGTAATTCAATATCTGTATCTGTTCTAATATGAATTAACTTGGCAGACTGTTTTTGTAACTGAGTCTTGGCCGGAATTGGTGTTTTTCCAGTAGGAGATGGAGAAGTTACTACAGGGTTACTAATAGGATTAATAGTTTGTGGAGGTTCCTCAGTAGGAACTGGAGTATTAATGTTGCTAGATTTTTCTAAGTTTGGTGTAGCAGACACTACTATAGGTTCTAAAGTCACTAATGGATCTGGTGGATGTAAGTCAGGTATATCTTCTGAAGGCATACCTGCATTCGTACCAGATACTGGTGATACTATAGTTGGCATTACTGCTGGATCGGTTTGAGATAAAACTTGACCTTCCTCCATACCAGTACTAGCTTTCAAATCAAAGCCACATTGACCACAAAAGGCAGCATCAACTTGAACTGTTGCCCCACAGTTAGGACAATTCGTAGTTACAGGTAAGGGAGTGTAGCAAGCTTCACATTGTGTTGCTCCATCAGGATTCTGATGATTGCAATTCGGACAGACAATCATTGATCTACTCCTCGTTATCGGCCAGACGATCGAAACACCGACATAAGAATCATAATTATATTTAACTTTCAGATTCTATAGTAATCCTAATTCTATTGTATTGTATAGCTAATTTGGGTGTTGGTGAAGAGCATGTATAATATCAATTTTAATTACTTAGGAGTCAGGAGGACCTCCTCAGGAGTCAGGAGGGAAGAAAGAAGTAAGAGCCGAAGTTGGAAGGACCGAAGGAGTGAAAAATCTTACTTTGTCTGACTTTTAAACTTTTAATTTGTCCGCGCCCTTTCCTTCGACTGCTATACAAGTATTAAGCTTTAGATAGTTAGGTTTGTAGTAGAAATATATGAAGTATTCTATTACTTTCCTTGCCTCAACCTAACACTTAACCAATGAAGGATTGAAATTTTAGGATAGGATGAATTTATATCATGTCCGGATAATTAGTTATAAAAAAACTTTCTCCTTCAACTCCAGTTCTTCCTCTTCCTTCTCCTTTCTTCTCTCCTGACTCCTCCGTAGTTATTTATTTATCACTGTTCAACCGGACATGATATTACTTTTCACTGCTTAAACATTAACACCAGTTAGTAACCAATGTAGTTCCCCTTTTGGTTGAATCAGGCGACTAGGATATTTCATTTCATCCCCATTTTCTGCAAATACTCGATCCAATGCAACTTGTTTATCTGCACCAGCAACTAGAAATATTACACAACGAGCTTGATTAATTAGTGGAATTGTAAAAGTTAATCGCGGTTGGCCATCTTTATTCCCTACCGTAATGAGGCGATCGCTAATTTGCAAAGCATCTGTATGGGGAAATAAGGAAGCTGTATGGGCATCACCACCCATTCCCATATTCCCTACCGTAATGAGGCGATCGCTAATTTGCAAAGCATCTGTATGGGGAAATAAGGAAGCTGTATGGGCATCACCACCCATTCCCAGTAAAATCAAATCAAAACTAGGAAAATCTCCTGGTGAGACCTGAAAAAATTCTCGCAAATGAGCATCATGGCTGGAGGCATCAACTTCTGGATCTCCAGCTCCTGTAGGCATAGCATGAATATTTGTCGGTGGTATGGGCACTCGGTCTAACCAAGCTTGCCTAGCCATTTTTTGGTTACTATCTTGGTGGTCAGGAGCTACATAGCGTTCGTCCCCCCAGAAGACATGAATTTTATCCCAAGGTAGATTTTGAGTTGCTATGGACTCATAAAGGGGTTTTGGAGTATTACCACCTGCTAAAGCTATAGTACATTGGCCTCGCTGTGAAATGGCCTCTTGCATTTTAGCCAAGCAAATTTCTAAAGCTTGCTCGATTAACTCTTCTTTACTTTGTAGTAATTTAACCTGTTTGTTCATTTGAGCTGATTTGTGTTGTGCTAGAATATGCTTACCCAGAAATATAAAAATTTTTTGATGAATCTGGGCATCAAATTCATGCTACAGCGATTTTGATTTAGAAGTCAGTTTATCTCGTTACCTCAAATAATATTAGTATTTGCTCAAGGTATTTATAATGGGAAAATTTAGGTGGTAGGCAGTTTAGTAATTAACAGTTGAAAAAAAGTTCTTGAGCTATAAATCATAGTATGTGTGTTTATTGTTGCTCATCTGATGCAACTTTTTCAGATTTTGAGTTCGATTACTAAACAATGAAACAAAAGTTATTATTGGCTACAAATATTATGCTGGCCTAAAAAATTTCCTAATATAGCAATGAGCGCTGGTATATTTACAAATTGCAGGAGATGTCCAATAGCTAAAATCTTATATTATAGGCAATTTATTCCCCCAGATGAGCTGTTGCCTGTTGCCTGTTGCCTGTTGCCTGCGCACAGCGCTATATCTGAAAAAATTTTAGTGTATGTCTCAAAAAATAAAATTTTCTAGTTATAACGAGAAAGCAGATTAATGTTAGAGAAAAAACAATTAATAAAAAAACAAAACCTATGTCTAATCCCAAAAAATTACCCAATTCCATACGCTACTTCCGAGGCAGATTTCGTCATCTGACAAAACCTTTAGTTTGGGGGCCAATTGCTGTAGCTTCTTTAGTGCTATTATTTGTTTGGGAATTAACAGTCCATCCAGAATGGTTAACTGTTGAAGATGATTATTCAGTAACAAGCGGAAATATTATAATTGACAATTTATCTCCTGAAGAAATTTCTATTATTAGTGATATTGACAGTTCTTCAGTTTTAGTAGAGGATTTAAAAAATTATGAAAATCTTCAATTTAATTCCTCAGTAATTCCTGAGAAAATTTTACTAAACAGGTTAAAAGGAGAAAGCAAAAATGAATCGGAACCACCAAAAAACTCTAAAAAACTTCAAGAAAATTTAACGAACCTTCAACCTCAAACAACAACCAATAATCTTCCTCCTCAAAATAAATTAGACAACTCTCAATTATTAACATCTCCTCTGTTACGTAGTCTCAATATATTAGACGAAAGCGATCGGGAAGAAAAAAAGGAAAAACCTGCAAATGCATTACAGAATGCTTTGGATGATTACCAGCGCTCTAAAAATCAATCCCAAGCATCTTCAAATTCTCAGTCTCAAACAAATAATTTTAACCTTTATCCTACTGAGATAAAACCTAGAGATATTAGACCTTCTCCTTTTCCTGGAATTTCAACATCCAACAGTTATCAATCTCCACAAAACAATAATTTTAATTCACCTTTACCACCCATAAATATTAATCAACCAAAACCTTATTATACAGATAGATCGGGAACGGCAAATCAAAACAATAACCCCAGCAATTCACCAGGATCTAACTATTCTCTTCAACGGCAACCTGCTAATCCAAATTTACCGCCATTACCAACAGTACCTAATGGTTTAGCTAATAATCAAAATGGAGTAAATGGGATTAATAACGGAAGAGTTTCTAACTATTATAGTAATCAAGGATATCCGCAAAATCAGCAACAGCAATATAACTATGGAGTTAATCCTAATCAGGTAAATCAAAACTTACCATCAAATCCTTCTAATAACCCTTTTTCCAGACGTAATAATAGTTTTAATCGTGGATATGGCGAACGTTGGAATAATCCTTTTAACAATAATTAAAATGGTTACAGCGGTTTTGATTTGGGTAGACCACAGTAGGGAAGTTCCATGGAACTACAAGGTTTGATGTGTGAAGAGGTATAGCGCTGTGCGCAGGCAACAGGCAACAGAGGGAAGAAAAAACCGATAATATAAGACTTTTATCTATTCGACAGTTCCTGTAATTTGTAAATATGCCAGCGCACATTGCTATAGTTCATCAATTTGAAAAGCGCTGTAATTTAGGATAATTACAATCATCAAGTTTGAGGATTTTAATAATTATTATTGCTACCCTTATATTTGGTTTTGAATATGAGGAAATAGATGGTGGGTTGTAGATGAGAAAATTTGACCTAACACCATTTCTCAAAAGTTTTACGACATCTCCTTGGGAGTAGGGAGTAGAGTTAAAAGGCATAAGATATTTTGGATTAATGCCGATAATCCTTACAAACATTACTGAATCATTATTATTACTTAATAACTGAAGTCGCATCGAAAGTATAGTATGAATGTATGGGAATTGGTATAATACTTTCGTTGATATAAAGCTTGGTATAAAGTAAGCATTCAGCTATTAGCATTCAGCATTTCCTGTGGAATGCTGCGCAAACATACAGCGGATTCCACCAAGCGTGAGGTACACCTCTCGCTGGCATCTTGCCCGCACTTGCATTCAGCATTTCCTGTGGAATGCTGCGCAAACATACAGCGGATTCCACCAAGCGTGAGGTACACCTCTCGCTGGCATCTTGCCCGCACTTGCATTCATTTAATATTAATATCTGTACTTCATATACTTGAAATATGCTGTAATACCAATTTGAAAAAAGAATATTACGAATAATAGGGGCAATTAAAATATTTTATAGGAGATGTCTCTTGGACTAAAAAGATAAATTCAGACCTAAAAACTGGTATTAAAGCCATTCATTCTGACTCCTAAGGACTGACTCCTGAGGACTGACTCCTAAAAAATATCCTAGCTATTTGTAGCAAAAATTTATCAAATTGGTATAACTTTGAATTCTCCTTAATCAGACAATAAACTAATAGCTGATAGCTGATAGCTGATAGCTGACTGCTTACTTAATTTGAGTAAATTTCATCAACTCATTTTGAATACATGATGTTGGCAATAAAACTATTCTCTTACTTGTTAAAACAGTGCAATGTTCAATAGTAACGGATAAAGCAGGAATCATATTTTGCTCTAGTTGATAAATAATTGTCTCTCCTAAATCATATTGACGAATTAATTCTTTATCAGCTACATATCTAGGGTTATAAGCTGTTTTATCGAGCAACCAAAAATCTATTCCATACTTCTGAATAAAATTATTAACCTCTTCTAGATTAGAAGTATATTGAGCCTGAATTAAATCTTTTGCTCTTTGACTAAACTGAGCATAATATTCTGTATGGTAAGGCAAACTATATTCCTGGGCGACTAAAGTAGAACGTTGGGCAAAAGTAGGAATATTATCTGATTCTTTAGATATAGACGCAATTAATATATCTTTCGGTTGTGCTAGTAAATATTCATATAATTCTATTTCTTTGCCTTTAACGTAGAATTGGTTATCTATAGTTAGATCTTGAGAAAAAGGAATAATGCTTAATATCGCTAATAATAAAATTGTGCAACCGAGATATATTTGTTGTGGAAAAGTTAAGCCATTTTCTAGCTGAGAAATAACTTGATTAAAATAACTATCCAACCATATTGTTAAAGCAATACCAGTAGCTATTGGTATCATTACTCGCATACTATGATAAATATATCTGTTGGGAAAATGAAGCTGAAACAAAAAAGCATGAGCGAGGAAAAATAACCCCATAGATGCTAGTAAAATTTGAACTAATATTTCTACCTTTAAAGAAACCTGTTTTGCCAGAGGAAATTTTTGACTTTTTCCAAGTACAAAAGGTAAGAATAATGAGGCGATCGCTAGTGGAGGTAAAAACCCTAAAAATAATATGCCACTCCTCGGTCCTATTAGCCAAAAAATCAAAGGATTTTCGTGAAAAAAGAATGCTCTGCCATAGTTTCCATCATCATAATTAAAAATTGGTTGTAATTTAGCTTCCGCAGCAGTAATAATTGACCCGAATTCCGTAGCAGAAAACTTGTATGGTAGAAGTATAATTGCAGCAGTTATTATTGCTCCTAACCAGAGGTAATAATTTAATCGGACTGAAGTAAATTTTAACCGTTTTTTATCGTAGGAAAATAGTCGAATAGTTAAGATAGTTACTGATAGTAAAACAGTGTGAGGATAAAAAATAGCTTGGAGAGCGATCACTACTAATACAGGAAAGAAGGAATTTCGGAGTAGGTAATATAGGAATGCTAAAAAAAGTGGATATAAAAATGCTCTGGGAGTAGCAGAAACTAAGTCATCTTCCATCCATAAAGTTTGATTTAAAATGAATGAACTAAAAAAACCTACGGCAGGAATAGGTAGAATTTGTAAACTTATTCCAAAACAGTAAATTGTCGAAATTAATCCGAGAAATATAGGTAATAATTTACCTAAAAAAATGGGGTCTATACCTAAAGATGTGATGAGTGAATAAAAAGTTTTATATCCCCATGGAGCTACTGATTGAAAATAGTCAGCAATGAAATCTTGAGGGAATAATTCTGCATTTAAAAAACGACGCATCCAAAATATATGTTGTCGAGCATCATCTTGAATAAAATATTCACTTTTGAGGGAAAATTTGAGAGATTCAAAACCATAAATTAAGACAATAGCTAAACTTAAACCAAACCAGAATATCCAGCTTCGATTTATCAAATTTTTATGTAAAATCGATAAAAATTTACTAATTTTTAATTTGGATATTAAAAGATTTGACATATTTGATTATAGATTAGCGATTTTATAAGAAATGATATGATTGGCGATTGTTGTTTAGCATTAATAGTTTCTTCTAAAAATTAGAATAATTGTAAATTTTGAATAAAAAGTATTGCTATAATTAGGCTTGGGCTTTATTTATTTGCTAAACTAACTAAAATTTAATTACTTATTACAACTAAGGTTGAAATTTAGATGACTTCTAACAACGATGGTCCTCGGACACAAATAATTGTTGCTATTATTGGTGGAACTGCAGTAATAATAGCTGCATTAATAGCAGCAATTGGTCAATACTGTAGTCAATCAAATGCTACTAAAGAGATAAAATTGCTTCAGGAATTAGGGAATAAAAGAATAGAATGTACAAGCAATGGTCAACTTTGTACACCTCGTCGCGAAGAACAAATAGAAGTAAAGGAAGATGGAATATTATACGCTGAATATATCGTTCCTCCTGGTCATTGTGGTCCGATTATAATCTATTTCTATGTTGATAACAGACTTAAAGGACGTGAAGAATATCAGATAGATAATTATAAATCTGTAAAAAAGGATCTAGGTTTTATTGCAAAAGGAACCCATACTTTAGCATTAGAAGCAAAAGGAGTAACAGGTGGTTGTAATAAAGGAAAATTAAATTCTTGGGGAGGGGCAGTGAATCTTCACATATTACCAGACCCACCTATATTTTGCAGGTCTTAGCAAAAAGCTACAATATTTCAGATTACCTATTTCATATAAATAATAGTCTTCAGAGCAGAGTCTTTCAGTGCTACTTCTATCAATAAATGACATGAACAAAAGTCGTACCCAAGAATAATAAGATAGGTAAATGTTACTTGAATTACTCTTAATCTTCAATTACTCAAGATTTGCAGACCCTAGTTTTGAACTATCAAAATAATTGGGTCTAAAACCCTGCCTTTTAATCAGTTATTAGTTAAATCTTTTGTATTTTTTCTGGTTTGACCAAAATAATAAAAATAAAGTCATAAATGAACTTCTAAGTTATGACTTCAGACTTAAGAAATTCCTGTTACAAAAACAACTTCTGACTTCTGACTTCTGACTTCTAAATTCCTTAACGTGAAGCTCTTGCTATAAGTAACATTGCCACTCCAATACCCATAAAATTGGGTAACCATCCAGCCAAAAAAGGAGTCAAAACCTCTTTTTGCCCCATTGCCCCTGTAATAAAAGAAAGTAAATAATAAGCAAAAATAATTATCACACTAATACCAAAGCTAGTACCTCTATTCGCATTTCTCTGAGGTCTAATTCCTAAAGCTGCCCCTACTAAACCCAGAACCAAACAAACAAAAGGTACAGCAAACTTTTGTTGAATTCTGACTTGAGTTTTAACAATTTTCCGATGATTTCCACTCAGTCGCATTAACTCCAAATATTCATAAGATTGAGGAATATTCATCTGTTGATAAGTACGTCTTTTACCTGCTAAATCTAAAGGTGCCGTAGAAAGTTTTAATTCTTGATGGTCAAACTTAACAATATTACGGTAAGAACCATCTGGAGATACAATATAAATAGTCCCATTAAACAAGTCCCAAATATTTTCTGCTGGATTCCAAGTTGCTGACTCAGAAGACACAATTTGGTCAACCCCATATTGGGAACGATCTACAATAGTCACCCCCCTCATATATTTACCATCAAACTTTTCGGCATAGAATAAACGAGTCAAAGTATCTTTCTTACTTCCGTCTGGCCGCTCAACTTTGCCAAATTCTGGATAGAAAATATGTTCTTCCCGAAAAGGAGGATCGTCTCGGTCTAAAGTTCTCTCTAAAGTCAGAGATGCTTGATAGTTGGCATTAGGTACAATTACTTCATTAAGGGCAAAAGTTAAACCAGTTACGGTCAGACCTAATATTACCGCAGGTATAAGCATTCGATAGACGCTAATGCCACAGCTACGCAGAGCAACTATCTCACTATTACTAGACATCTGACTGTAAACCATCAGAGTCGATAGTACCATTGCCATAGGGAATGCCCAACCAATAAACTCTGGCACTTTTAAGAAAAATACTTGAAGGGCAATAGAAATAGGTAGTCCAGATTCTGTTACTTTCCGGACCAATTCAAACATTGCCCCCGCTGTTACCCCGATAGATGAAAATAATCCTACACCAAAGAGAAATGGCCCAATTAATTCTATGATGATGTAGCGGTCCATAACTGAAATTTTTGGTTCCAGTCTTTGTAGGAAGAATAAAGACTTTGAGATACTGCGCTCCATATATTTCAGATTTAAGGTCAAGTCTACAATTTAGAATTTAGAATTTAGAATTTAGGATTTAGAATTACCTATTCTTATAAACAAAATGAAATGGGAATTTTTCAGAATATTACTTAAGGTTAACGTAATCTGAATCAAAATTTCAGGAAGTAGAAAACTGATAAGAGGAAATTAATTGTGATTAATTGTAGAGGAGAATAAGCAAAGTCTACCAGAGAAGTAAGATGTTCCTGCTATGGTTTTCCGTAACCAAAATAATTTGAATATCATTAGAAGATATTTTCAGAAAAAATGCTATTTAAGAAGGTGAAAATATTCAAGGCATTCTTAACTTTATTATGATATAAATCGTACTGTGGCATTATCTAAAGTTATGGTTTTTATTTATTATTTTTCAGAACATTATTATAAGTTGCTATAGATTTTTTTGATGAACTCTATGAGAGTTTTTTCATGGAATTTATAATTTTTGGAAAAGACATAATACTCATATCTTTCATCTATTTCTAAATTGATTTTTTCAGTTTGCCCCGATTAAATAGAATAGCTTAGAATATTATCTAATAACTAACTTAATCTGAGTCCAATTTTAAGAGGCTGAAAATTATGGAACCTATTACTATTGTAATGGCGCTAGTTGCTGTATTGGGGACAAAAGCTTTGGAAAAAACAGGAGAAAATATTGGGCAGGTGGTCTGGGATAAAAGTGCTAAGTTGATGAAATATCTCAAACAAGAATCTCCCGATACTGTAACTGCTATTGAACAAATTTCGGAGCAACCTTTGGATTATGGTCAGGCAGTTTTGGAAATGCAGGAGGCAGCAGAAAATCCTGATGTTGCTCGGACAATACAGGAGTTGGCAGCGGCAGTAGAAGAAAATCCTCATCCAAAGTTGACTGAGGTTATGGAAGAAATTAGAGAAGTGTTAAAGTCTCTGGAGTCCGAAGATGAAAAGAATGCCAACATAGTAGCAAAAGTAATTAATGCAGAAATGGTTGCTGAAAAAATAGCTCAAAGAGGTGGGATAATTTTTGAACAAGGTGGCAGTGTAACTATTCATAGTCCAACTTATTGACTGACTTCGCCCGAACAGGGTAGAGAATTGAGTCTCAAGGAATGGCAAGATATTTGTCGGGAAATGCTGAATAATAAACTAACCAGTAATTCCCTATTTCACGATGATGAGGAGGCAAAAAAACACCGAGAACAAATTTATGTTCCCCTGGCACTGGTGGAACGGAAAAAACCTGAGAAACGAGAACAAGATGGGTTATCTCCCGAACAGGGAACGAAACTTTATGAACCCCAATATGAGGAAAAGCAAAGATTTACCCACAATACTTTCTTAAAAGAGATTTTACAGCAAAAACAAGGTAAAAGTCAAGGTCAAAGAATTTCTTTAATTGGGGAACCGGGGGCGGGAAAAACTACTCTGCTACAAACTATTGCGAATTGGATATTGGAGCAAGAATTGGGTTTGCCTGTGTGGGTTTCTTTGGCAGATTTGACTCAAGGTGGGAATTTGAGGAGTTTTGAGGATTATTTGCTCAATTCTTGGCTGTCTGCTGCTGTTTCTTTCTCTGGTGAGAAGGTGTGGAATAATTTTACCGAACAATTTGAGCGGGGGCGAGTGTGGTTGTTGTTGGATGGGGTGGATGAAATTGCTACTTCTGGCAGTCAGACTTTGCAAAATATTTCTCGTCAACTTTTGGGGTGGGTGGGTAAAGCGCGGGTGGTGTTGACTTGTCGTCTGAATGTTTGGCAAGCAGATGTGAATCATTTGTCTGAATTTGAGACTTTTCGGTTGTTGGATTTTGATTATCCTCAGCAGGTAGAGCAGTTTATTGATAATTGGTTTAATTCCCCTCAACCCCGTTTTAATCCCCCCCAACCCCCCTTTGAAAGGGGGGAGCAAGAGCAAGAGCAAGACTTTGTAAGGGGGGAGAATAGTAAGGGCGATCGCTTAAAGGTGGAATTGGGGAAGGAGGAAAAAGTGCGGGTGCGAGATTTGGTGCAAAATCCTCTGCGGTTGGCGCTGTTGTGTCAGAATTGGCAGTTATATGAAGGAAGTTTGCCGGAGACGAAAGCGGAATTGTATGGTCAGTTTGTGGAGCAGTTTTATCGGTGGAAGTGTGTTCTTTTTCCAATGAAGGAAAGTAAGCGACGGGAGTTAAATCTGGCTTTGGGTAGGTTGGCGAAGGATGATATTGACTCTAGTGGGAGTCGTTTTCGGTTGCGTGAGGATTTTATTGTTGAGAGGTTGGGGGATATTGATGATGAAAATTCTCTGTTTTATCTGGCGTTGCAAATTGGATGGCTGAATAATGTGGGGGTGGCGGCAGAGTCACCGACGAAAAAGGTTTATGCTTTTTTTCATGCCACGTTTGAGGAATATTTTGCTGCTTTGGCGATCGCCGATTGGGATTTTTTCTTGCCTCGCAAACACAAGAATAAGCCAGTGAAGGGGAGACGTTATCGAATTTTTGAGCCGCAGTGGAAGCAGGTAATTTTGTTGTGGTTAGGGCGAGAGGATGTGAAGGAGGAAGAGAAAGAGGAGTTTATTAAGGCTTTAACTAAGTTTAAGGATGGGTGCCTCTACTTTTTAATAACGATAATAAACATATTTACCATAATATTTATCATAATAATAAAAATCAACCCCTTCAAAAAATTTGGTGAAATTCCAAGACCACTTATAAGAATTAGGGGTTTTTATGAATATCAAGCTTATTTTCTTGCTGCTGCTGGAATTGGTGAATTTAGCAACTGCACTCAAACAAATGAAGTAGTTGAAAAAATAATTGACTGGCATTGTAATAACCGTTTCAATGAAATAGGTGTAGCATCTAGAAATGTTTTACTAGAGACTCCAAGGAAAAATACTATCAATGGTTTGGTGAATTTGTTGGAGTCTACTGTTGATGATGATACTCGCGGGCAAGCAGCAGAAAGCTTAGGGAAAATTGGCACGGGCAATCAGAAAGCCATTGATGCTTTGGTGGATTTGT
>NZ_RCBY01000250.1 GCF_003838195.1 Okeania hirsuta
TGTTTGAAAAGAAGAGGGTTGAATAAAAGGAAAATTTTTTCTTTTCTTGGTCGATGGTCGGCCAGCTCCGAGACCCGCTCTCATTGGGACTTACATAAAATAAAGGCAGAAAATAGGCTCAGATATAGATGGGTAGAGGTTTTCACGTCGAAAAGGCATAAATCCTGAGTTACTAAGGGTTCTAGCCATTTTTAAGGCTTTGACGTAATTCCCTTGTCTAGACTGACTTTGACGCATTTTTCCTACCAAAAAATGTCTAAGTACCATTATCAGAGTTGCTCCGCTGTTAGCATTTGCGGTAGCATTCCGGAACGGAAAGCTTTGCGGTAGCAAACGCCATCCTACCCTACGGGAAGCTTCGCTAACGACCGCTTTTTTATCCTTTAAAGGAGAGGCTTTAAACCTTAATTATTTGGTAAGGGCGAATGGCCATTTGCTAACGCAGAGCTGCCGCTAACGCCCCTACTTTGCAGGAGATGTCTCTTTGATAAAAAAGAGAATTATGACCTAAAAAATGGTATTGAAGCCATTCCCATACGACTCCTGGACTCCTGAGGACTGACTTCTAAATTAAATAATCAAAAATAGTAACCGAATTTTACCTATAGCAATTTCATCTCCTGAGTTTAAAATTTCTGGTTTATTAGTCCGGTATCCAAACCTAGTTTTACCTGTAGGTTTAATATAAATACCATGAGTAGAACCCATGTCTTTAATCTGCCATTGATTATTTTCAAAATAGATTTCTGCATGAGTAGAAGAAACTGTTTCATCTCCATAAAATCCATCTAAATCAATTTCTACAGGACCGATATTTGGGTCAAATTTGCCAATAAGAGCATTGTTACTATCGATAATAAATTCTGGTACAGGGGAACCTACTTGTTTCGGAATAAGTTTAGCAATTGTTCCAGTAATCAGAGTAGGATTAGCAGAATTTTTAGGTAAAATATTTGCTTTTTTAGCAGTTTCTAGAGTTGGAGGTGAGCTAGTTTGAATATTTGTATAAACAGGTGGAGTAACAGGATTATTATTAATATTTTGATTAATATTTTTATTAATCCTTTGATGAGAATTTACTGTCTGTTCATATGTTTGTAAAACAGTTTGTTTTTCTCCCTCTTGAATACCTTTTTCTCCAGCCTCAAACAAAGTAATTGATGGTTGTATTTCTGAACCACAAACTTCGCAAAATTGATTTTTGTCGGAATTTCTATCGTAGAAACATACATTACAATTAATAGCCATAATCCTCCTCAAAAATAAATTTATTTTAACTCCCTTTCTACAACATAATTTTTAATTTGATGTTTTTGTTTAGTAACAGTCTTGAGCTAACTACCTTCTTCCTTTTTGCTCCTTCATTCTTTCTTATATCATCTCTCTTTGAATAACCCGGAAAAATTTAGGGAGTAGGGAGCAGGGAGCAGGGAAGCAGGGGAAATTTGTTTGCTCCGCATTCCGCACCGAAAAAATATTTTCTCTCAAAAGAAGAACATTTTTATTATGGCTAATTAATGAGACTTGATATTACTTTAGAGAGCGCTTGTCAAATAAATATTAGATCCTGTAGCACCATCCCACAGCACGCGGTGCGTGACAATAAAATCGACCATTATTCCAGAACGGTAAGGGTCTCGTCACACACCCTACTTAATCTACCTTCTTCCTTCTTGCTCCTTCCTTCTTTCTTTAAGAAAAGTCTAGGGGGGGTAAGGCGCCAATTTTTGGTTCTATATCAGATAAATCTGGATAAATAAGTTGGGGAATTTCTTGATTTCCTGATTCTTTGAGACTGTTAATATTCCGATGATTAATTTTAGGTAAATCTAGAACAACATTACTATCTCTATATCCTTCTTTGATATCTTGAATCCATGTTTTGATAATTATTTGTAAGTACATATCATTAATGTGAAAGCTACCTTGACTTTGTAGTTCATTTCTAATTTTATTGCATACTATTGGGGTAAAAAAACTGGCAGGCTGATTTTCATAATATTCTTCTAAGTCTAGAATATATCTAGATATTTGATTAGTATTTTTGTTTGTGAGAGTCAAAGAATATTCTACCATAATAATTCTAACTAATTTAGGCTAACTGTATCTATATTCCATTTTTGATCTGTAGAATTCCAAACTAAAAATAACTCCAGAGATTGAGCAATATTTTCTCCTGATTTTTTTGTATATTTTACCAGAGCATTTACTGTAGCCGTTTCTGTACTTGTGCTGACCTGCTTAACATCTTGAATAGCAATATTATTAATTCCTGTCCACCAGTCATAATAGGAATTATAACCATCTGGATGTAGTTGTTGATTATCTTGAAAACTTGTTGATAGTTGATTCCAAGCTTGCTCATATTTACCTTGATTAAGATTAGAATAATAATTTTTTACTGCTGCTTCACTAGAAGTTTTAGGAGTAGATTCTTGAGGTGTTGTTTCTGATTTTGACGTTGATGAAGTTTCGTCTATATTAACTGTAGAAGGTTCTGGTGTTGGTAAATCTCCTAAACTCATTTCTAGGTTGAATTCTGTAGATTCACTAGGGCTTGACACTTGTACAATATATTCTCCTGTTAGAGGTAGATCGATAGACATTTGTTCTCCAGAAATTGGTGAATCCCTCTGTTCAGCGATGATTAATTCTCGACGTTGTAATAGTTTCGTATCTGGGGCAAATATCCAAATACAAACATTGCTGCTAATTCTATAGTTAAAATCTTTATCCCTTCTAGCATAGAATTTATAGCTAAGTTGTTTTTCAGAGTTAACAGTATCGGATATAGTAATAATATTTTCAGTTAAAGATAAAGATTTAGCGTCTGTTTTATCCAGACGAATTATTGGTTTTTGTGGGCATTCTACAAAGGTAGGAGTAGGTGATGTGGTAGGCAAGTTTAATGGATTTTCAGTAGTAGATAAGTCACGGCACCCACAGATGATTAGAACCGTCAAATATAGTATTGATTTTTTCATATAATTTTTTGTGCATAGATTGGTAAAAAATTCAGATTTGCTGTTTTGATTTAATAGGCTTAATTAGCAGTACATAATTAATTTTGATTGGCTTACTTTATCTCAGTTCAAACATAAATTATCTAACTATTTTAGCTTTAGTTCTGCTAGATTAATTGAAACATAAATCTGGTAGATTGTAATAATCTTTGTTACCAGACACGGTAGTGGGAGCATCTTGTTCCCATGAAGCATCTTGCTCCCATGAAGCGCCGTTGTTAATCTACATATATCATTTACTACGCAGAACTACCGGGAGCAGAAAATAAAAAAAACAACTGTACCTCAGTAACTTGACAAACGATATATCTACAATTGGTTAGCGTTTGTAGACACGGGTAGTCCTGCTCGCGTAATACTAAATGCTAGATGGGGATGAACAATGCCACTTTATGGGAGCAAGATACAAGTAAGGGAGCAAGATGCTCCCACTGTTTTTGTCCTTGAGCAAAATAATTACAATAGACCACCATTACAATGCACCAGCATCTAGACAAGTCACTTGTCGAAGACTCTCTTCATCCACTTTTCCCTTTTTCTTTGCTATAAGATATAGCAGTAGCATTACTATATTTGACTTATGGAATAGTTTAAACAACCTAATATTATTTAATCTTCTATCCTAGATAACTAAAGCCTTCCTCCTTCCTTAATTTGACTTATGGAACATCTAAAACAACGAAATATCAACCTTCTTCCTTCTTCCTTTATCCTAGATAACTAAAGCCTTCCTCCTTCCTTAATTTGACTTATGGAACATCTAAAACAACGAAATATCAACCTTCTTCCTTCTTCCTTTATCCTAGATAACTAAAGCCTTCCTCCTTCCTTAATTTGACTTATGGAACATCTAAAACAACGAAATATCAACCTTCTTCCTTCTTCCTTTATCCTAGATAACTAAAGCCTTCCTCCTTCCTTAATTTGACTTATGGAACATCTAAAACAACGAAATATCAACCTTCTTCCTTCTTCCTTTATCCTAGATAACTAAAGCCTTCCTCCTTCCTTAATTTGACTTATGGAACATCTAAAACAACGAAATATCAACCTTCTTCCTTCTTCCTTCTTCCTTCTTCCTTCTTCCTTCAACTATGTCTCAAAACTTCAGAAATATGGGTTTAGGTTAATTCTGGCACTGTGCATCTGTTTACTATCAATATTTCTATTCTCTCCCGTCCTAGCAGAAGATGCAACAAGTGTAAAAGCTCCCGTAGTATTAGATGGTCGAGAACTTTTAGAAATTGGCCCTTTTGAAAAAGTGACTGCCCAGGAGAGAGCCGCATTAATGACATCAACTCTGAAATCAGCCTTAGCTGAGAGTATCCAACGAGGAACACCACCACAGATAAAAGTAATCCGCTCTAATCAAGAAGTGGTATTGAAAATCGATAGTCGCCCCTTAATGCAGGTGACAGAAGCGGATGTCCTCAACTCCATGTACTCAGAGATGCAGGTACAAATGTGGCAGGAAAAACTCCAGCAGGGTTTAAATCAAAGTTGGCGGGAACGCACCCCTGCTTATACCCGTTGGGCAGTCAAAAAGCTGATAATTGCCTTTTTGATTACTCTGTTACTTCAGGGGGGACTCGTATTACTATTTCGTTACATTCAACGCCAGAAACTACAAAATCCTCAGAGACGCTGGAACTCCCTACAACTATTAGGTTTACTATTATTGCAAGTGGGAGTATGGGCAACATTTATCAAGTATGGAATTCAACTATTTCCCATAACTAGAGCTTGGTTTTATGAAGCTTTCAAACTTCTAGACAGTACATTTAATTCTAGAATGTTTCAACTGGGAGAAGAAAGCATTTCCCTAACCAGAATATTAACTATCGCTCTAACTATAGTCGCACTTTGGGTAGGGGTAAGTTGGTTTGTGAGTATCCTCAAATCTCGCTTCCTACCCCTGACAGAAGCTGAACGCAGTCACCAAGACACGATCGCTTTTTTTGTCCAATACGGACTGCTTTCTGTAGGAGCGGTTTTAATTCTTAATGCTGGAGGAGTAGACTTTCAGTCTCTAGCTATTTTGCTTGGAGCGCTCGGAGTGGGAATTGGTTTTGGATTACAAAATATTGTCAAAGACTTCATATGTGGGTTAATTTTAATTGTCGCTCGTCCGGTAAAAGTTGGAGAATTAGTTCAAGTTGGAGAATTTCAAGGTTTAGTCCAACGTATCGGTGCCAGAACAACTGATATTTCTAATATCGAACGCTACATTATTACCATTCCCAACTCTCGGTTTATTGAAGGGGAAGTCCTCAACTGGAACCGCAGTGGTATAACTAGAGTGAAAACTTATGTGAAAGTTCCTTATGGAACAGATATTGATTTTGTCTACAAAGTTTTGCTTGCTGCTGCTCAAGTAGAACATCCAGATATTCTCCGTCATCCACCCCCGAAAGTAAAATTTCGGCAATATACAGAGGATGGGTTACAGTTTCGGGTAGTAGCTTTTATCCGCGACCCTCTCAAGCAACCAAAGGTGAGAACCCACCTCTATAACCAAATAGAAAGATATTTGCGAAAGTATGGAGTAGAAGTAGCTCGTCCTCAACAAGACTTACATATCAAAGACCTCGACCCAGAAATCTATGCTTGGTTGCGGTCGCAAACTCCTGTAGAATATCAATCCCAACCTGAAGAAATTCCATCTATCGAGCCACCTGCTATCAAAGAAGAGTACGACTGGGGGGCGATCGCCACTGCCATGCGTGGAGCTAACGGAGTTTCTATCAAAGACCGCAAATTTCAATTTAAGAAATTTCAAAATGTATTTTTTGGTTCGGATGCGGTAGAGTGGCTAATGATTCACGAACGAGCTACTCGGGAAGAAGCTATTTTAATGGGTCAATTAATGTTAGAACAGGGCATAATTCATCATGTTTTAGACGAACATAATTTTAAAGATGAGCCTTTGTTTTATCGCTTTTATGATGATGAGACATCAGATAATTTTCCAGAAAAGAGGGAACAGGGAACAGGGAACAGGGAACCCACCCCTAACCCCTCCGGTGGAGGGGAGTAATTGATAATTTATGGGTAATAATTGATTTTATTTTTGATTTTTAGAGATGTCTATTATATATAAAATTAATAGAAGTAGAGGTTGCGATAACTGTATCAGGACTTATATCATGTCTGGTTAAACAGTGATAAATAAATAACTACGGAGTCCTCAGGAGTCAACCCACCCCTAACCCCTCCGGTGGAGGGGAAGTCAGGAGGAAAGAGGAAAGAGGGAATAAAGAAGAACAACTGGAGTTGAAGGAGAAAGTTTTTTTATAACTAATTATCCGGACATGATATTACCCATGATGTAGGAAAAATTAGGATTTGAGATTGCTTCCCTGTCAGTCACAATGAGGAAAATAGGTTGTACTGCGTAAATCTTAGATAAAAAACTTTCTTCTTTTTTCCTCCTGACTCCTGACTCCTGAGAACTCCGTCGCTATTTATATGCTAAAGTAAGCTATGTCTATCAACCGTATAGCTTACAGGATTAATCAAATAACCAATGGCAACTGAAACTATCGTTTTATTATCAAAAAGAGAAATAGAAAAAATGCGTCGGGCAGGACGTTTGGCTGCAGAATTATTACATCATCTTGAACCTCTTGTCAAGCCTGGAGTAAGCACTCTAGAATTAGATGAAGAAGCAGAACGTTGGACGCAAGCTCATGGCGCTCGTAGCGCTCCCCTTGGTTATCATGGTTTTCCTAAGTCTATCTGTACGAGTATTAATGAGGTAGTTTGTCACGGTATTCCTAACAAAAAACAAATCTTAAAAGAGGGAGATATTATTAACATTGATGTGACTCCAATTCTTGATGGTTATCATGGGGATACTTCTAAAACTTTTTTCGTAGGTGAACCTTCTCCATTGGCTAAAAAATTAGTTGAAGTTACAGAAAAATCTATGTATTTAGGCATTGCTGAAGTTAAACCTGGAAATAAAATTGGGGATATTGGAGCTGCTATTCAAGAATATGCTGAAGCAGAAGGTTTTTCTGTAGTTAGAGATTTTGTTGGTCATGGTGTGAGCAATATTTTCCACACTGCACCACAGATTCCTCATTATGGTACCAGAGGAAAAGGGAAAAAGTTGCGGGCTGGAATGGTATTTACTATTGAACCGATGATTAATGAAGGTACTTGGGAAGCAAAGGTACTTGACGACGGTTGGACTGCTATTACTAAGGATGGTAAATTATCTGCACAATTTGAGCATACTGTTGCTGTTACTGAAACAGGTGTAGAAATATTAACTCAATATGAGGGCTAAATTCAACAATTAATAATTAATTATTAATTATTAATTATTTCCTCTCCTTGAAAAGAAGAGGATTGACTAATCATGAAAATTTTTTCTTGTTTCTCCTTTAAAGGAGAGGCTTTAAACCTTAATTATTCGGTAAATAATAATTATTAAACCTCTGGTTAAAAAGATATAGACTTTTTGCACACATTAGGGAACAGAGAACAGGGACATAGATGTTCACGGCCAAAGATTACGAAAAATGATTTTTCAGTGACTTTTACAACTCTAGCTTATCTTAAATAAAGAGCAAGTTTATTTTCTGGAGATGTCTATTAGATAAAAATTTTGCTGAACGGTTAATAACAGTTGAAGAATATTTTAGGCGTTTCCTGCGGAATACTGCGCAAACAGCTATTAGCG
Organism: Okeania hirsuta; assembly: GCF_003838195.1. Lineage (GTDB taxonomy): Bacteria > Cyanobacteriota > Cyanobacteriia > Cyanobacteriales > Microcoleaceae > Okeania > Okeania hirsuta. Next base: position 7,714 of record NZ_RCBY01000250.1, read on the forward strand.
GTCAATTTTGCTACTTTTTTTAATGAATGCGCCCTTATTTATTAAACTTCTATACCCAGTCAAGTAAATTAGTAGTCCTAAAATTTTAAAGGCGCTTAAATGTGAGTAAGAAAAAGATAGTATTCAAGCATCTTACTTGACCAAGAGAAAAGAAAATTAAGTATTTCAAGCCTTCTGCTTTCCTGCGGAATGCTTAAAATCATAGTTTTTATCAAAATAATATGGGTTGCGAACCTCGCCTTTTAAGGCCAAATATTTTTGGAGAGTTGCTCACGCATCCCCCTCCTGGGAGGGGTTAGGGGTGGGTTAACTTCTGTACGTCGCCAATCCGACGGCTCCCCTATCTGACTTCTGACTTCGTTAACCCCCTCATACTGTAGGTGGAAAATCTGATAATTGGTTTATTCCAGAAAGAATAATTTCTGGTTTATCTCTATACATATGTAGTTGCCCAGTGATATAAACATATCCTCTACCTAAACCAAAGTAACGATTTTTTAATAGTTGTAATAATGGCTTCATTTCTTCAGTATTAGTATTTGGAATCCATAATTTTAAACGATGGTCTTTAGTTCCATCATAAATTAAAGCACCATTATCTAACCACTTAGAAACTCCTCCCTGTAAATCATAGAAAACTGTTACATATTCTTCAGCTCTTGCTGCTGCTAAAATCTTGGGAAAATCTAATCTCACTTCTAGAACTCCAGAAGCTATTCCATAGGTACGATAATTATCTACAATGGAAGCTCTTAATGACCACCAAGGTACTAGCAAATTATAATTTCTTTTACGTTTACCTCGATTTACTTGAGGATTCCAAACACCAAGATTATTAGCTTGAGCTTCTATTTCTGCAGCTATCATTTCTTGATGATAAAGTCTAGAATTCCCATATTTAATAAAATAGGGACTCCAGCCTTCTCTAATTAGTTTAATATTAAAGTTTTCTCCATTTTTATTTACATAAGCTATTAAACGACCTTGATGGTCGCGATATTTTTCTAAACAATTTTCTACAGGGTCGTTTGTATCAAATTCAAGATCGACTTGAGCAAGTTCACCGTCAGGTAATATGAAATATTTTATTGCCATTTCTGATGCTGCTTTACCCATGTCTGTCACTGGTTTGGAATATTCAGAATAGCTTTCTTCAGCATCAACATAATCCATTCTGATAAATTCTCGTTTATCGTTTAATAAAACTTTGATTGTGTCACCATCAACTACTTTTGTAACTTGAAGATTTTGAATTGTTGTGCCTTTTTTTTTTATAGTTAAAATTTGAGATTTCATAATCGGCGATCGCTCTTAATTTTCCGCTAAACTAAAATGATATAGGATTTTACATTGAATCAGTAAAAAAGTAAATGTATGAGTTGACCTTGTGTTTAGGAAGTAGATGTTTAAGTAGTGACGCAAAATTAATTAATTTGTATATTTGATGATGAGTCTCTAAATGAATATCTTGAAGTCAAGTTTTCAGTCTCAAGTTTATTCCTGATACTCCACCAAATTGTGAGTCAAATTTCCATAGGGAAAGTAGAAATAAAAAATATTTGATTAAGGCATTATTTAGCTATATTACATCGTAAAATTTGTGTGATTTGCGACTCAGAATAAAGGCGGTAGCTTGTCAGTTTAAGAAGTGATTTAAACCTTAAATTATCAATAAATTATAAAAGATTAAAACGGAGAAAGGCAGGAATAATTTGGCACTTGTTGTAGAATCATATTATTATCTGCCTTACTCCACCAAAATTGAATTGGTGTAATAAAATTTTTTTATAGGTATTTTATAGATTCAAAGCTCTCCTGAACCAACACGATTTCGTAAATTAATTAATTGTTCAATAGTTGTTTGAATTGAATGAAGAGCTGTGGCATCAGAAGATGCTTGCTTTGCTATATCTAACTAAATAAATTGCTTCTGAAAGCTGAGAATAAACTTCTTGGTTTCTAGTGTGGACTTGGCTGAAGTTGAGATAAGACATGGTTCAAGACCCTTAGTTATCTACAACTTCATCATCTCCTAACTCCTGAAAAACCACATCCTTCAACTGGTTCATCCAATTGAGTGATTATTATTTTAGATTAATATTCAGTCTCGATATTATAGATAGCTATACTAATTGGACTTTGGACAAAAAGTAACTAACAGTTAGCGTAATAATTACGCTAATCAAACAGGATAATACCGCTCTATCTCCAGTGAATTTAATCACTG
>NZ_RCBY01000251.1 GCF_003838195.1 Okeania hirsuta
TTTAGTCAAAATCTAAACCAATTTTTGGCAATATCATTCCATAATGTGCAACCCCAAAAAATCTAGTGCGAGTAAAAGAGAAATTTCTGGATCTCTCCCTACTTCTTTTGGTTACCTACCTTCAACTATGGCAACTGCCATCAATCTAATAACCACTGAAGTTGCCAAATGGATAGTACAAAGATGTGGGGTGGAAATGCCTAACTTTACTACCCTCGCTGGAAAAGTGATTACCTTTAACTAGACAAACCTGACCACAGAAACTCATATTTTGAGTAAACGACCTCAATGTCAAGCTTGCGGCGATCCTAAATTACTCAAAGACATGGCATTTTATCCTCTGACTCTCACCAGTCGCAAAAAACATTTTACCTCTGATGGCGGTCATCGCGCATTCACTCCCGACCAAACAACAAAACGCTACGAACAACTAATAAGTCCCGTTACTGGAGTTGTCAGTGCTTTAGTACGAACCTCTGACCCAAATAATTCTCTAATCCATACCTACAATGCTACTCATAGTTTCGGTAGTGCCAAAACCCTCAGTGCTTTGCGTCGTTCTCTTGGTCATAAAAGTGGAGGAAAAGGTAAGAGCGGAAGTCGAGGATTTAAACCCAAGCTTTTAGCGCGCTGAAAGCTGAGTGCTGTTTGCAGAGCATTCCGGTACGGAAAATGCTGATAGCTACTTAAGTTAAGCTCATTAACTTGACAGTAGTGACTCATAAACCTAAAATGCAAGCAAATTAAGCTAAAAATACACAGAGGAATAATCCGATGGCCAAGAAAAATCTGATGCCACAACAACAAAAGCCTGTGATTCGCTTGAACATTGAAAAACCTATAGAGGGACTTGAAGAAGAAAACCTGACTACTGGTTTCGCCTCCAGGGAGGAATCAGCCTTACAGATGTTCCTATGATAGTGACGCAGAATAACCCTGCTCCATGGAATAATATAATTCAGTCGATCCTCATACAATGCGTAAGGGCGAATGGTTATTCGCCCCTACAATACAATTATAGACTCTTATCTTTAAATACTGATTTGAGGAACAGAGCGATCGCTGGAATAAATAACTATACTATGTGGTCGATTAAGGATTAACTTCACTCTCACCTAGGGTAGAAGCAGGAGTATCACCGACAGCATTCTGTGATGGTTCTATTAGCTGCTGCTGTTTATTGCGAAACTGCGTCGCTGCATCATTAATACTGTCACGTTGTTCGAGCATATACTCTTTCATATTCCGGTTATTTCCCAGTCTTGAGTTATGAATAATATCGAACATATTCAACCCACCGGAACCACTGAAAGGATCGGGGTTATCTACAGTTTGCAAATCCTTTAGAGGATTAACTGTATTAGTTTCATAAGATTCAGCAAAAGATGGCTGAGGTAGGAATATAGTTATTATTCCTGTAGTTAAGGTGCTAAAAATGATTTTTGTCAAAAGTTGAGTAGACATAGGTCGTATCGTCATTTTTTTAGGAAACTTTAGATATATAGCATACAACTTTTTTGGTCTGTTTGAAGAAGAGATATTATTTTACGGTAGCATTAGATTATTGGGGAGGGGGCGGGTTTATCCAAATTTAATGTTGAGCAATTAACTTAACGTGGAACCCACCCCTACCCGATGCAACATTTTAGGAGTCTAACGCTACTACATTTTTAGCGTCAGAACGGTTTTAACCGGAGGTAATTATCAATTATCCATGATCAATTATCAATTAATGAACCACCCGATCGAATCAATTTAGGCAAACCGACGACGTAATAAAGGCTGAATTGCTACTAAAGTCACTACATCAAAGACCAAAAGTACCAACAATGCTGTACCAAAAGAAATATCAGCAAAAGGTGTTTCCATGATTATACTACCAATAGACCAGTCACTATGTAGATACAAATAGCGAATCGGCTCGATCGCGTAAGTCAAAGGATTTACACTTGCCACTACCTGTAACCAATTAGGCATAAAAGATAGAGGTGCTAGAGCAGTACTAGCAAATAGTAAAGGTAAGTTAGTGACAAAAATAACTGCCAAAAGTTCAATGTGACCGGGTAAAGCAAAGGCCAGACCCAAACTTAAACCTGTCACGCCCAAAACCAACATTAGGACAATCAGGGCGATGGTAGCTAATCCTAATGTACCAGGTAATCCAGCGCCCAAAAATGCACCAGCACCGATGATTATTGCTGACTGAATCAAACTCAGAGTGATAATAAAGGTAGCTGAAGCTAAGACAATAGAAAAGCGGGATGTTAATGGAGCCACCAATAGGCGGTTGAGAAAGCCAAATTCTCGGTCAAACATGACTGGCAAACCAGCATTAAGAGCACCTGCAAAAGCGGTGAAGACAATAATACCAGCACCGAGAAATTGTCCATAGTTTTGACTTTCGCCAAATAAACCTTGAGGTACATTTTGGAAAAGTGCCCCAAATAGGATTAACCACATCAGGGGTTGGATAATTCCAGCTATTAATGTCGAAGGGCGTCGTTTTAGTTGGATAAATAACCGACGGGTTAATGCTAGAGTTTCTTGGAAGAAATCTCCTACTACAGAACCGGAGGTTAAAGATGTCGTTTTAGTGTCAGACAACTGACTAATATTTGGTTGGGAAGGAGTAATAGTACCACTCATATTAGACTTTAGATATTATTAGTGCAGAATGTATGGACAAAAGATAATACGACAATGTGGAAGTTAAAGATTTTTAACTTATTATTAATATTTTTCCACTGTATGCTAATGACTTTTGCCCAATACACTGGTAATTTTAACACTGCTATTTAGAAATGGCAGAATAGCAGAAGGAAGAAGGAAGAAGAAAGAAGGAAGAAGGAAGAAGCAAAAGTCTTGCTTTGTTTGAGCTTTAAGCTTTTGATATGTCTGCGCCCTTTGCTTCGACTGCTATAGCAGAAGGAAGAAGGAAAAACTTAGCGTTGTCTGAGTTTTAAGTTTTTGATATGTCTGCGCCCTTTGCTTTGACTGCTATAATAATTATTAAAAAATATTGAAGATATAGCAGGACAAAGAATGTAGGTTGGGTTAAGCGCTAGCGTAACCCAACAAACCCAAAATGCTTCTTGTGTTTAGCTGACTCAACTCAACCTACACAGATACAAGAGGAGTTGTTGGGTTTCCTGCTGATACCCAACCTACACATATATCAGGACTTACGCACGGACACGCTTATCGAGTGAGGGCGGCATTCGGAGCTTTGCGGAACGCGCCATTTGAGGGCGAATGGCATTCGCCCCTACCTTAATTTGGGTTTTGCCACCCTTCCACAATAGCAACTCCCACATTACAGCGGTTTTCATATGAATAAACCACAATGTTCAAACATTCCCCATGGCATCATCTTCAGTCCTACATTCCGCACTTCATGGGAGAATTTCTCCAACAACTCGCCCAACGCTTACAAATAAATCAACTTATTACCAAACATCTCACAGACATCAAAGAATTAATTATTGTGCCTCATATATTCCTGCATCAAATTCCATTTGCTGCTTTACCCATCACAACAGAAACTGTGACCATCGCAGACAACCTACCTATGGATAATACCAAAGGCATGAAATTTAATCCGCGCCCCACTCAAACCCAAACCACAACTATATCCAAAACCTATCTAAGTGACAAATTCCGTTTGCGAGTCGTATCCAGTTGTCAAATACTCAGCTATTGCGATAACTGCAACAAAACCACCAACTCCCCAAAAATGGGAATAGTCGAAAATGCAACAGGCGACCTCGAAGGTAGCGAGTACGAATGCCAAAACCTCGCGCAAATGTTCCAAGTGCCGAATAACCTGCACCTCAAATATCAACAAGCAACAGTAAACAACTACCGTCAACTGGCAAAACAAGTACAAATTCTCCATTCGAGTCATCACGCTAGCGCCGACTTAATCAACCTCCTAGACTCAAAACTACATTTATTTGATGGGGATGTCACCCTTGGAGATGTGTTTACCTGGCGTTTACCAAAATTAACTGATGTCTTCCTCTCCTGTTGCGAAACTAACCTCACTTTTAGCAACAAACTTAACGACGACATTCTAAGTATTGCAGCAGGTTTCCTCAGTGCAGGCGCCCTGAGTGTAGTTAGTACATTGTGGTCAGTGGAAGACAAATCCACTGCTGAGTTTTGCCAGTTATATTATCAGTTCCGCAACCAGGGAGAAACTCGCCCGGAAGCATTACGAAAAGCTCAGTTTGAACTTCGGAAAAGGGAAAATTTCAAACATCCCTATCATTGGGCAGGTTTTGTTTCTCAAGGGTTAGAGTAATTAGGAGTCAGGAGTCAGGAGTCAGAATTTCAAAGGCTTTCAGTTATAGCAGGGAACAGGGAACAGGGAACAGGGAACAGTGTTCAACAATGAATAATGAATAATGAATAATGAATAATGAATAATGAATAATTACCTCTCCTTGAAAAGAAGAGGATTGACAAATTCATGAAAATTTTTTTTTATTATCCCCTTAAAAGGGGAGACGCATACCCACAATTTTTCGGTAATACTTATGGGGACTGTAGCAAAAACAAGTTCAAAATATAAATTTGATTTTGACGAAAAGGACAATATCACCTAAGTCCTAACAAACTTAAGTAATTAAGGTACTTTGTTCAACATTTATCATCCTTGCATAGAGAATTTGCTCATTAATTTCTAGATTATTAATTAAGCTTAAAGAAGTTACAATACCATCGCCTATTAATTCTCCTTCTATCTCTCCATACTCGACCTGCAAAATAATATTATCTGCCCGTGAATCATTAGATACACTATCGGGATCTTGCCAGGTTCCCAAACCACTAATTTCTGTTGTTGCTTTCATAAAATTTAATGATTCAGATTTGAATCTGGGTACAGTTAATGTTAATAATTCCTGTTCAAATCTAGTAAATTTAACATGATTACTTTCATCTCCAAATAGCAGTGCAAAAAGTACATCCTTAGCTAGAAGAAGTAATTCATTACCCTGGTTACTCCGATATTTTTCTGTTATTAAGTCAGTGCCTTTTTCTGGAGGATTATTAATTAAATATCCAGCTTCTATTAGTTGATTGCGGTCTCTTTTTTCATGTTTTTTGAGGAAATTATCTAATTTTTCTCTATCTAATGCCATATCTTTCAGGCGTTCTATTCTTGAAAGCCTCTCTTGAGCTTTTTGTTCTTGAATAGCTTTAATATCTTTCTTTTTTATATATAAAGAATCTAAAGTTAAACGTATAATTTGTTCAATTAACCATTCTCGGTCTTGTTGTACTAAATAACTGCGTAATTTTTCCTCGAACTGAGGAGCTAGCTCTTCTTTAACAGAACTAACTATACCTTGAATATTCAGACTCATTTCTGCTCTCCTAAGCACTGGTAATTCAAACAATAGATTTGTTTGGTATTTTACTCATTCTATAATATAGAGCCACTTTATAGATATTGATTGATAATTTTAAATTTCTTCTACTATAATTTTATTTCCTAGTTCAATTACTCTAATGGCAATTTTCTGTAATTACTAAATTGAACTGCTATTCTATTCAACTATATGTATATAGTTCTAATAATAATTAAATTGTTTTAGAGCTTTATATAACTCTAAAATAAAACCTAAATTATAACGCATCCTTCGCTCTCCAATCCAAATCGGCATTTTTGCAGAGGTCTATTATCCATCATCCGTACATCCGTGGCATAATCCGTGTCTAGCCACCCTAATTCAACAACCGAATCTGGGCCAAAACAAAAACAGCAGGAATCACACGGCCATAATTTGTAGCGATCGCTCTCCAACCCAAATCGGCCAAAAACCAAGTCCAGAGCATCGGGCCTAAAAAACTTAAAGCTGTCCTTGCTGCCCCATAACGAGCTGCACTTATGGCCATACCTCGATTAGCCATCTGCATAGTTATGTGACTTTGAAACTGAGCTGCTGCGGTTGCCCCACCCCTAACTAATGCTGCTTTTGTCACTTGATATTTAGCAAAATGAATGGCAAACTGGCGGGCAAATTCCTTAAGTAAAATGGGTTTCAAAATCGAACTCACGGCCAAAGCACTACCACCTTTCAACAGTAAACTTAATGGATTTTTTTGTATTAATATTGGTAAAGGCTGAGGCACATTAGATTCGGCAAGGGATCGACATATACTTTGGCTTAAGACCTCTTGTTCTGATTTTGGTAGGCGTTTCCATGCCTGACCTAAAACATGAAGAAATACCTCTGCTTCTAAATCTATAGTTGAAAGCTCTTGAGAGTAGGAAATTTTCAGATAACGACAAATTTTGATTAAAGCTTGCCGATAGGTTATTTGTTGAGTGCGCCCTCGCAATACAGTCATGCCATCTGCCACCAGATAACAAAATCTTTGCTCTAGGGCGTCTAACCAGGCATCGCGATCGCGACTTTGTACATCTATGGGTAGAGGAGTCTGGAAATAATCCAAAGGATTAATTCCGCGCCCAAACAAAAGTTCTGTTAACTGCTGTAACTCCTCTTCTGTTGCTAATTCTAGTGCTGCTCTTAGTTCATTCAACTTAATATTCCTCCACACCCACCAAGCATGACTTAGTTATTTTACTTTAGTTTGAGAGGCAAATTACCAAATTAAGGTTGAGTGCCAGATAATTATAACATAACTATCTATTGTCGCCAGGAAAATTATTATGGGATCGCAACAATTTGATGTTACAGTAATTGGTGCTGGTATGGCTGGTTTAGTCTGCGCTCAACAACTCCAGCAGGCTGGTTATTCGGTGGTGGTAGTGGAAAAGTCTCGGGGAGCGGGGGGACGGATGGCAACTCGCCGTGTATCAGGAACTCGTGTAGATCATGGGCTACGTTATCTCGAACCCAAAGGTAAATTTTTGCAACAATTAATTAATTATCTAGAAAGAAAAAAAAATGGCCTTTCTTCCCAGCACATTCTGCAACTTTGGACTGATAAAATTTATGAACTAACTCAACCCCAGGGGTTAATACTTCCTCTTACCAAAGATTGTTATATTGCGCCCCAGGGAATGAACTCTGTGGGTAAATTTCTTGCCCAAAATTTAGAGGTTTGGTTTAGTAGGCGAGTGGAAACTATGCAAGCAACAGCAGACAAAAATTGGCATCTGAGTCTGGAAGTTACTAATGATGTTGCTACTGAAAAACCTATAGAAGTAATATCGAAAGCTGTTGTTGTAGCTATTCCTGCACCTCAAGCATTAATGATTTTAGATAAACCTGTTGCGGAAACGCCACCCGAATTTCTCAATAATTTGCGTTTTGTGGAATATGACCCCTGTATTACTGTGATGGCGGGATATTCTCCAGTTCTACAGGAAAATTTACCGGAGTGGCGATCGCTTGCTTTTCCTAATGATGACTATCTTGCTTGGGTAGGTTTTGATAGCAGTAAACGCCCTCATTCTACTCAACCTGTATTTGTCATTCAAAGCAACGCCAAATTTGCCACTACCCACCTCGACAGCACAAACTTACAACCAGCAGGGCAAGAATTACTAGAGTATACAGGGCAACAATTGACGCCATGGTTAAAATCTCCAGAATGGTTGCAAGTACATCGGTGGCGTTATGCTTTTTGTCGTCAACCTTTAGCTGTTTCTTGTCTGACTACAGAATTACCATTGCCATTAGTAGGTGCAGGTGACTGGTGTGCTGGAGATAATATTGAGGGTGCTTTCGCTTCTGGCCTAGTAGCAGCAAATTGGGTAAATAGTAAACTACAGAATTTGTCATTACCAGGGGAAAGTTTTTTGAGAGAAATTTAATCTTGTATAGCAGGCAACAGGCAACAGTGGGAAAAACATTGCCTAATCTAAGATTCATCATTAGTCTATGTCCTAACCAACTCGTTCCTTTCCGGATAATTACTATATCTAAGTCATTGCGACTGGAACGGAGTGGAAGGAAGCAATCTCCGCGCAACCCTTAGATTGCTTCCTATCGTCGCAATGACAACTATTCAACCAGATTTTATTATATCTAAGTCATTGCGACTGGAACGGAGTGGAAGGAAGCAATCTCCGCGCAACCCTTAGATTGCTTCCTATCGTCGCAATGACAACTATTCAACCAGATTTTATATGATTTCTTCTTTAACGGTGCCCTGCGACGGATTATTAAATGCTTTTCATCTTCTAAATTGTTGCCGTCTAACGCATCTACATATTTTACTGTTTGTTGGGCAAATTACTATTAATTCCCAGGGATAAAATTCCCAATATTTTCTCTAAGTTATTAATAAAGTATTCAGTTAGATCGATATGAACTTCTGTATTTTCTAATTGTAAGAATTTCCAAATATTTCCAGTGGTGACGACACCGTAAATGGTGGAAATTTGATTGCCTTGTTGTTGATTAAATATTTGTGCTGCAATCATTTCTGCTAGGCATTGCCCTAATCCCGCGTTTAAGTTTTCTTTTTTAGCTTCTACAATGGCAAAAACTGGAGATTTAATAAATAGTTGTTCTGGGTCTAGACTAATGAGAAAGTCACAAGTACCGTTTAATCCTCTGGCAGTATCGACGTTAAATTCTGTTCCGGAAAACAGGCTAATTTGATTATTCAGGATTTTTCTGAATTCTATTAAAATTGGGGCAATAATCATTTCAGAACGGGCTTTTTCTGTATTAATTGCTAAGGCTAATGGTAAGTTATTTTGTAATGTTTGTTTTAGAAAATCGCTTGGTTTAATTTCTGGAATATTGGCAAAAAAATCGACTTTTTCATTGATTGTTAAGGAAAATTCTTGTTGAATTTTGGGTAATGTTAAATCGCTGTAAGGCATTTAATTGTTGCTCCTTATTTTTTTTCTGTGAAATATTTATTAATTGGCGTTGCTGATTTTGGGTATGATTTGTATTTTTTTGTAATTTATAAACCATTGAATAACAACTATTTCAAATTGTTCAATTTTTATTTTCATACCTTGATTCAGCAACGCCTATTAATTGAACAACTAGGTTTTTTACTTTTCAAGCTTTGAATTAATGCCTAACTTTTTTAACGCCTCTGCAGCAGAATCACGCACCCATAAATCTTCATCTAGAAGTAAAGCTAAAAGAACTTGGACTACAGGTTCAGAACCATTGCCTAATTTGACTAACGCCTCTGCAGCAGAATAACGCACCAATGAATCTTCATCTTGAAGTAAAGGTAAAAGAGCTTGCACCACTGGTTCAGAATCATTGCCTAAGTTGCCTAAAACCTGTGCAGCAGAATAACGCACCGATGAATCTTCATCTAGAAGTAAAGCTAAAAGAACTTGGACTACAGGTTCAGAACCATTGCCTAATTTGACTAACGCCTCTGCAGCAAAATCACGCACCAATGAATCTTCATCTTGAAGTAAAGGTAAAAGAGCTTGGACCACAGGTTCAGAACCATTGCCTAACTTGCCTAACGCCTCTGCAGCATAATGACGCACCCCTGGTTTTTCATCTTGAAGTAAAGGTAAAAGAGCTTGGACCACAGGTTCAGAACCATTGCCTAACTTGCCTAACGCCTCTGCAGCATAATGACGCACCCCTGGTTTTTCATCTTGAAGTAAAGGTAAAAGAGCTTGGACCACAGGTTCAGAATCATTGCCTAAGTTGCCTAACGCCTCTGCAGCAGAATAACGCACCAATGAATCTGGACCACAGGTTCAGAATCATTGCCTAAGTTGCCTAACGCCTCTGCAGCAGAATAACGCACCAATGAATCTGGACCACAGGTTCAGAATCATTGCCTAAGTTGCCTAACGCCTCTGCAGCAGAATAACGCACCAATGAATCTTCATCTTGAAGTAAAGGTAAAAGAGCTTGGACCACAGGTTCAGAACCATTGCCTAACTTGCCTAACGCCTGTGCAGCATAATGACGCACCGATGAATCTTCATCTTGAAGTAAAGGTAAAAGAGCTTG
>NZ_RCBY01000252.1 GCF_003838195.1 Okeania hirsuta
CTTCAAGGCGCAAATTATATCATGTCCGGTTGAACAGTTATAAATAAATTATGAAGGAGTCAGGAGTCAGGAGTCAGGAGTCAGGAGGGAAGAAAGAAGAAGAAAAAGAAAGTTTTTTTTATCACTAATTATCCGGAACATGATATTATTTAATTATTAATTATTAATTATTAATTATTAATTATTAATTATTCGGTTTATACAGAAATAAATAGAGAATTTCTTATTTTTTATTGGCTTCTTGTTTAGCTGTATCGCTGTATTTTTGGTAAACTTCAGCTCTATTGACTGCCACATCATAGCCTGAGTAATAAGGTGTCGAGTTATTTTTTGAATTTAGTAAAAAAATGATACAAATTATACAGAAATAAATAGAGAATTTCTTATTTTTTATCGGCTTCTTGTTTAGCTATATCGCTGTATTTTTGGTAAAGTTCAGCTCTATTGACTGCCACATCATAGCGTGAGTAACTTGGAGTAACAGAGGCCATTAGTTGTGATGCCTGTTGCCATTTGGAGGCGATCGCCGTCCACTCCTCCTGAGACTGAGCTGTTTTACCATCAGCAGCAGCTTCTTGAGCAAGTCGCACCGCTTGAGCAAAAGCTTCTTTCGACTCAGCTATAGTATCCTCTGAATTTTTAATAGTGGAGTCCGGAGATTGTAAGGTTGTATTTTCCAGAGCTGATATTCTATCTAACCTAGAAAAATTTAGCCATTTATTAACTTGGATGCCCAAAACTAGCATCAACAGACTTAGAAAAAAACCACCCATCATACCCAGTTGGAATTGATTTTGCTTTTGTATTTGAGCGCGATCGACACTTTTAGATAGATATATGGGAGTTGGTTTAGGCTTACTTGTCTGAAAATGACGTGCTATTTGTTTAAAAATATTGGGCTTAGTCAAAGTAATTTGTTGAGACCAGAGCAACTTATCTTTTGGATCTCTGGTAATTTCATCAAGCCATAGTAATTGCTGTTCTTGAACAATTCTACTATTAATATTTACTTTTCGGATATTACGAGGTGAGATTTCTTCGAGAATGTACTTAACTTGTTGTACAAGGTTAGACTGTTCCAACTGTTCAATCTGAGTTGCTTCGCATAAAAGCTGCAAAACACCATCAGAAAATATAGCTCTAATTCTTACATCTAATGTAGCAAGCTGTTGATTAAGAACTTGAATAATAGCTGCTACACTTCCTTGACGTGCTTGTATAAATATATCGTTAATTTTATCTGTCATTGGTAGTTACTGCAATTGATTTAATAGTTAACTCAGATGGTTAAATCTCATTTTTAATTTGTCTAAAGTTTCTTGGTCATACTTGAAAGTTATTACCGAAAAGAAAGCAATAAAATTAAATTAAATTTAAATAACTTTATACCTTTTTCCTAATAGTAGATACGGACAGAGTTATACCATTTCTCTATGAAGTTGCGCTGAATAAAAGATAACAGCTATTAGTAAAATTCAGGTTTGGGAAAGAATTATTAAGCGCATTATTACAGAGAAATGGTATTAGAACTTTTGAAAGATATTCCTTGCATAATTTAATTCCCACTATAAAACCTTGGCTTTACTTATAAACTGGCCGTTTCACTAATATGACCAACTTCTGATTAAAAGTAGAGTTGTAATACCAAATTGATAAATATTTGCTACAAATAGCTAGGATATTTCTTAGGAGTCAGGAGTCGTATGGGAATAGCTTCAATACCATTTTTCAGGTCGGAAATCATTCTTTTCTCTTGGTGCGCGTTCCGCAAGGGAGCTGGCGTCGTCGCGGGGTCGCACCGCTTTGCCAAAGGACATATCCTGCACGCGTCTTTTTATTCCTCTTACTATTCGTCACATTCTTTTTTCACGCTTGGTATAAAATATACCCCCTATATATAATAAGTAAAAATTATATCTGTTATCATCCTTTTTTCTCTTTTTTGTTCTATGTTTCCGGCAACTACAGCTAAGTCTAGTAATTCTTCAAGAGGTCTACGGTATTAGCTATTTGAAGTTAAAAGTCTTATGTTAAAATTTGCGACAGCAATAGAGGGAAAACAGGAAAGTAATTATGGCCCAATCCCTAAGTGGCAAAATCTTTGTACTAGATGACAATATTGATACTGACCAAATTATTCCCGCCGAGTACCTGACTTTGGTTCCTTCCAAGCCAGATGAATATGAAAAGTTAGGCAGTTATGCTCTATGTGGGTTGCCTGATCGCTACGGTAAGTTTATCTCACCGGGAGAAATGAAAACCCATTATCCAATCATTGTGGCTGGAGAAAACTTTGGTTGTGGGTCTTCGCGGGAACACGCACCTATCGCCTTGGGTGCTTCTGGTGTCCAAGCAGTAGTGTCTCAATCTTATGCTCGCATCTTTTTTCGCAATTGTTCAGCCACTGGGGAGTTATATCCTTGGGAGTCTGTTGATCGCCTATGTGAGTTATTTGAAACTGGTCAGGAAGTTACTATTGATTTTGAAGAAAATCAGTTAACCAATCATACTCTTGGTATAAGTTATCAATTGAAGTCTTTAGGAGAAGTAAAACCTGTCATTGATGCTGGTGGTCTTTTTGCCTATGCGCGTCAAACAGGTATGATTTCCCAAAAACCAAGTTAAATTGTTATTTTCAATAGGAGAGAAACTAATCTCTCCTTTTTACTGTTCAATTTTTCGATAATTTTTAGTTGTGTACTTTTGCATTTTTTGTAAGCTAAATCTTCAGAAAGTACCAGTCTAAAATTAATTATTTGGTAGTGGTACATAGTAATGGTAGAGGGAGATGGGGAGATGAGGAGATGAGGAGATGGGGAGTGGAAAAAACTGTGAGTAGGAAAGAAACCGAAATACATCCTCTCTCTTGGTCGATTGGATATGGCGCAGGTTTCCTCGCCATCCCACCCTTCGGGAAGCTGCGCTAACGACCGCTTTCTTTTAATTGGAACTGAGGTAATTTGTCCCAAGTTCAATCAATACCATTACGGTTGCAGGATTGCCAATTATTTATTTTATATCAGAGAATTATTTTTTCCTTCTTCTTTAGATTTGTCGCTAAATAGATAGAAAAAATCTCCAAAACCTAGACAGGGTAATTATTTAGAGTCTTTTGATCGATAAATAACTACAAGCTTTACATAGCGGGGGTTTCTACAATTTTTTAGTTTATAAAGCGACAAGTCTCTTCTCTCCTAGATAACTAAAGCCTTCTTCCTTCTTGAATGCTACTTTCGTATTGGTAATTTCTTTAATTTCTGGTTGGATCTGGAGACATTATGATACTCTGACAACTTTGGCTCAACTTAATCTGAATTGATGGCGAGCTTCAGACAGTAGAATTAATATTAAAGCCGATTCTAAGTGTTGATATTTTTAGTCTTAAATTATAGTTATTTAAACATCTTTGTATGGTAGCCCGATAATTATAGCCTTGGTTGGTCTGTTATACGAAAAAGTCTGGTCTAAAATTATTTTTGTTGGATTAGTTGGTTGACTATTACCATTAGAAATTAAGTAACTAATATATGATTTATCCATCATCAGATTAGCTATTTTTTTACTTAATTTATCTGTTTTTATATTTTTAATTATCCAATAATTAAAACCTAAATACTAAATTTTGCTTTTACATAGGAAAGCCATAAAAAATTTATTTACGCTAGAAACTATCGATGTCAAAAAAATCAAAACTCACAACTCAATATTAGATTATTGATTTAGGAAACAATTAGAGGTTCTTAATTAAATTTCTGACATAGTTTATAAATATAGATATAGTAGTCGAAGGAAAGGTTAGGACAGATCAAAAGCTAAAAACTCAGACAACGTAAGATTTTTCCTCTTTCCTTCTTCCTTCTTCCTTCTTCTTTCTTCCTTCTGCTATACATTCTTAAATTTGCTTAAGATATTCTCAAATTCTCAAGCTGCAATTATAGCAATAATTTGACTTTTCAATTTAGCAAAATAAACTAAAACATACCCTCTTTGATACTTTCTGGCATTGGTAAATCACAGAATGAAATTTGTAGGGGCAATCCCCCAGTCACTCATTGGGGTAGGTACGGGGGTGCTATCCGAAAATATAAATCATCCCATCAAGTCACTCATTGGGGTAGGTACGGGGGTGCTATCCGAAAATATAAATCATCCCATCAATTACCAACGCCTACTTTCTCTTATGGAAAAAGTAAAAGAGGGAAAAAGCAACAATAGATGAGTTGCTACATTGACCATCAATCCATTAATTTTGCATAAATTCCTGTAAACCACGAGTCATCATCTCAACTATTCCCTCTTGGTTATTCAGTTCAGTTTTTACCTCAGTTTCTATACGCTCCACTATATCACCTGGAAGATTCAGCAATTGCTTTAAATTTTCATAAGCAGCTTCTTCATCTTCATTAATATTTGGTTCTTCAGGAGTACGAGCACTACAAGCAATTACTTCGTAACCCAACTTTAGCACCAGTTCCCGTTCTTGTTGGGATTCTAATTTAGGAATTGACTCCCCTAATGGGATATTTTGCATGAAATAATCCCTTAATTCTTCCTGAAGTTGTTGCTGCTGATCTCCTGTAGCAAAAAGACTACTAAATCGATTTAACATTAAGTCCACTTCTTCTTGTGCCAGTTGTCCGTCAGACCATGCCATATAAGCAACAATCCGCAACAAATTCATCTGGCGTGGAGTAATAGATGGAGGTGGAGGTGGTTGCACTGCCATAGATTTTTCCTCAATTTTTGGCTATTCATAGCTAAAGTTTTAACCTATCATCAACTCAGCAATTCTTATCCAATCGTTGACAATTTTTAACTGAATTTGTGAAAAGTCCCACCATACTATTGGCCTTCATCCATTGATGAGAGGGACTTGGGTAGAGCGAGGCCAACAACCGCTAGCCCTTATGAACTAGAAACGAGAATAGTTGTGGTGATATGCGTTCGTTCAACTTAAAACTGGACAGACATACTGGTGGATATTGTCATGGGTGAGGATAGACCTATTTAGGGCTTGCTGATTAAATCTAAAAGCATTGATATATATTGATATATAAAGATATTAGCCAAGGCGTGTACTAAAAAATTGCAAGGTTTTTGCTCCCTTAAGCTGAAAATGTAAGGATTTTTAGCAGACAAGAGCAGAAAAATCTCAGAACAATTGTTCCGACTATATCCTCTGTAATTCCTCATTGCTCATTCCTCCTGAATTCTAAATCCTGACTCCTACCCTCACCCATAAGATTTATTCAGCAAACCCTATTTAGTGAAGTGTTCAAAGATTTTGCCGAGCACTTTGAGATTGGGGCGAAAAAGCGAGTGCTTCTAGTTGTCAATCAAGTAGGGTGACATTTGAGGAAAAAGTTAGAGGTGCTTTCTTGGGATTCACTTATACCAATTTGAAAAAAGAATGTTACGAATAATAAGTGGGATCTAAATACTTTACAGGAAATGTCCCTTTGACAAAGCGGTCGTTAGCGCAGCTTCCCGAAGGGTGGGATGACGAGGGAACCTTGCTATATCCAATCGACCAAGAGAGGGAATGGGGACTCCTGTGAGGGAATAGAGGAATGTCAAGAGCCTATTTGCCTAACGCTATATATAAAATATATCTACTTATCTATGCGATCGCTGCCCTTACTATCAGGAGTAATATCAAATCCGGTAGCATCGGTATAAAATCTTTTGAAGGTAGGAGGATCGAGTCAGGTAGGGGAGCCGTCGGTAGAGCGACGTATAGGAGGGAAACACAGTTATAAAGATTTGGCAATGGTGAGATGGAGAATATTTTTATACCTAATTAAACGAAAAAGTTTAAGTCAATTAGGAATTACTCCGGTTGGACTTACCCAGATGGTCGTCAAGGTTTTAAGGTGCAAATTGAAAAGTGCCAAAAATATTCTGTTAACTGTGGATGGGTGACACTTAATGACTTGGGTATGAGACTCAGGATGCGGGGTAGGTTTAAGTATTGGGGAAAACCTACTACTTGTACGATTGTTTATCGTCCTCATAAAGATGAGTGGTATGTTTCATTTAGTATCAAGACCTCGGAACCATTACCGTTGTTTGGCAGTAAATCTCCCTTAGATTATGAGTCAATGGTGGCTTTTGACCTTGGTACTCAAACAGCTTTGACTTGTTATGATGGCTATGGTTTTGACGAAATTAGTAATCCTAGATTTGACAGGGAGTTTGCCCCAAAAATTCAGCAAGCTTCACGTCAACTCAAAAGAAAGCAAGGACCAATTAAAGGTAAGCAAAAAGCATCAAGTAGATGGAAAAAAGCGAAGAGAAAAATCTCTAAGCTCAAGGCCAAACAATCAGCCGTAAGACAAGATTGGCAGCATAAAGTAACTACAGATATTGCTAGTTGTTATGACATCGTAGTTACTGAAAAATTAAATGTTAAAGGCATGACCCGAAAAGCCAAGACAGGTAAACGCTCAAAGCAAAAAGCAGGTCTCAACCGTTCTCTGCTTGATGTTGGCTTTGGAACATTAAATCAGATGGTGTTGTATAAAATTTTAGGTAAAGGTGGTTTGCATATAACCATTGACACCAGGAGAGTCAAGCCTTCTCAGAGATGCCCTAGCTGTGGAACAGTTCATAAAGAATGGGCACAGTTGAGTAATCGTTACCATGTTTGTGATGATTGTGGTTTTGAGGTGCCAAGAGACCAAGGCTCGGTCATGGTGATGTGGAATGTTGCTGCAGATCGGCAACCGGGGTTAGGAACTGGCCTCGTTAATCGTCGATGCTCAAGCTCTACTGATTCGACCCGTAAACATACAGGCTCGATGAGGCAACTGGGGCAAATGAAGCGCTCAAAATCTCAAAGTGCGGACTTTGTTGACGGGGACTTAGAAACCCCGTCCGTCTACACGGCGGGGTAGTTCATCATTTATAAAAAAACTCGAAGAAAGGGAATTAAAATACGCGCGGACGAACCCCAAAAAACCGTTTGCCTAGCATTCCGTAGGAAAAAGTAGTAGTTAAAGAAAATTCAATTGAAGAAAAAAAATCAGAATAGCGGTCATTACTTACTGCAATAGGGAGGCGAGAAGATGCAGAATTTCCTTTTTTATCCTCTTAATAAGGGGAGGCTTGAGACCTTATTTTTTTGGTCAGCTTATTTACAGAGTCAACTAAAAATATAGATTTTTTATTTCAATTTTTACCTGTAGACAAAGAATAAATTAGGGAGAATCCGGGAATCATGACGATATTTATATATTAACTAGGTAATTATTTTAGAGGTAAAATTAATCTCCAATCCTAGTTAATTACAATTCCTCGGCTTCTCCATTTCACTTATTCTTCTATCTGTGAGCCATTGCCATTGCCATTAGTCTCATCAACTTTCTCATATTCTACTTGAATCAAATGAATATGTTTGTATCCTAGCTTTATTTCAAATTCATCTCCTGGTTTTAATCCCATAGATGCGGTATAAGTTGCTCCTATGACAATTTGGCCATTTCTATGAACGCTAACTCGATAAGTTGGTTCTCTACCACGCCCATCTTTACTACCGTCAGGATCTAAATCAACTCCTTTTGCTGCTAGAACTGCATCATAAAAATCTGTGAGATTAACACGAGTTTCTTCATTTTTTGTAACTGTGTAATATCCACAACGTTTAGCAGTTTCCCTTCGTGGTAAGTGAGCAAATTCTTTTACCTTTTGAAGTAAAATTTTTCCCGTTAATGGAGTTTCTGAATTTTCAACCATAGTTCTTAATAATTCTCCTTCTCTTTATAATATAGTAAATCAATTTTACTGAAAATTGTTAGGGTTATTTAAAATATATCCTGAAAATTATCAATTGTGCAAAAAAAAATTTTACTAAGCCTTAAGGCCACTATATATTTGAGTAGATAATCTAGATTTCTATTTGGCTCAAAAAGTGTTGAACTTAAGCATTCTTGTTACTCTGAAATTCTCTCCTAATTTTCAAGAGTTCCTATTCTATTAGGATTATTTTTGTACAAAATTATTTAATTAGGCAGGATAAAATAAAAATGTTACGGATGTAAAGTAAATTATCTAATCAGTTTGTTTAATTTACCAGCCGGATTTTTTGAAAATGAATCTGTCATTCTAGGTATTTGGATATCTGAAATTTCCTCTACAAAGTTATGGCCTAACTTTGAATAGTGATTTAAAATATTTGCTAAAATTGTATTTATTGGTAAAAATTTTGATAAGTAGCAGTTAGGCTATCGTGTTAATTGGTAGATGTAGTGACTTTACTTATAGAACCCATTGGTATCTTTGTTAATATTAAGTTTTTTTATAAGAGTTTGAAGTAAGAGGGATGTTGGTTAAGCAATACGGGAAAGTTAAATTTGAGGGCTGATTTTTCATCAAAACAGATACTGAAAAGACTTGCTAATGGTAGTTATTATAGATATCATATAATTTACGATTGAATACTTATAAATAAGGGAGTAGAGATTTAGGTAGTGGTGAGAACCCAAGAGATTTGCCGTCTAAACTAGAGGAGCTTTTTCCGGATCGCTATTACAACGCTTTTGCCGATCTTTGAACCACATCGTCATCAGCAAAACCCTGTAAGGGCGTTTCGCTCCGCGACATATAAAGCGGAGCTTTGCGTAGCGCAAATGGCCATTTGCCCCTACTAGACATCTCCAAAAATCAAAAATAAAATCAATTATCACACAGAAATTATCAATTATTTCTCCCTACTGCCTACTGCCTACTCCCTCTTTTGGAGGAGATGTCTACTGTGGTCTAGTGAAATGAAAACCGCTGTAAACGGAAATGATACCAAATGGTTTCTATGAAAATAAATACTCATATCAAATCTGGTTAAACAGTTATTGTAGGTAACAAAAATTCGTGAGTATATCTCGCGAATTACTATGGTTTTCTTGCAGGGATTTCAAATAGTTATCTAAGGATATTGGTTGTAATTTTTGATGATTAATACTATGTCCGGATGATTAAGTATAATAGAGTTGTCGCTAAATAAAGAGAAAAAATCACTCTAACCTAGACAGAGCAATAATTCTAAGCATTTTTGCTTTCCAAGAGCTACAATCTTTACAGAACAAGGTTTTTGGGATTTTTTAAAATTATAAAGCGACAAGTCTAATACAAATTTTCTCCTCTAAATGTTGAAGAAATATCTCACATTTCCGCCACTTTCATTGTTCCCTCCTGAATTTACACCTACCACTGCGCCACCTAAGAATTTTATGATCTCGCTACCCGAGCGGACATGATGTAAATTCGTCTTTTTATAGAGTCAGGATTTACGCATGAGTTAGGAAAAACTAGGATTTGAGATTGCTTTCCGTTCCGGACTGCTACGCAAACCCTGTCGGTCGCAATGATGAGAATATTTTCTAATATCATGTCCGGTTGAACAGTTATAGCAACAGCCAGGGCGATTAGGACATAAAATAGAGAAAGTATTCTGTCATGCGATCGCTCTTCCTTGCCTCGACCCTATAGTTACGATTTTAGAAAAAAAGTGATAGAGGCCATTGAACTTGATGGCTGGAAAAAAAGTGATTGAGTCAACTGTTCCGGATTAGCCGGAACACGATTGACCTGTGGCTGAAACGGAAAGCTGAAACTGGAGACTATCAACCTCGGCCAAACCAACCCCCCGGTAATGACCATCAAATCACCGATTGGCACAAATTTCGAGAATTTGTCAAGGTTCATGGTGACAAAACCCAAGGAGAAATGGCCAAATTGTGGGATAGTCCCATCAGTCAACGCACAATCTCAAGAGCACTCAAAAAAATTGGCTTCACTCGAAAAAAAAACTTATGGCTACCAAGAAAGGGATCAAAAGGAAAGACAAGAATTCTTGAGCCAATAAACTCAAGCTTTCCCCTAAATCAATGGTTTATATAGATGAGTCAGGTATGAATAACCAACAGCAGTATG
>NZ_RCBY01000253.1 GCF_003838195.1 Okeania hirsuta
CTTCTCTTCACCTAACGCTTCACCTACCGCTGCCATCAGCGTCGGCACCCAATCCCGTTTCACGAACCAAAAAACTCCTTAATTTGGGTGGTATTTTCTTTTTGTTGCATTCAATCAGGACTTACGAAAGTCTTGAAAATACGCTATCCGTAGACGGCGAATTGTAGGTTGGGTTGAGCGATAGTGAAACCCAACATTGTCAGGACTCTGTTGGGTTTATCCTACGGATAAGCTCCGCTAACGTTCCTCAACCCAACCTACGTTATTGTTGATTTTTAGGCTTAACTGAACTATATCGATCCAGATCGAACTATTAGCTTGAGTTTGGATAGTTCACCACAAAGCACGATCGCCTTTTCGGGTAAACCATAAACTCACTTGTTAGCTATTTGCAAGGCAAAAACCAAAATCAAAACTCTGAAATTGGAATTGATTACTCAATGGGAGTCACTTCAATTGAATCGATGATGTCTTGAACAATCTCATCAGGATTGCTGGTGACAAGACCCTGACTGGGCGGATACTTTTCAAATGTCTTCAGGTACTTCTGCACCAGTCCGATAGCTGGTGTGATCAAGTACTGTCGGCGGAACCACCAGTCGTTATAGCTGTTTGAATCAGTATCAGCCCGCTCGTAAGGATCTCGGCGCAAGTTAAATATCTTGGGAATCCGCAGTTTCACAAACGGCTCGCGCCAGAGGTCGAAATAGTGGGATCGCTGTTCCATAAAAACCAATTTCCAGTCGCCAAGGCGAACCCCCGGCATTTTTCCTTCATCATTGAAGTAGATGAAGCCTGGACGCGCCCCCTTGGAACCTGCTTCCCCTGCAGTTTCCAGATAAGGCAGTTGGTTATAACCATCTAGATAAGTACCGCAGAGATTGCTGGTGCTCTCTTCAAGGCAATCCTGCATTAGGGTTGTTTTGTAATCCGTGTACTTCTCTTCACCTAACGCTTCACCTACCGCTGCCATCAGCGTCGGCACCCAATCCAAGTGAGAGAAAATCTCGTGGGAAACTACTCCTGCAGGGATATGACCAGGCCAGCTTACCAAAGCAGGAACACGATAGCCACCTTCCCAGTTGGTGTTCTTTTCAGCTCGGAAAGGACTTATACCACCATCAGGCCACATATTATAATGGGGACCATTATCGGTGGTATATACAACAATCGTATTCTCTTTAATACCGAGCTGCTCGACCAAGTTGAGTAACTCGCCTACATGACCGTCATGCTCTACCATGCCATCACCGTAGAAATTTTGGCCACTGATTCCCTTAACCTCGCATTGCGACAACGCCTGAAGGTAAGCGATCCGGAGAACTCTACTATAACTACGCTTGCAGGTCAATTTGGGTTCTGGAGTGCAGGTCATTTTGCTAGAGATTACAAAGCTATGTTTGGAGAGTTGCCTTCAGAGACGTTGCAAAAGACTGCAAAAGTTTAGTTTGAGTATTAGACATCTCCAAAAATCAAAAATAAAATCAATTATTATCCAGAAATTATCAATTATTCCCCTCCACCGGAGGGGTGAGGGGTGGGTTCCCTGTTCCCTGTTCCCTGTTCCCTGTTCCCTGTTCCCTCTTTTCTGGAGATGTCTATATGATGGATAAAATAAAGTTTTCATAAAATGGTTGAGAATTAGTCGATCAATTCAACAATATGGGAAATAATACCAAAATGCTGTTCTAAAATTAAGAAAAGATAACTAGAAAATCTAAAGGTTAATATGGAAAGAGGTTTATTGTGGTTGCCCCTATTGGGTGTGTTTATCTGGTTAGCTTGGGCAGGTTGGAATGAGTATCAAAAGTTGGAATCTTACCGTGCTTGGGCAGAATCTTTTGAGAAAGCTAAATATGATATTTATGCAGTATTGGGTCAAAATGGTGAAAGTATAACTTGTGGAAAACCTACACGCAAGGGACCTGTTAATTTGGAAACCTTTTCTTTGTCAGATGTGATTTCGCTACAATTATTAGTTAATAATAAGGTAGTAGATCCGGAAAATTTACCAGGTCAAGGTAAAGTAGTTTTGGAGTTTATTTTTTCTGATTCTAAAAATATCCAAATTCCCTTTACAGATATTGATTTAGCAGTTAATTGGTGCAAATATTTACAGCAAAAATTATAGTAGTTGAAGTAAACTTTAGTAAATTTGCCTGTTCCCTTAAAAAAATAGATATTTCATCAAAAAAATGTCGGAACGTTCCATGGCAAGTTGTTAAGCATTTAAACCATATATCCAATTTTTGTTCAAGGCAACAGGCAACAGAAAACAGGGAATATAAAACCTAAATGATTTTTAGCTTACCTCCCTATAAGTTTAATGGGTGTTGGTGATGCGTGGCTATGATTTTGCTTTAATGGCGATGGCATAAACATTAACTGAAAAGCATTTTATATTTTGCAAAATTTAGGTTTCATAGCTTGATTCACCAACACCGTTTAATGGGTAGTCCTCCATCGTAATAGTAGATAGGAACAATCAATTTCCAGTGGGAGCATCCTGCCCGCGAGTACGGGAGCAAGATGTTCCCACTGTTTTCCTCACAAAAATAGGCGTTGGTGAAGCGCGGGTATGATACTAATCTTAATTACTTAGGAGTCAACCCACCCCTGTCCCTCCCAGGAGGGGAATTCAGTCGGACCTCCTCAGGAGGGAAGAAAGAAGAATAAACCCCAAGTATAAGGAGAAAGTTTTTTGGTCGGGTAAGTACGGGAGCAAGATGCTCCCACTGTTTTACTCACAAAAATAATAAAAAATCAAATCAATTATAGGGGATAAATTATCAATTATTCCCCTCCCAGGAGGGGAAGGACCTCCTCAGGAGGGAAGAGAATGCGCGAAACATTTGCTCTTGGATGAAGATGAAAATTTTTTTTATACCGAACCCGAGCGGATTTGATATAAACCCTTATTTATCGGTAATGCACAACCATTACAATGTACCACCATCGTTTAATAAATTTCTGGGGATGTCTAATATCAAATCCGGTAGTATCGGTACAATTAATATCGTAGGGGTTTTGTGACCAAACCCCTACCAAGTTTGGAATTTTGCCTCTTTTAGAATCTTCTACTCCAAAGTAAGCGTATTTGATATAATAGAGTCAAGCTTACTAATACCAATTCACTTTAAATATGTCACAAATAGTTTCAACCTTTAGATATGAAATAACTTCCTGAAATTACTATATTGTTAAAGTTTTGAGCTGATAAAATCTTACTTTTGACTTTGAATTTTTGACTTTTAAATTCCCTACTCCCTAAAAAAAATGGTATTAAAATTTCTGAAAAAAATTAGTAAAGCAGTGGCAGAAGCAGCTAAATTTGTTACTCTTAAAAAAGATGCAAAATCTACAAATATAGTAACTACAAAAAATCCCGTTTTAGCCAAACGAAAAGAAAATATTCAACTAGAAAAATTAAAACTAGAATATATCCAAAATCAAGATAACTTTGATTTAGAGAAACTGAGTCAAGATAATTCCCAAGAATTACAGGCATTTATTCAAATTGCCGAAACTACCAGACTCGAAACAAATATAGATTTTCCAAGATGGCTGTTGGAACAAGAAAAAGCAATTCAAATAGAACTACTCAAACAAAACTATGAACTTCAACGAGAATTAGTTGCCTATCAACGAGAAACTTCTCTACAAATTATAGAAGAACAAAAAAGATTAGAAAATTCTCCTATTTGGTTAGTTGCTGCCGATATTCTCAACTCCGATCCAGAGGAAAAAATTCTGCCTCTGCGAGTTTTCTTTGCTCCGCCAAAACTCGTATTTGATAGACTTGAAGCAGCTAATAATTATCCTAATTTTTTCCCTAATATTGAACTGACTTTAGCAGACGGTTTGCGACAATTTTTCATAAATTATACAGCTAAAGGCAGAGAAATAGATTTTTTGGCAGGAGCTTGGGTAAGTAAATCTTTTCATAGTGAAGCCAGTATTAAAGCTTTATTTGGTGTATTAAAATCTCAGCCAACTTTAGTTTTAGAATCAGAAGTTAATGGTAATTATCTCAATTTTAGAATTGCTTATTGGAGTTTAGGTTGGTCGAAATATCGTTACGACCCTATTATTTCTAGATTGCCTTATCAAGATATTTTATATGAATCTGCGAAACTCCGGGCGCGTCGATGGTTAGCAATTAGGTCTAAGTTAATTGCTACCGGAGAAAAAGGGAAAAAAATTGATGAACTTTATGGCGGTAATAATTTAATCAACCTGAAAAAATTACAGCGAGAGCAAAAATTTAGAAAGGCAGGAATTGACATTAGTGAGTTGGATATGAACTATATTGTCAATCAGAAAGACTTTGAGGAATTAGGGAAATTTTTAACTCTTTATCATTGTATATTTGCTGGTTTAGTAGCAGATGAATATTTTTTAGTTGAATATAATCTCCCTCCTATTTTGCCAGAATTATTACCCGATTTAATTAAAAATTTACCAGAATCTCCAGAAGTTGATGAGATGATGGAATCGGTGATTTTATATTATCAAAAAATTTATCAATATTTAGAAATTCAGCGTTCTGGTTGGATGCCAGAATTGACTTTAGATTTAGCTCAAAGTTTGGCAAATTTACAAAATAAAGTTTGGGCAATTACACAGATTGAACATTCCTTAAAATATTGGTTAAAGTCACGGGGTTTGTCGTCAGTTCCAGACAAATTAATTTTGCTATTGGAAGCCATAGAATCTGTAGTAAAAGCAGAAGATTTGGAATATGTAAATAAATTAAATCAATGTTTAACAGCTATTGGTGAAACTAGGCAGTTAAATATAATGGAAATTTGCTACAAACGAGCAGTAAGTAATTTTAAACAGGAAGATTATCTAGGAGCAATTAGTGATTTTGACCACGCAATAAAGCTGAATCAAAATTGGGGTGAAGCTTATTATAATCGTGGTTTTGTTTATGGAAAAATCGGTCAATATCAAGCAGCCATTAATGATTTTACCCAGGCATTGCAGATCAATGAAAATTGGGTAGATGCCTATAATAAACGAGGTGATACTTTTAATCAATTAGGACAATACGAACAGGCGATCACTGACTATCAACAAGCATTAAAACTACAGCCAGACTGTGAAGATGCTCGGCGAAACTTGGGCATTGTCCAGGGAGTTGTGGCAGAAATAAAACGCCAACAACAAGAAGAAATAAAACCAGTATCTCCACCCGTTCAAAAAACATCAAAACAACAGAAACATAAACTAGAAAATTGTGTTGTAACTAATGAATTTCAGGCACATTCAGAAGGAGTAAGTTGTCTTGCCATCAGTCCAGACGGACAAATATTAGCTAGTGGTAGCTATGATGACACTATTAAGTTGTGGCAGTTGAGTACCGGAGAAGAAATTTCTACTTTTACAGGACATTCCGACGATGTGGAGTCAGTGGCATTTAACCCTAATGGCGAGATATTAGCTAGTGGGAGTT
Source organism: Okeania hirsuta (assembly GCF_003838195.1). Lineage (GTDB taxonomy): Bacteria > Cyanobacteriota > Cyanobacteriia > Cyanobacteriales > Microcoleaceae > Okeania > Okeania hirsuta. The sequence goes on from NZ_RCBY01000253.1 coordinate 5,459, forward strand.
ACGACCACACTATCAAACTATGGCAGTTGAGTACAGGCAAAAAAATTCGTACTTTGCGCGGACATTCCAATGATATTGAGTCCTTAGCATTCAGTCCCAATGGGCAAATATTAGCTAGTGGTGGCGACGATAACCAAATTAAGTTGTGGCAGGTGAGTACGGGTAACGAACTTCATACTCTCACAGGGCATTCTCAGAGGGTTTGGTCTGTGGAGTTTAGCAATGATGGGCAGATGTTAGCAAGTGGGAGTGGTGACAATACGATTAAGATTTGGCATTTAGCTACAGGGCAAGAAATTAAAACTCTCAGGGGGCATTCTGGTTATGTGAGTGCAGTTGCGTTTAGTACTGACGGTGAAATATTGGTGAGTGGCAGTGATGACAACACTATTAAGTTATGGCAGTTGAGTACGGGTCTGGAAGTAGCTACTTTGACTGGGCATGACAAAAGTATTTGGTGTTTAGCAGTTTCGCCAGATGATACTTTGCTGAGTGGGGGTGCGGATAATATGATTAAAATATGGCAGTTGAGTACAGGTCTGGAAATGGGTACTTTGACTGGTCATGCTTTGGGTGTTTTAGCTGTAGCAATTTCTCCTGAAGGAGATTTTTTGGTCAGTGGGGACGGTGATGGTTGTATTAGGGTTTGGCGATAGGTTGTTTGCACTCAGGAGTCATATCATGTCCGCTTGAATAGTTACACCTTGGTGAAGGGAAGGCAGAAGGATTTCTGGCAATTTTGATTTAATTTTATACACAAACTATGCTACCGGACATGATATCAGGAGTCAAGAAGGAAGACGAGAAGAAAGTTTTTGACCGCTAATTAAAACTCACATTCCGCACTTCAATTTCTAACATTAAAAGTAGTAGAAAAATCCGTAACTTGGTAGATATTTATACTATATAGCTCCTACATTTGACCTTTCTCAGCAGTCAGATTCTCAGGAAAATATTAAGTACAAATACTCAATTACTTACTCCTATTGACCACTATAATTGTCTCCTGTCTCCTAATAATACCATTTTGAAAAAAGAATGTTACGAATAGTAAGAGGGATAAAAATAATTTTCAGGAGACATCCCTTTGACAAAAAAGATGATTTCCAACCTAAAAAGTGGTATTGAAGCCATTCCCATACGACTCCTGACTCCTGACTTCCCCTCCTGGGAGGGGGAGGGGCGAGGGGTGGGTTGACTCCTAAAAAATCCCCTAGTTATTTGTAGCAAAAATTTATCAAAATGGTATAATAGACATCTCCGAAAAAGAATAGACTTTTTGCAGAAGTAGGCAACAGGCAACAGGCAACAGGCAACAGGCAACAGGCAAAAGGGAAGAAAATTTATGAAAAAAGACACAAAAAATAATCTATATGTGTAATTTCCACTCCTATGTCTAATAAGTATTCAACCGGATTTTATATTAACTGTGGCAAAGTCGTTGATGTCTTTGAGGAAAATGGTGGTTTTGACAACGTTTGAGCAAACTCCACCTACTGCTGTAAGAATAGCTTCTAGGTTTTTCATTACTTGTTCTGTTTGTTTACTTACATCGTCGGTATAGACTATTTGATTGATTCTAGTGTCGATCGCTATTTGACCTGATACAAAAATCATTTGATTATATGGACTAACTGCTTCGGGTGCTTTGTCGGTTTTGATTATTTTGCGTATTGTAGTAGGTATTATTGTTTCTATTTTTTGTTGGTTATCGCTTGGTGTTTCTGCTTTGGTAAATTCTTCATCATTCGGCATTATGGTATCAGTAAAGTCTGCATCTTTATACTTTCCACCCATAAGTTTTAGCACCAGATAAATTGGCTTTAATCAGATTAGCTCCTTCTAAGTCAGCTCCCATCAAATTTGCTCCTTGTAAATTTTTCCTTTCTAAATTTACTTCTTTGAGAGAAGCTTTTTTAAAGTTTGCATTAGTAAGGTTTGAGCCAATACCACATCACTATATAATATATAATAGATGTAAATATCAATAAAAATTAAAGACTATGAAACTGCCAAAAATTATTACTATTACCCTTTTAACAATTGCCGGATTAACTACGCCAATTCTAGCAGAAAATGCCAATGATATCCGAAGATTTTTAGATAATCCATCAGCAGTTTGTCAAGGATGCGACCTTAGTGGAGCTGACCTTAGTAATATCAGACGACGAGGTGCAAAACTTAGACAAGCTAACTTAACAAATGCCGACTTAAGCAAAAGTAATTTTAGTGGTTCTTACTTTACTTGTGCTGACTTAGCTGATGCTAACCTGCAAAATACTAACCTCCAATGGTCTAATTTAGTGGATGCTAATCTCCGTGGAGTTGACCTCAGAGGTGCTGACCTCAGCAAGACTGATTTAAGTGGTGCTATTTTCGAGGGTGCTTTAACAGAAGGGGTAATATTAGAAGGAGCAAAAATGCCTGATGGAGCAACTATTTATGATGGCCGTGGTTTAGAGTCATTTCAGCCTAGACCCATTTTATCTCAAGCACGAGTTCAATGTCTGGGAGACCAAAAATAATCGGTAGTGGTGCATACTCATGGTAGAGGGAAATGGAGATATGTGGAGATGGGGAGATGGGGAGATGGGGAGACCTGGAGCGGAAAAAACTGTGAGTAGGAAAGAAACCGAAATACATCCTCTCTCTTGGTCGATTGGATATGGGGAAGTCTCCTCGCCATCCCACTCTACGGGAAGCTCCGAAGATCAACCGCTTTCTTTTAATTGGAGCTGAGGTAATAACAGTTGACATCATTAGGTAATTTGTCCCAAGTTTTATCAATAGACATCTGGTAAAAATCAAAAATCAAATCAATTCTCACACTATATATATCAATTATTTCCCCTCCTGGGAGGGGGAGGGGCGAGGGGTGGGTTCCCTACTGCCTACAGCAAAGCTGCCTACTGCCTATGCGTGGAGGAGATGTCTAATACCATTACCGTTGCAGGACTGCCAAATAATCTTAATTGTTGAAGTTTGGTTGAAGAATAAAACTTCAAACTCTTAATATAAAATTACTTCAAATTATGATTAATTAGTTTGGTATGAGGTCTGGAGATAGTGAATTGTTTATAGTCTAATGAATGGTTAAATAATTTGATATTATAGGCTTTGTGAGAATCCCCTATTCCTCTCCCCAACCTAAAATTTCTTTGTTTGTTTTTTCTTTTTACCAAATAATTAAGCTTGAAAGCTTCTACGCATCAAGAATAAAAAAAATCATTTTAGTCAATCCTCTAATTTTAAGGAGAAGTAATTATGAATGATAATTGTTATAGGAGTTGCCATTACTATATTTGACAGATAAAAAGCTTAAAACTTAGATCACGCCAGATTTTTCCTTCTTCCTTCTTTCTTCTTCATTCTGCTATAATTGTTGAATATTTTCAGAAAATATGTCTATTTATTCCTCAAAATCTGCCGATCATTTTGTAGTTAATTACAATAATATTACGGCCGCAGCTAATCGTTTATTGTCGGTGGCTAATCGCACACCTGTAATAACTTCAAAAACTGTAAATCAACTAACTAACTGTCAAGTATTTTTCAAGTGTGAAAATTTTCAACGAACAGGATCATTTAAGTTTAGAGGAGCTTACAATGCTCTATCTCAACTATCAAAAACTCAAAAACAATCGGGAGTCTTAACCTACTCTTCGGGCAATCATGCTCAAGCGATCGCCTTAGCAGGAAAATTATTAAATATTCCCACAACTATAGTTATGCCCGACAACGCTCCACAAGTAAAAAAAACGGCTACTCGTGGTTATGGAGCAGAGATAATTTTCTATGATGTAAATGAAATAAATAGAGAAAAACTAGCTCAAAAAATTGCTCAAGAAAAAGGTTTGATAATTATTCCTCCTTATGACCATTGTGATATTATTGCCGGACAAGGTACAACTGCTTTAGAATTAATTGAACAAGTAGGAAGTTTAGATTTACTATTAGTATGTTGTGGTGGGGGTGGTTTACTTTCTGGTTGCGCGATCGCCACTAAAAATCTCTTAAAAAACTGTCGAGTTATTGGCGTGGAACCGAAAAATGCAGATGATGCAACTCGGTCTTTTTATTCTAAAATTCTACAAACTGTATCTAATCCTAATACTATTGCTGATGGTGCTAGAACACCTTATTTAGGCAAGTTAAATTTCCCATTAATTTTGAATTATGTTGATGATATGGTGACAGTTTCAGAGGAAGAAATTTTAAGAACAATGTATTTTATCTGGGAGAGAATGAAATTAGTAATAGAACCCACTGGAACATTGGCAGCAGCAGCTTTATTAGAAGGTATTGTTAAAGTTTCTGGTGTGAGAGTTGGAGTAATTATTAGTGGAGGAAATGTGGATTTAAAACAGGTGGGAGAGTTATTTAAATTTCTTAATTAACTGTAAATAAATTATATCATGTCCGTTTATATCGTTTGTGTAAACCCAAGGGTGAATATCTACAGGAA
>NZ_RCBY01000254.1 GCF_003838195.1 Okeania hirsuta
CTCAGGAAGAGGGCATTGCTCCTACTGGTCACTTATTTCTGCCATCCTGCACTAGCCAAGGTTGCTAGGGAAGTTTTGATGCTTCCACAACGATATAGATTAGATAGTCTAACTAAAAAGTATCGTAAGCAGTGCGTGGCGTGGCTTTAGCCCGCATAAGCACATCCGCTTAGAATCCAGGGTGTTTTAACCCCTGGAGACATCAAATATAAGGTAGTAAATGTAATACTAAGGTGCGTTTCATGTCGCACAGAGAAACGCACCCTACAACTTTCCTACTCCCCCACCACCAGGAGTTTCAATCACAAATACATCACTCACATTCATCTCCACAGTGGCGGTACTCCCCAATTCTTCAATTTTCCCATCACTGCGTTCGACATAATTTCTTCCCACTAAACCATCACCCCCACCATTCAAACCAGGGGGACAAACAACCCGATGACCTGATAATATCCCGGCGGTCATCTGCTCCAAAAAACGTATTCGCCTAATTACTCCATTGCCACCTTTATATAAACCTTTACCCCCACTCTCGGAACGAATGGCAAAATTTTCTAACAATACTGGAAACCGCCATTCCAAAACTTCGGGGTCGGTTAACCGGGAGTTGGTCATGTGAGTATGTACTGCGTCGGTGCCATGAAAGTTAACACCTGCACCGGAACCTCCACAAATAGTTTCATAATATTGATATTTACTATTGCCAAAGGTGAAGTTATTCATTGTTCCTTGGGAGGATGCCATTATTCCTAAAGCATTGTATAAAGTATCGGCGATGGTTTGAGAAGTTTCTACATTTCCAGCAACAATAGCTGCGGGATATTTTGGGTCTAACATACTACCTTCGGGAATAATAATTTCTAATGGTTTGAGACAACCTGCATTGAGGGGAATATCATCATCAACTAGGGTACGAAAGACATATAATACTGCTGCTTTACAAACTGCGGTTGGTGCGTTGAAGTTTGTGGGAAGCTGGGGAGATGTTCCTGTAAAGTCTATTTTTGCACTGAGATTTTTTTTGTCGAGACTGACAGAAATTTGAATTTTATTGCCGTCATCGAAGGTGGATGTGGAATTTTGTTTGTTCAGTGATGAAGAGAGTTTTTTTATGGCTTGGCGTACTGATGTTTCGGCGTTATCTTGAACAAATTTCATGTAAGTTTGTACGGTTTCTAAGCCATACTTTTCTGTCATTTTCTGAAGTTCTTGTGTACCTTTTTCATTTGCTGCTATTTGTGCTTGGAGGTCGGCGATATTTTGACTGGTGTTTCTGGCAGGATATTTGCCGGAGGTGAGGATTTTTAATATTTCTTTTTCTTGGAATTTTCCGTTTTTGACGAGTTGGAAGTTATCGATTAATATTCCTTCTTCTTCTACTGTTTTACTATGGGGTGGCATGGAACCGGGGGTAATACCTCCAATATCTGCATGATGACCGCGGGAGGCTACATAAAATATGGGAGTTTCTCTTTTTTCTGTCTTTTCAGGGGGAGTTAGGGAAGTACTTGTTTCATTTTCAGAAATAATATTTTCATTGGGAGAAAGGCTTACGGATTTTAATTTCTGAGTAATAGATTTATTCTTTTCCTGTTTTGCCATGACAGGAGAGTTTTTTATCTGGGAAAGTGAAATATCTTTGTTTTTTTGGGGAGGTGGAAATACAGGGGTAATAACTGTTATGTCTGGTAAATGAGTACCGCCGTTATAGGGATTATTTAAAACATAAACGTCTCCTGGTTTGAGGATATCTTTTTTATCAGAAATTACGGCATTAACACTTTCACTCATGGAACCTAAATGTATGGGAATGTGAGGTGCATTGGCAACTAATTGACCGTCTCGATCAAAGATGGCGCAGGAAAAGTCGAGTCTTTCTTTGATGTTTACTGAGGAGCCAGTTTTTTGTAATGTAATTCCCATTTGTTCGGCGATCGCTCGAAATAGGTTATTAAATATTTCTAGCATTACTGGGTCTGCTGATGTTGGAATTTTTGTTTGAGATTTTGTGGTTGGTTCTGTTTGATTTTCTATGGTTTTTATTTTGGTTAATACGAGGTGATTTTTGAGGGTTAATTCTGCTTGCCATCCAGGTTCGATAATATTAGTTCCGGTTTTTTCTATGATTAAGGCGGGGCTATTAATTTTTGCTCCTGGTTGTAAGTTTTCTCTTAGATAAATAGGTGTATCTTGCCATTTTCCTGCGGTGTAGATTTTTGTTGTTGTAATTGGAGTTATGGCAGTTTTTTTAGTGGGAGATTGTTCTATTTCTTCTGGTGTTTCCATTTGTTGAATAAGTTCTAGGGAAACTACTTCAATTATTAGAGATTTTTCTGCCATGATAAATCCATATCTTTGTTGATGGGCTGTTTCAAATTCGGATTTCATTATAGAGATATTTTCGGCAAAGTCTACGATTAATGTTGAGTCGCTGCCTTGATATTTGATGTGAACTTTCCATAAGGATATTTGATTTTGATTGGAATTTATTTCTTGTTTAGCTTCAGTTTCCAGTGTGGCTAAAACTTGTTTAATTTCTGGCAATAATTCTGGAGTTAGTATTTTTTCAACTGCTTTTTCTTTCATAACTCGAATATCTGCTAATCCCATGCCATAAGCTGATAAAACTCCAGCATAAGGATGAATAAATATTTGTTTCATCCCCAAAGCATCGGCAATTAAACAAGCGTGTTGCCCCCCAGCTCCACCAAAACAACAAAGAGTATATTCTGAAACATCATAACCTTTTTCCAAAGATATTTTTTTAATAGCATTTGCCATTTTTTCCACAGCTATAGCTAAATATCCACTAGCTACTTCTTCTGGTTTTTTACTATTACCTATTTCTGCTGCTAACTGAGTAAACTTTTCTCTAACAATCTCCAAATTTAAAGGTAAATTTCCATCTTTCCCAAAGACTTTCGGAAAAAATTCCGGCTGTATTTTTCCGACCATTACATTACAATCTGTGACTGTCAAAGGTCCGCCTTTTCCATAGGCAGCCGGACCAGGATTTGCTCCAGCAGATTCAGGTCCGACACGATAACGAGAACCATCAAAAAATAAAATTGAACCTCCACCAGCAGCTACAGTATGTATCGACATCATCGGAGTTTGTAGCCGTACTCCTGCAATTTCTGTTTCAAATTCTCGTTCATATTCTATTGTTTTATTTTCTGCTCCAGCATAATGAGCAACATCAGTAGAAGTACCGCCCATATCGAAACTAATTATCTTATGAAAACCAGCCATTTTACTTGTTTGAACTGCTCCAACAATTCCACCAGCAGGTCCAGATAAAATACTATCTTTACCTTGAAATTTTTGAGCATCTGTTAAACCGCCATTTGACTGCATAAACATTAATTTAACTGACTGTCTTTCTGAAATATTGCCAAAAAGATTTTAAGCAATATTTCAGAAAGACAGTCAGTTAAACCGCCATTTGACTGCATAAACATTAATTTAACTGACTGTCTTTCTGAAATATTGCCAAAAAGATTTTAAGCAATATTTCAGAAAGACAGTCAGTTAAACCGCCATTTGACTGCATAAACATTAATTTAACTGACTGTCTTTCTGAAATATTGCTTAAAATCTTTTTGGCAAAATAATTTTCCTTTTCTGTTCCCTGTTCCCTGTTCCCTGTTCCCTTTTTTAAAGAATTACTAACTTGATTGACATATCTTAGTAAAATTGGTGATAAATAAGCATCAACAACAGTAGTATCTCCCCGACTAACTAATTTCATTAAAGGGCTAACTTCGTGAGATACAGATATTTGAGTAAATCCTATTTCTTGAGCAATTTCTTTAATTTTTTGTTCGTGCTTCGGGTAGCGATAACCGTGCATTAAAACAATGGCACAACTTCTAATTCCTGCTGTATAAACTTCTTGAAGTTGAATAGTTAACTCCGTTGTTTGAAGTGGAATTATTTCTTCACCCTTCGCTGTATAACGTTCCTCAACTTCAATAACTTTTTCATACAACATTTCCGGCAAAATAATTTCTCTAGCAAAAATATTTGGTCGGTTTTGATAACCAACTCTTAGAGCATCTTTAAACCCCTTCGTAATAACTAAAACTGTGCGGTCGCCCTTCCTTTCTAATAAAGCATTTGTAGCCACAGTAGTACCCATTTTAATCACTTCTATTTCTTCTGAAGAAATAGGTTGATGTTGAGTAATTCCCAATATTTCACGAATTCCTTGTACTGGAGCATCTTGGTAGCGATCGGGATTTTCTGATAATAGTTTATGAATAATAATTTGACCGTCCGGAGCTTTAGCAACTATGTCAGTAAATGTACCTCCACGGTCTATCCAAAATTGCCAAGAGTTGTTAGTAATAGATTTGTTAGTCATATTAATTTAGAATTTAATAAATTTCAGTGGTTTATAACAGGATATTTAGAGTTATATCTATACTTATGTAGGTGAGGTAGATTTGATTTTCTTTTCTGTTCGTTAAAACTGCAAATGGGTGCATCTCATTCAAGAGATAAAAGCTGTAATTGCAAAAAATTAACAGTTTTATCGTCTTTTCTACTCACCAAAAATAATTTGTCTGATCTAAACATATCAAGGAGGCAGTCTACATTTTCTGATAGTAGTTCATAAATCATAATTTTACAACTGATAACTGAAATGACCATTCGTAGTTTTGTAAGCATTCAGCCCTCAGCTATTAGCTATCAGCTATTAATGTTAGGAAAGGCAAAAGCAACCTTTGAAATTGAGGAAAGAATAAAAAGTTACTGTCAAAGTCTCCGGACTCAATCTGATACCATTTCTCTATGAAGTTGCGCTTAATAAAAGATAACAGCTATTAGTAAAACTTAGGTTTGGCTAAGAATTACTAAGCGCACTATTACCGAATAATTAATAATTAAATAATTAAACAACTAAACAATTCTGGTTAAAAGCCTCCCCTTTCAAGGGGAAAAAAATAAATTTTTTCCTTATTGGTCAATCCTCTCCCTAAAAGGGAGAGGTAATTATTCATTATCCATTATCCATTATCCATTAATGAAAGATAAATTGTATGACAAGTAATTATTCATTATTAATTGCTGATAGCTGACTGCTGATAGCTGAATGCTTACGTAGTTTTAGCAACTAGATCGGTAAATGTTCCTGTTCAGTTTATTCAAAATTGCCAAGAGTTGTTAGTAATGGATGTATAGCAATCAGGAATCAGATCTGAGAATTGAGGTTTTCTTTTAAACCATAGAATATAGCAGTTTTCTTATTCTTATATATTCGTTATAATTTGGTTGCGCAACCCCGTCTTTTAAAGCGAAATATTTTTGGAGCCTTGCTCAAATCCCCTGCTTCCCCTCCTGGGAGGGGGAGGGGCGAGGGGTGGGTTAACTTCTGACTTATGACTTATTAATTCTAACTTCTGACTTCATTAAGTGCGACCTAACCCCCAATACCTACCACCTAAAACCTAGTAATCAATAGTAGTAATAGTTATGGCTTTACTAATTATCATAAATAATATTATTCAAATCTTTATACTTACTAATTCATACCAAATCTGATTCATATCAAGATATCTATAATTTTTCCTATTCGGTCAGAAATACAGCGCGCGTAAAATTGTTTCATCCCATCCCTATAACATTACTTCTATCAATTTATTATTATTCTTCTTCATGTAGCTTCCCTTCAGAAATTACCGTTGTTTCTATCTCCATTTTCAAATTTCTATGATTACCTATTTCTCGTATCCATCTCAAAAGCGTATTTGCTAACCTCGCCGCTACTACAGTTCCTTCAAAATTAAAATCAGGATTTTGTAAACCCTTTCCCAACATTTCCTTACCTATATCTGTAATAAAAACCAATACTGCTCTATTTTTTATCTCAATTCTAATTGCTCCTGATTTTTCTAACTCCTCATATACTCCTTGATATTTACCTATTTTTTTACCGTATTTTTTCCGTTTAACTCTGGTAGTTAATTCACTTTTTTTTACTCCTATTGCTGTTTCTCCTTCTCCCCCTAAATCCCATAAAGTAAGTAGCAAACGAGTTTTATTTACATCCTCAATACTTTCTTCTCCAAAACTTTCTTGAGCGGACTCTAAATTAATATTTGTTTCTGCTTCTAAATTCTGATTTTCTGTTGACATCTCCAGATTCCCTTATTGTGAAGAATTCATAGAATTATTTTATTTATTTATAGCAGTCGCCAAGGCGCTTATATTATGTATCTTTAGAATAACTACAATAAAAAATTTAGGGTGTAGGGAGAATGAGAATTTTATTTGCGCAGCATTCCCCACCAAAAAAATATTCTCTCAAGAGAAGAAAATTTTTACCCTTGGCTAATTAATTAGACTTAATATTACGACATAAAGGAGAAACATAGCGATCACCTCTATGATATGGTCTAATAATTTTATATTTTTCTCTGACCTAACCGCCCTGGCAGTTAGTATCCTACATTCCGCACTTCAATTTGTAACACGAAAATTAGTATGAAATTCTGAGGTTGTTTAAGTATTTATACTATATAAATTATCTTCATTTACCTCGATCAAGAGTCAAATTTTCAGTTAAACATTAAGCATAAATACTTATTGAATCGTTTATTTTGATTGACCTCTATAATTTTCTTCTTAATGCATGACTTTTGAATGCATGACTTTTGACTTAGATTTTTATGCTAGATTTTGTCGTGCGGAATGTGGGTTAGTATAATTAGATGCCTTGCAATTTTGCCAAAATAATCATCAGAGGTCTCATGTTCAATTTTTTTTAGGAGACCTCTGTATTTATGTATATACTTAAAGCTTCTAGGAGATTTTACTTAGAACACTTGGAAAAAGGTATGTCTACTTGAATTCTTCTAACTGATCTAGTCGCAACCAAATATTTGGAGTCGGTACTTTGCCGAATTTGACAAAAGCATAATCTCCTTTTGTATCAACCACTTCTCCCTGACTATGAAATATATAGGGAGGAAACCTTGTGTCACTAGCTTTGGCCTCTAAGCTATTTTCAAGTTTTTCTCCCTGACTATGAAATATATAGGGAGGAAACCTTGTGTCACTAGCTTTGGCCTCTAAGCTATTTTCAAGTTTTTCTCGCACAACACGAACTAAACTACCTTTTTTAATGTTTGCCATATATGATTTCTATCTCTTGTATTTTCTGTTGAAATTCTAATATGGAATTAGGGTGAATGACCCGACGTTGAACTTAAAACTTACAATATGGACTTCTAAATTGATAGGGAGCTGGCAAAATTTGGTCTTATAGCAGGAAAATTGAATAGGAGCAGACAACTCTGAGCTTTTACTACCCTTCTTGGCATTGAGGACAAAAATGAGTAGACCGACCCGCCAGTTTAATTTTCTCTAAAGAAGTATCACAAATTCGACATGGTTGACCAGCACGATTATAAACCCAAGCCACACCACCATAATTGCCATTAACTCCCTTAACATTTAAGAAGTTGCTGAATGTTGTACCACCTGCATCTATAGAGTTTTGTAATACTTTGAGTATAGCTAGATGCAGTTGCTCTATTTGGGTTTCCGTCAAATCTTTGCACAGAGTTGTTGGTCTAATACCACTGAGAAATAGCGCTTCATCAGCATAAATATTACCTAACCCAGCAATTGTTGTTTGGTCTAAAAGAGCTGTTTTAATTGCTCTATGTCTTTTGTCAAATTTCTTGGTAAGATATTCTGGGCAAAATTCAGGGGAGAATGGTTCAGGACCCAATTTTTTCAGACCAGTAATAATGTGAGATATTTCTGTTGCGGGTGGTACTCTCCACATCTGGCCAAAAGTGCGTTGGTCTACAAATCTTAATTCATGGGTAGGATGACCTTCACTTCCAGAAGAGCGATCGCCAAAAAATATTCTCACTCGCGTGTGTTTATGTAGACTTTCTTCTGGTTTTACCCATAACAGTTGGCCTGTCATTCGTAAATGTACTCCTAACCAACCATCTTGGTTTTCTTTGAGCTGCGTAAGTTTGAGAATTTTTGTGTCCCACTTGTAGAGTTGGGCAAGTAAATATTTACCTCGTCTATGCCACCCTGCGATCGCTTTTCCCTGCAAACCGCCCAAAAAATCACCTACAGAAATTGGGTGGGCAACTGTGCGTTCTAACAACACTTCCCCACCCACTATTTTTTTGTTGAGAGTCAGTTGATTGAGACCTCGTTTTACTATTTCTACTTCTGGCAGTTCTGGCACAGTGCTAACTATAATTCTTACAGTCTTAATTATTATATAGACACTGTAGAAATTTTTTCTAGTTAAGCATCGATCCGAGCCAGTTTTGGCCTATTTTTGTTTATTTAATTAGAATTGTTCAAATGAGGTTTTGTTATAGCTCTGGTTTCAAAGAATAGTTTGAGGCTAATTATTTACCTTTAGGGGCTTCTACCTCTACTACTTCTTCAGTACCAAAGTTATTAGTGTTAACGCCAGATGCACTACCACTAAAACCCGTGTAATTTACTTTGTCAAAGCGAACAATAACAGGGTACTTGATGCCACTTTTGTCAACGGAAGCAACTGTACCAATCTCGTTATACCAGTAGGATTCTTTGCGTAAAATCCGAACTTTAGAACCACGTTGAACCATGAATTTTTTTTCCCTTAAAGTTTAAGAATGGTAAAACCGTCCCCTCATCCTATATCTTTTCAGTCTAAGATTTTTTTAAGTTTTGTTGCAACTAATTGAGCCAGGATACTTGAACAAAATGAGCTGGACGACCCCATACATCTTGAGTTACAGAAATATTTATCACTCTTAAATTGAAAGGAATACCAGTTGTTAAATATTTTTGGGCTAAATTACCTAGCTCTGGTGCTATTTGGATCGCTGCCGTAGCTGCAATGCCAAAACCTAAGAGTTGCTCAATTGGTTTCCTGGGCATCAGTGTATTTATACCTAGAGCCAATCCTAGAGTGAGAGTCATTGCTACTGATAAGTTTGTGCCACATCTAGGATGTACTGCCAAGTCCCATTCTCCAGAAGTAATTCGCTGCAATGCTACTTCTACTGCCTGCTCTAATTGAGATGGATTTACTGAACCATAAAGGTAAAATCCTTGTGGTGTAGACATTCCTCCAATTGATTCATCAGAGGATGTTGAATTTCCTGAGTTTGCTAATTCACTGAGTACCCAAACTGTAGCGTGTTCTAGAGCATGAACTTGTCTAATTGTCAATATTTCTTTTAAGCCAGGAATAAATTCTAGTTGTTGGAGAAAATCACTATCTTGTGTAGGGTGGGGGACAAAATTAAAGGGAAACTGTTGGTTTCTAAAGGAATTAGAGGTGGTTGGTGTCATGTTTTTTTAAATTGTTTGCTCTTAGCAATTAAATATTTCTAGATTTTATACCTATACTCTTTTCTTCTTTTTAAGATGTATATACCAATCTTAATTTAAGCTGTGAGTTCTTGTAGATATTGAGAAAATAGGAAATAGTTAAATTATTCAGAAAAATTTAGTGAATTATTTGAATGTATAAAATTATTTTCTCATTCAACTTATAATCATTTTATCTGCTCTAATTCATAGTGCTAAATAAGTCTTACAAATTCAAGTTTTGTGCTTTCTAAATAGGGCTTGCTAATTAAATATAAAAGCATTTACAGGTAAAGGTTTTAGCTTTTTTACAGCGGAAAGAAGTACAACTTTTTAAGCTTGAGCGACCAAAAATTTAGAATAAAAGGCAGAATAATTGCAGAAAAATCAAGGGTTGAAGAAGGAGACAGGAGACAGGAGACAGGAGACAGGAGGAAAATTACATGGGGAT
>NZ_RCBY01000255.1 GCF_003838195.1 Okeania hirsuta
CGGAGCATGATCGCTCCAGGGCAAACTTTTGAGAAGTTATGGCAAGTTATCCAGTGTGAGCATAGCTTTTGGTATGTCACTGACGGTGATCGAGTTTACCCAAAATATATTCAACCTGAAGACCAAATGGTCTTGCAAAACTTATATGACCCGCGTGTTACGGAGAAAACACTCCCTTGAGACATGATCTGGCTCGACTAAAACGCAAAACCCTCTGTTACTCCAAATCCTTAACAATGCTTAAGTATTCTATTGGCTTGCTGGTACATTACTTGAAATTCAAGACTGTGCCAGTTCTTTTCTGAGCATTACACATTCACCAACGCCAATTTTTTGAACCTAAGCGACCTAAAAGCTGGGACTTTTTTTCAACTAAAAAATTCTAAAACCTTTATATGTCAATGCTTTTAGATTTAATCAGCAAACCCTATTTAGCTAGGTTACATCGCAAAACTTTGTGCTACTCCAAGTCCATTGATATGTTGTACAAATCAATTCCCTTGCTGATCTATGATTTGAAACATCGGCAAATTCCTCAATTCTCGTAATCATTCGTCACTGTGCAACGCCTGAAAAAAAGTTGCTGAAAGCAGTCTGTAAATGTCTCAAGCTTTGCTGCAATGGAACACAACTTACTTGTGTGAGAAATTCTAAATCTTTTTGCTTTTTCCAGGAGGTAAGCATGGCTGAGGTTTGTTTATAGCTTACTCGTTCTTGCCTCTCATACCATGCTTGAGTCCATTCAGCTAAAGCTTTGTTGTAGATTAGACCCACGTAACCCAAGGTCTTCCTTAGCAAGTTTTCTTACTCTAGAGTAGGGTAAAACCTAAATTTGTACGCTTTCTCAACCATCTATTACTTACTGAGAATTATTCACAGTCTAACATAATTGTGTGTGAGATATCAAGATTGATTGCTTTTCTTCCCGAAGCTCCCACAGGCCGGAGAGCGCGGTTCTCCAAGCAAAGTTGAGATAAAAATTTGAACTCTTGAAATCCTCCCGACGTTGCACATGGCGCGACAACGCAGGATTCCTAAACCTCGCAGATTAGGACTTTCGGCTTCTAACGCACCTACCTCCGAGGCCTTTCCCTCTTTCTGGTCTTACGGTCGCTCCACAGATTGACACTGCTAGCTCAGTAGCCTTATTTAATCTTAACACACTATTGGCAAAACCACAAAATTGATTGGTTTTCCCATAGGACACTCCCCTTTGGGAGAGCGCGGGTCTTGAACCAACTTTAGAGATAAAAAAAGCCGATGAGGAGACTCGAACTCCTGACCGTTCGATTACAAGTCGAGTGCTCTACCAACTGAGCTACATCGGCAACGTTTTTAATAATAGCAAAGCTGCACCTATTTATGCAACCCCTTTTTACTTTTAAATCACATTTGTTTTAAATAGCTTAATAAATCGGCCATTTCCCGGTCGCTGGGCTGAAATTGGGGCATAGGTGGTGTTTGGCCACTAACTACTTGCTTAATAATTGCCACATCTGACTTGCGTTGGGAAATACCTTCTAAATAAGGTCCGATCTGACTTTCTAAAACCCACTCGTGACAACCTGCACAGTTCATTTGAAAAATCGCGTGGCCTTGAACTGGGTCTCCATCAATAGACAATACTCTTTTTGTATAAGGATCATAAGCATGAAACTGCCTAAATCCTAAGAACATAAATAGGACTACCAACAGAACAGCCAGACCAACTAAGGCGCTCCACTTCAGTAAGACTTCTTTTTTGGTATCAGCAAGCTGGTTATCCAAAATCTTTATATCTCAAAAACTATCTACAAGAAAGTTTAATATCAATTAATATACCTTAACAGTATGGCTCTTTTTAGGGTAATTCTTTTATATCAAGTACAAAGATTTAATCTTAATCAATACTTTGAGGAACTATATTATTCATATTTGTATATAGAACCAATTTGGTATATTGACCTTGATGACATTTTTGAGCCATGGAGTCGTCCGTGGGATGTGGGATAGAAGGCAACTAGAAAAATATTCTCATACTCCTCCATGATGAATATCCGTATCTTCTCACTGTAGTTTTTGGTATACTTGCGTAAAAATTTGAGAGGCAGGTTATACATGGATTAAAGCAATAATTGAAAATACTTTAATACCCCCCATCTGCCCATCTGCTCCTAGTATTTTTAATAATATAGATCCCATAAGGGTTTTATATATTGGCCTGGGATTTCTTTACTGGCACTTTATCCCCAGACTCAAAAGAAATAGTAATATTGATCGATAAACAAATAAAAATTTCAACTATAAGGAGTTGGCTTCGTGGTAGAACCATTACTTTCTGGAATCGTACTAGGTCTCATCCTCGTGACATTGGCAGGACTATTTTTTGCAGCTTACCAACAATATCGACGGGGCAACCAATTAAACATCGACTAGATCAGTCAATCTCTCCTCTTGAGTGAGACTAAAGAAGGTCAAAGCTGTATTGCCATAGACTTTCTGCCGACAAACTTCTAAGGTGGACACAGATTTAACAGACAATCCTTCGGGACTATGTTCCACTGCTAACTCGCTGGTTGGTGCTAGAAGTTGATATTGGGCGATCGCCTCTAATACTGGTTGATATAAATCACTAGCATAAGGTGGGTCAAAATAAATCAAGTCAAACTTCTGCCCTACCAGCACTTTTAAACGTTTCAACACATCTCCCCGCAACACCTGAAATTCCTGAGATGAACTGGCCACAAGTTGCCAATTATGATCAATTACAGCACAAGCAGGGCCATATTTTTCAATTGCAATGGCTAAGGATGCTCCTCTACATAAAGCTTCGGCACCCATGGAACCCACACCTGCACATATATCTAACCATCGACAACCAGCTATATTAGTTTGCCAAATATTAAAGACTGCTTCTCGAACTTTGGCCAAAGTCGGACGAGTGGTCATTCCTGGTAAAGTTTTTAACGGACGATTTCCATATATCCTTAAGTTCATGGTTGCTCTAACCAGCTAAGGCCAAATTTTCAGATATAACTTTATTAACAAAATTTGACAAAATTTGTAGTCCAAGAGTAGAAGATTTTTCTGGGTGAAACTGTACTGCCATTAAATTGTTTTGCCCTACTGCTGCTGTGACTGTTTGATGGCCGTGGGTGACTGTTGCTGCTGTAACTTGAGAGTCAGTGGGGTCAACATAGTAGGAATGAACAAAATATACCCAAGGTTGAGAAGTTATTTCACTCCACAAAGGATGGCCTGGTTGAGTAAATTGTAGTTGGTTCCAACCCATTTGGGGAATTGTCAGACCAGGTTCAGATTTAAACCGACGTACTTTTCCAGAAAGTATTCCTAAACCTGGTTCCTGACCTTCTTCGCTACTTTCAAATAATATTTGCAAACCTAAACATATACCTAAAAAAGGTTTACCTGAAGCAATAACTTGTTTTATGGGTGTTTCTAAGTAGCGCGAGCGCAAGTGTTGCACTGCCGGGTCGAAAGACCCTACTCCTGGTAAAATTACTGCATCAGCTTGTTCTATTTCTATTGGAGAATCTGTAATTTTTGGGGTGGCACCAGTTTTTTCTAAACCTTTACAGACAGAATGTAAATTACCCATATCGTAGTCTATGACTGCAATAGTTGGCATTAATTTTTCTCCTTATTTTGTGATTGGCAATTTTATTATAGTTAATAAGTTAGTATAATTTAAAGAATTTACAGATTTTTTTATTTTGTCTTTGTTTGAAAAATGAAAACTAAAGTGTTACTGACATCATTTGATATATGGGAACCTCACCATAAATCTAATTCTTCTGATGATTTACTTGGTCTGATATCTGTGCAAAAATTAACTAATTATTCGTTAAGTTTTTTAAGAAAGTTACCTGTTGATTCACAGCTAGCTACACAGATTGTTATTGCTAAAATAGAAGAGATTCAGCCTGATGTGATTATTTGTTGTGGTATGGCAGAAACAAGGAAAATTCTCACAATAGAATCTCAAGCTAGTTGTGGAGAAGTGGTGATGAAAACTTCTATTAATTTAGCAGAGTTAGTTGCAGGTTTGGATGTGACTGAGATTAGTAATGATGCAGGAAAGTTTGTTTGCGAAGACTTGTATTATTCAGTTTTAAAATATCTCGATATGAGTTGTTATCAAAGTAAATGTATATTTGTTCATGTGCCTGTTTTAACAGAAAATAATCGGGATAAAATTGTAGGAGATTTTATGAAAATATTATTATATATCGTTTGATAATTTATATTTTAATAATTGACATATACCCCATTATCTAAAAAAAATCTATGTTTATTCAATACTTCAATTATTAAATAATGAGTCAAGCATAGTTATGTTTTTAACGATTATAGACATGAAGTGAAGATATATTATTCATAATTGACTATCTTCCTACTCTCTATGATCTTATTAACTAAGATGTAGCAAAACTTTACCGTCTACACAGTGTTTACAATTGCTTGGGATTTTAGTACCCATCCACTTTTTCCTTCTTTCTTCTTCCTTGTTCAAGGCTCGTATGAATTCAAGCTTGATCTATAACTACAGAACAAGAGTTTAGCTAAATCTTTACTAAACTCTTGTTCAAGGCTCGTATGAATTCAAGCTTGATCTATAACTACAGAACAAGAGTTTAGCTAAATCTTTACTAAACTTATCTCAAAAATTTATGACTATTTCACTGTCAATTACTCCCTGATGTATTTCGTAATTTAGTTAATTTTTACATTCCATTAATCCCAGAACATGAATTCTTTTACTTTGACAACTCTTGAGGGTTATTATTTCTGATTGTTCTTGCCATCCGTCAGGAATATCTGCCTTCAAAGAAAATCTACTTTCATCTAAATATCTTAAGTCTATTTCTGCTGTAAAAAATCTAAGGATATATAAAAACTCTGAAACTTTTACCTTTATTCCATGTTCCCTTTTCCCTAAATTAAAAGATATTTTTACCCGCAACTGAAATAAAATTGTTATAGCTCTGTCTCTTACTTGAGGAAATTTACTTTGCAAACTATTCTTTCTCAAAGTTTTTTCGTCTCAGTATTTAATTCTCTAATAAAATTGCTGTGATCTATAAAAAACGAGCATTACCGATTTACTGGCAAATTTTGCTCCAAAAAGGCTCGACTAATTTCAGGGAACAAAAAGCACTTATTCAATCAGTTTTAGGTTGATAGAAAAAATATAAACTGGTAGTTATTGGAGACCGATAATTTCATGGTATAGAGTGATATCACTGGCTAAAAATTAGGTCTAAGACTCAAAAAATAAATTTGATATTTAGACAAAAACAAAATACTAACTATAGAAAAAATCGTCAAAAATACCAGCCTTTGAGTGATTTGCCTGTAGCTCCTGGAACCCAAATATTTTTCAGTAACATTAATCTCACTAAATACAAAGGTTTCGGTAAATTTAATTTGGCTGCATATTGGAAAATCAAATATAATCATCAACTAGAAAAGCGAGTGCGTAATTCCGAGGTCTCCTCGGAATGAAAGACGCACTCAAGACAGGAACCTTGGTATTTACTAACAAATCTTGAAAGTTTAGATGAAGTTATCAAAATTTATCGGTCGAGAATGGGTATTGAGGCGATGTTTAAAGATGGTAAAACAGGGGGATATAATCTAGAAGGAAGTCGAGCTAATAAACAACCCTTGACCAATTTGATTTTACTAATAGCTATTGCTTACACAGCTTGATCTTACCATGGTAATTGTATCAAAAAGTCAGGAGATCAAAGATATATTTGTCGATCAAAAGAACCAGGACGAAAAGACAGAAGACATAACAACTTTTGGGTAGGTATGTATGGTGATTTGTGGGTGATCACTGGGGAATATTTATTCGATATTGTCCCAGATATGATGAATTTTAGTCCCCAGAAAAAGACCGGACATAAAATAAGACATCCTAAAAGCAAGATTAAAACAAAAAACTTGATGTTATCTAGCAAAAAGCCCCTATCAGCAATGGAGCAGGACTTGCACTGTCTCCTAGAGCAGCGTCGGGAGGATGCCAATGGCATTCTGTAGTAAAATGTGAAAGTAGATTATTATTTGATGTAATCGAAAAAAAATTTATGAGTGAAACACAAAATAATCAACAGTCTTCGACCCCAGTTGTAAATTCTGAAGTTACGGTTTCAAGTCAACATGAACATCCTACAAGAACACCGCCTTGGGGTACAGTCACAATGTTGGAAGAAGGTCCACGTTACAAAATTAATCGTATAGAGGTCAAACCAAAACATCATATTACGACCCAAATGCACTATCATCGTAGTGAACATTGGATTGTGGTTTCTGGTACTGCTAAAGTTGTGTTTGATGGTACAGAACATTTGCTCCTGCAAAAACAATCAACTTATGTTCCACCAAACACAGCACATCGTGTAGAAAATCCTGGTACAATTCCTCTAGTAATGATTGAAATTCAAAATGGGGAATATCTTGGGGAAGATGATATTACTCGTTTTCCAGAAGCTGATACAGAAGTATCTTCAACATAATTTTAGCTAGGCGATCGCTCATAGCAGTTTTCACTAAGAAAAGCAGAAAACAGAGGTTATTTAGTCCACTCCGGCATTAAACAAAAAACTGTAGTACTGCTCGCGTAATGGTAGAGGGAGTAGGGGAGATTAGGGGAATAGGGGAGACCTAGAGTGGAAAAAACTATGAGTAGGAAAGAAACCAAAATACATCTTCTTTCTTGATCATCGGAGCTGACATCATCAGGTAATTTGTCCCAAGTTCAATCCATACCATTATGGTTGTAGGACTGCCTAAAAAACAGCTATATTTTTGAAATATCTATCCATAGACCATATTATAGCAGTTTTCATTAACATAGAATACAGAGATTTTTACTTAAAGGCAGAAGGCACTTATGCTGAGGGCAGAAGTTCTGTAACCTACCTTTGTGAAGACTGCTATAATTAATTATATAATAATGTGTTAAACTTTGTTAGCGCACGATAACTGGACTGAGAAACCTAAAAATGGGTGAGGATACTAAAAAAAGTTGGCATTGGTGAATTAGTGTATGATATTAATCTTAATTACTTAAGAGTCAGAACTCAGAACTCAGGAGGGAAGAAAGAATAAGAAAGAGGAATAGAGGGAGAAAGTTTTTTGACCCCTAATGATCTGGAAATGATATCATACTTCAAATCACCAACGCCAAAAAGTTATATTACACACCATTAGGGTCTACCTGGAAAGTTATGTGTATCAGTTTAATCACTTAATACCATTATCCGGACTTATATCATGTCCGATAGCATCGTTTGTGTATAGAATTAAGTTTCAATTAAAAGAAACTCTTTCCTACGGAATGCTACGCAAACAGCATAGCTGCCTTCTACCCTCTGTCTTCCTTCCACCAAAGTATAAGTATTCAAAAGTATTCAAGCGGACATGATATTACGCAAAAGACAAAATTATACACTATTTGTAGGGGTTAACGACCGTTAATTCCTACTATATGTGGTGGTATGCGTAAGCCCTGATGATAAAAAACTTTCTTCTTTATCTTCCTTCTTTTTTTCTCTTGTACGTCGCCCTACCCATGCCTCCCCTACTGACTCCTAACTCCTGACTCCTACCCTCACTCATAAGACTTTTTCAGCAAACCCTATTTAATATCAACCTCTGGTAAAATTGTGAGTATATAAAGCACTACGTGGCAAAACACGCTGTACTTCTTCAACTGTAGTTATTCCTTGAGTTACCTTTTCAACAGCAGCAGTTTGGAAAGAAACAAAACCATTTTGCTTCAAATAACGCTGTAATTGAGTCATAGTACCTTCATAAATCAACTCACGAACCCGATCATCTACATCCAATAATTCTACAATTGCTTCTCTACCAGAATAACCAGAATGGAAACAATTAGAGCAACCACGACCAATACGCCATTTTCCCTGAATTTCATGTTTTATACTCGGAGTAACAGCAGATATAGTTTGCCCCCCATTGCCATTATTCAAAGCAGAAGCATAAGCAGATAGACTTTTGCTAACAGCCAAACTCATAGAAGGTAATATTTGCGGTTGCTCTAAACCCAATATTTGTAGATCGGCATTTGTGGGAGTATAAGCTTCTCCACAATGGGGGCAAATTTTTCGCACTAATCTTTGTGCAACAATACCCAATAGCGCATCACTCATCAAAGCAGGGTCAAGACCAATATCCTTTAACCGAGGAATTGCACCTATAGCATCATTAGTATGAAGAGTAGTCAAGACTAAGTGACCAGTCAATGCAGCTCTTACTGCTGTATCCGCTGTCTCGCGATCGCGTATTTCTCCCATCATAATAATATCGGGGTCTTGACGCAAAATTGCCCGTAGACCAGCGGCAAAAGTCATTCCTGCTCTTTCATTTACCTGAGTTTGAGTAATTCCGGGCAATACATATTCTACTGGGTCTTCAACAGTAACTACATTAACGTGTTCTGTTGCCACTGATAACAAACTGGTGTATAGAGTGCTTGTTTTCCCAGAACCAGTCGGTCCTGTAAAAATAATCATTCCCTGTGGTTGATGCAACCAACTTTTGTATACACTCAAACTCCGCTCAGAAAATCCCAATTTATCCAAACTAGAAAAAGGATTTTTGGAAGTTAGTAACCTAATCACAGCTTTTTCCCCTCCGACACAGGGAAGGGTACTGACTCGTAAATCTATTCCTATATTAGAATCATCCTCTCCTACATATTGTTCGCTAATTCTCCCATCTTGAGGACATCTACTTTCAGCGATATCCATATCACACATCACCTTAATAGCAACCACTACTCGACGACCAATATCTGCTGGTAGGGTGGTAATATTTCTGAGGATGCCATCAATACGGTAACGTACTCGTAAACCATCTCCAGTCGGTTCAAGATGGATGTCACTAGCACGGTTACGCAAAGCGCCGGAAATAATTGTTTTTATTCGACCAATTTGGTCTGCTGCTTGGGAGAGATATAATTCTGTGGTGGCGCAGACATCTTCTTCTTCTAGTTCTCCAGTTAAAGGATTAATTAACTGATTCCCAGAGATAGAGTTGGGGTCTATTTTTTCTCTATGATACCAGGCGCTATAGCTTTTTTCTGCGATAAAAATAATTTTGATGTCTGAAAAAGTACGGTCGCTCATCTTTTTCATCTCATCAGCACATATTTCTACAGGGGAGGCTAAGTAATAACAGTTACGCCATAAAAGTAGTGGAATAACTGGTGGTAATTCTTTTCGATCTGGGAATTCTCTAAAGAAACGATATGCTACTTCTTTATCTAGTAGTTGTAGATTTACTATTCCTCGTTGATCTACTAAATTTTCTAATGCTTGTTGGCAAGTAATTTCACGATTTCTTAATAGCTGCCAAGCTGATAGAACAGAGGTTGATGTAGTCATAGTCAATTAATTAGAGATGGTTTTTAATCATATTGCATCAAGGAAAAAATATTTTTTGTTCTCCTCCAACTTCTGAGACTAACACTGTTGTGATTAAATGAAAACCCATTTATGATTTTGGTCTTGTGTAGGAGTTTTCAGAAAGGTTTTGTAGAAAATATTCTGGAAAAGGTGAAAGATAATAGGGAACTAGAGAGCTTAAAAATAATATCAACTTAATATAATAAATCGATAATTCTTGTTTTAACAATGAATCAAATTTCTGTATATGATTATACAAATAATTTGTGATTTAAAAACGGGTTGAAGAAGGAGACAGGAGACAGGAGACAGGAGGAAAATTACATGGGGATTCTAA
>NZ_RCBY01000256.1 GCF_003838195.1 Okeania hirsuta
CCCCAAGTAATTTTGAACACTCCAGTTGACGGTGGGGTATTAAACCCACAAAGAAAATGATAAATTAAGAGTAGTAATAACGACTACTATAGATAAATTTTACTCTAAATTTTTTAGGTATCCTAGAAATTTGTTAATCAAGCGATCGCTTTCTTCTTTTATACTCATAGTTTTGGTCATTTTTCCAGAAAATTTAGATGCCTTTTCTGTCTATTATTACCCCTTAATATCTGTATTCTATTTTTTAGCTTGCTTGTTCATTCCATCGAGACTTTAATTGTAGTGATTTTCAAATAGATAGACTACAGTGGCCAAAGTATTTTCCTACTCCCTCTCTTGGTGCGCTACCAGATGCGTCTGTCACCGACGCGGGGTCGCACCGCTACTCCCTAACTCAAAAGAATTTTGTAGTTACTAAAATGGGTAGTCCTGCATGGTAATGGTGAGGATATATATTTTTTAATTTTTCTCACACTCCCCATCCCCCATCTCCCCACACTTCTTTGACCATTACTATGCACCACCACCCTAAAATGAATTGCGCTGTAAAATTATCTTTTTATTTTTGGTTTAATACCCCACCCTCTACAGGGTGTTAACAATTGCTTGGGGTTATAAGACACGGAGTGGCGTGTCGAAGACTATCCCCATCCATTTTTTCTTCCTTCTTCCTTCTTCCTTCTTCCTTCTTCCTTCTTCAAGGTGTATTTTGCACAGGCCAGATATTTTGTGGAACAAAACACACCCTATTAGACTTCTATAAAATCAGAAAATTACTCTCTTACTCGCACATCAATCACACTAGCATTAAAATTATAATCCGCACCCTCCAACTCAATTGTCATACCAATTTTTACCTTAATATTTCCTAATACAGGACCATCATCAGTCACTCTACCTTTACCTTCCAAAGTTAATAAAAGATTCCGACTAAAAAGTTCTTTATCTCTAGGATCTGGCAAAGCTTTGACTGAGCCATCAGGCTGAGGAACTGCCACTTTTCGAGTCATAAATTCCACAGATTTTAGGTCAACTTTTCCATAAGGTTGATTTCTAATAATTAATTGAGTTTTCTCTCCTTCCCTTAATAATTTTTCAGGGTTCCGTCCTTTTAAACCTAAAGCAATAGCATCTACTTCCATTGGTTTAGTAATAATATTACCCACTTGAGCAACAGAAGTTTTATTAGTACCAGGAACGATAAATATTCCCAGTAATACCATTAAAATTATTAACACAGCGCCCACATCTAAGACACTGACTTTACCAAATAATCGTCCTTGAGAATCCAGAATTTTCATAATTTCATCAACTAATAATTACAAGTGATATTGGGTATAATTTATTGCCACTCTTTTGTCGATAACCAGGATGGTTAGGTAATAGACATCTCCTCCAAAAGAGGGAGTAGGCAGCTTTGCTGTAGACAGTAGGGAACCCACCCCTCGCCCCTCCCCCTCCCAGGAGGGGAAATAACTGATAATTTATGTGTGATAATTGATTTGATTTTGGATTTTTACCAGATTTCTAATACACATAATTTTCATTTAGAAAATCTCTTCTTAAAGATATTACCACTTAATATCATGTTTAGCCAAGCACCAATAATAGAGTTTTGTAATTGTACATTTAACACAATAAATATCATTAAAATTTGCCAGCGTAACGATAAATAAAGATTTGTATATCTGTAATTAAATTGACTTTAATAACGTGGTAAATTGTAAATTTTAGGTAATACTTATATATTTTTTTCGACGAAAATTTTATTTTCAAAATAAGTTCAATGTAAGCATTTCCTGCGGAATGCTGCGCAAACAGCTTTTTAATGAATGAAGCAAACATTCGTTTTTCTACTACATTCTCAACTAAAGATTCATACTATTAAGCTTTGATAAAAAAGCAATTTTATCCTTTAAAGCTGATAACGCAGTTCCGACCATAGGAGCCTAGCTGAAGTCCACATTTCCTCGGATAAGAGGCTAGCTGACTGCTGAATGCTTACAGTTAAATGGATGAAGATAAGGAGGTTTTTTATTAGCTAAACTCCCTTATCTTCGGTAGTAAAATCAAATTTTAGCTTTGCGGAAAAGCTATCAATAACTTTTGTAGTGAATGACAACAACAACCAAATATCATTCACTAATTTATTTGTAATAGCAGTTGAAGGAAAAATTAGGACAAATAGCAGTCGAAGGAAAGGTTAGGACAAATCAAAATATTAAAATTAAGGCAACGTCAGATTTTTCCTTCTTCCTTCTTTAATTCTTTCTTCTGCTATAGCAATGTGCGCTGGCATATTTACAAATTGCAGGAATTGTCCAATAGCTAAAAGTCTTATATTATCAGCAATTTATTCCCCCTATTGCCTTCCGGAGCTGTTGCCTGTTGCCTGCGCACAGCGCTATAACTGACCGGTGACAAAATCCTAAAACAATTACAAATCAAAAATGATTGACTTTTAACTTTTGAATGCATGACTGTCTTGAGTGCGTCTTACATTCTGAGGTTTCCTCAGAATTACGCACTCGCTCTTAACTTCCACGTAGCGGCACTAGTACCTTTTAATCTAAAAGCTCATGTTGAAAAAACTATCTCTAATTACTCGTTCTTCCTTTCGTCAAGTATCATACCCATTAATATCTGTAATGGTCGCTGCTAGTTTATGTGCAGGTACAGCATCTCCCAGTCAAGCTATTCCCTGGGGAGAATTAATTTTCCAGAGTATTCAGATGATTCAAATTTCTAACCTGTCTGACCGCCAAGAAGTTGAACTTGGTAAACAAATTAATCAACAATTATTAAAACAGAGAAATCTTAAAATTTATCGCGATCGCGCAGCTAACGAATATATTAATAGAATTGGCCAAAGATTGGCTACTGCCAGTCC
Source organism: Okeania hirsuta (assembly GCF_003838195.1). Lineage (GTDB taxonomy): Bacteria > Cyanobacteriota > Cyanobacteriia > Cyanobacteriales > Microcoleaceae > Okeania > Okeania hirsuta. The sequence goes on from NZ_RCBY01000256.1 coordinate 2,891, forward strand.
CCGTCCAGACATTCCCTATACTTTTCAAGTAGTAGAGGATGACAGTATAAATGCTTTTGCCACTATGGGAGGTTTTGTCTATATCAATACTGGTTTAATGAAAGCTGCAGAGAACGAAGCAGAATTAGCTAGTGTTGTTTCTCACGAAATTGCCCATATTGCTAGTCGTCATGCAGTAAAACAGTTACGTCAGACATTATTGGCCCAGGGTTTAGCTACTGCAGCAGGTGTAGATGATAGTGTTGCTGTCCAAGTTGGGGTAGAATTAGCATTACGGCGGCCTAAAAGTAGGGAGGCAGAATTTGAAGCGGATGCAATAGGTATTGAAACATTAGGTAGAGCGGGATATGCTCAGTATGGTGCAATTACATTTATGGAAAAATTGCTAAAAAAAGGTTCTCCACCATCTTTTCTTAGCACTCATCCCGCAACATCAGCGAGGATCGAGCAAATGAAACAAATGATTGATCCGGAATTTGCTTACAATGGTGATGGGTTGGATGATAGACGTTATCAGGTTATTGTAAGTCAATTAATTCCGTAGTTAAAATTCACTGAAAAATTGGGTCTGAAATGTAAGCATTTCCTGCGGAATGCTGCGCAAACAGCAGTCAGCTACAGCTATCAGCTATTAATTTATTGCCTTGAGAGCAGGAATTAGTATTAAAAAATTCAAGGAGAATTATAAAATATGGGAAAAAAACTGACCTTGACCTTAGCAGTGTATATACATTATCTATGAAACAGCTAAAAGCTGACCGCTAATAGCTGAATGCTTACTCTGAAATTTCCCCCTTCTAGGGGAATTTTTTCATTTTAGGGAATAGGGAATAGGGAGCAAGGGGAAATTTGTTGGTGCAGCATTCCGCACGAAAATAATATTCTCGCTTCAACAGTTATATACAGCAGATTTCAGGTAAATGAGGTACACATAAGAATGGTAAAGTGTTTCCAGTGCGGGCATCTTGCCCGCGACTGATGTATCTTACTAATATGAAATACGTTTTCATTAATCGATAATGGATAATTGATAATTAGGGTTTGCTGAATAAAGTCTGTTGGTGGGGGTAGGAGACAGGAGACAGGAGACAACCCACCCCTCGCCCCTCCCCCTCCCAGGAGGGGAAGACAGGAGAAATGGGGATGAGCGAGGAGGTAGTAGTAAAAATTGTAAGAGTGATTTTTCTGCCATAATCATCCCAAAATACTAGCATGCATGAGCTTTTTAGACCGAAAAGCTTGCACTTTTTAAAGACAAAAAAAGGCAGCAAACCAATATCAGTCAATGCTTTGATATTTAATCAGCAAGCCCTAATTACCTCTGGTTAAAACCGTTACGGAATTGAATATAAGGAAATATTATTTCTTTTCTTGGTTGATTGGATATGGCGAGGAGACCCGTTCTTGCAGACCCGCTCCGAAGATCGCCATTCCACCCTTCGGGAAGCTACGAAGATCGACCGCTGTCTTGGTTGATTGGATATGGCGAGGAGACCTCGCCATCCCTCAACCGCTTTTTTCCCCTTAAAAGGGTCGGCTTTAAACCTGAATTATTTAATTATTAATTATTAATTATTCGGTAATTTTTACTATGGCTAATTAATGAGACTTGATATTAGATAATTATATCTATTATTTTGACTTTTTATAGTAGTCGAAGGAAAGGTTAGGACACCTCAAAAGCTTAAAACTCAAACAACATAATATTTTTCCTTCTTCCTTCTTTCTTCTTCCTTCTTCCTTCTGCTATACCTATTTTTTTCTTCAATATCTGTTTATTCATCCTTCTTCCCTCTTCCCTCTTCCTTCTTAACACAAAAATTATCAATCCAACCTCGCTGTACAAACAATGGAAGTAATGAACCCACATCAACTTGAGGTTCAATATCAGCGACTTTTTCGCAAACAATTTCAAATGGATAATTCCCTTGAAAAATCTTTAGTAATTCCCATTCTTCATTATTGGGTAAATCAATTCGCATATCATAACCCTGTCGCCACAAAAATATTTTTACCCCACCTTCATCTAAACTTACCATTTTATCCCCTTGATGATCGGGTTGATTGACCTGCCAAATCCTATGAATAGGATAAATAGACTCTAATAAAACACTATTTTTCGGTAAATACAAAATCAACTCTCCCCATTTTTCTTGAGGAACTTCACCCAAAGCTTGAAAATCTAAACCCTTTGTATCTTCACCACAAAAAACTCGATGCCAATGCCATTCTAAACGTGCTATATCTGGCAGATATGGTAAATGTTTTACTGGTTCAAAATCTGTCAGGAAATCTGCAAATTGTTCTCCATAATCTCCTAAATCAGGTGATAAACAAGGAAACTGATTAATAAACTTTAATGCAGTTGCTTCAAAAAACTTTTCTCCCACTAACTGGCATAACACAGGATAAATTGACACTAATGTATTACTCAAATTTCCAACAACATTACCCCTGTAAATTGCCAAACTTTCCGCAGGTGTTAAATTATTTGGTGCTTTAATATGTTTGCTTAATTCTTCTATACTAATACTGTCTTTTTTCCATACAGCTTGGAGAAATAAATTTTGTAGACTAATATTTTCCATTACCAAATAATTAATAATTAGGGTTTGCGCTCAAAAGTCTTTTAGTAGGGGTAGGAGACAGGAGACAGGAGACAGGAGACAGGAGAAATGGGAATGAGCGAGGAGATAGGAGCAAGAATTGTAAGAATGATTTTTCTGCCCAACTATGAGCCTAAAATACTAAATTTTTGAGCATGAATAGCTGAAAAATTTGCACTTTTTTATACCAAAAAAAAGCTAAAGTTTTTATATGTAAATGCTTTTAGATTTAATCAGCAAGCTCTAATTAAATAATTAAATAATTCAGGTTAAAAGCCTCCCCTTGAAAGGGAAAAAAATAAATTTTTTCCTTAAGGGTCAATCTTCTCCCTAAAAGGGAGAGGTAATTATCCATTATCCATTATCCATTATCCATTAATCAACTGACCTTTTGTAATAATTTTTCAGCTTTATTTGCTTCTGCCATTAACACTTCAAAACTTGGAATATCTGTATCCCATTCTATTAAAGTAGGTACACTACCAAACCTTACCAAGGCTTCTTCATACAACTCCCAAACTGGAGGATGTACAGGATAACCGTGAGTATCTAATAGATAATTTTCCTTTTCTTCATAACCTGCCAAATGAATTTGTTTAACCCTTGTTGGTGGGATGCCATCCAGATATTTTAGAGGGTCAATTCCATTATTTATAGCATTAACATAAAGATTATTTATATCCAGAAGTAAGTAACAGTCAGCTTTTTTTACTAATCCCTCAATAAACTCCCATTCCGACATAGTTGAATCTGTAAAAGTTAAATATGGAGAAGGATTTTCAATCAAAATTTGCCTACCTAAAAATTCTTGTACTTGTAGGATACGCGATGCCACAAAATCCATCACCTTTTCTGTATAAACCAGCGGAATTAAATCGTTAAGATAGTGACCACTGACAGATATCCAAGATAAATGGTCAGAAATAAAATCTGGTTCAACTTTTGCTGCTAAATTTTTTAGGCGAGTTAAATAATCTAAATCTAATGGGTCTGTTGAACCCAAAGACATTCCTACTCCATGTAAAGTAACAGGATAATCTTGACGAATTTTTTCTAAATAAAATAGTGGTAAACCACCAGCACATAAATAGTTATCTGATAAAACTTCAAACCAATTTACTTTCGGTTTTTGAGTCAGAATATATTGATAGTGGAGCGAACGTAAAGCAATTCCTGAACCTTGAATTGAGGAGGACTGAATACAGGGTAAATATCCCTTGCTTTGCCACTTTGGATTAACATCAAATTCTAGTTTTTGAGATTGTATTTTGGTTGTCATAAACTGTTTTTATTTAAGAATAAATAAGGAAGAAGGAAAAAGGAAGAAGGAAGAAAGAAGAAGGTAAAACCGAAGAACGGGAAAAGTTGATTGGGCTGAAAAGTTGTCGCCCCACATCTACAAACCCCAATTGAGTGCATCTCATATTTGTAAAAATACTTTTTTCCTATTCCCTATTCCCTATTGCCTAAAAGCAATAAATTTTTGGCTTTATTCTTGCATTGAGATGTACCCATAAAAAAATATGGCATTTTTTAATTATAAGCTAATTTGACGAGAGATAGAAATAAAGAAAGAGATACTTTATATAAAATATTTTTCCCTTCTCAATTCTATTAACCTCAAATCATAACTTTATTAAAAAATACCACAAACAATTTTTGTAATAATAATTTAACTTTTTAGTTAATATGTAGCGAGTCTATTTCTTAAGAGTTGCACCAACAATTTTTTCACAAGTACCTTCTGGAACATAAATCCACTCGTTAGGATCTCCACTTACTGTTGACTGACCTGAACAGCTATGGCCATTAGCATTACAATCATTCATGCCAGCTTTAACAATACCAGCACATTTTTCCATACCTTCTTTGCCAGCAAGAGCTTCCTGACTATTACCAAAAGTGGTAAGACCAACAGCTAAGACACCAGTTATTGCACTAGCTACAACTAATTTTTTGTTGATGTTTTTCATAATATTATTTTCTCCAATTAATTTAGTTCAACCTTACACTTATAAAGTATTCAGTATCCATATTAACATAGTCTATGAAAAATCTGAGATTCACCTGAGAAAGTGGTAAGGGTTTAGTGAGTATTTTTTTGCACTAATATCGGGTCATTCCTACACCAGTTCAGAACTTACTTAACTCCTATTTCTCATCAGATAAAGTTTTCTTAATTTATCATAAATTATTAGATAATTTATTCTTATTTATCCTCTACTTTCTATTCAATAAAATAAAATTCTCATTCCTGGCTTTTAGGTTAATTAAATTGATGATATTAGTTGAACTCATAGACATCTCCAAAAATTAAAAATCAAAGCAATTATTATCTATAAATTGTCAATTATTTATCCCTGTTCCCTATTCCCTCTTTTCTAGATATTTCTATTAAATAATTTGCGATTATCCTAGCTTCTACTTCGTAGCATGGATAGTGAACGCACTCGCGCGGAATCTCGACGTGTTTGGCAACTGCTGCTCCTCCATCCAATTGCGATCGCGGTACAAACCAAATCTGGTCCCCAGGTACAGTTCCCTCAATAGTATTGAGATTGAGATCGAGGGATTTAGTGTTTTGATAGGGGGTCTTGTTGGGAAGAGCGACAGAATTCATAGATTTCCTCTGTGGAAGTTATTTGAAACCATTTTAATTCAGAACATTTAATATCACAAAATGAGTAATTTTGCAAGATATTTATCAGACTTATTTAGTGACTATCTAAATTAATATTTGTATCTTATTATCACAGATTGTTGCATACTTTTGAAAGCAATTCATTTTTTAGCATGGATATAATCAACAAAGTAAAATTGAGGAATTAACCACAATTTCAACCAAGCATAAACTCCCATTCCTAAAAGTGCAGTAATTACTAAAGGTAAACCGACTTTGATACGCAACTCATCTGGAAAAATAGCAACTCCAGACACAATAATTATGAAATAAGTTATCAGGAAAATTTGTAATCTTTGTAGATTTTTCAATGCTTGCCGACAACTACTACAATGCTGAGTATGTTGTTGATAACGATCCAATAGTGAGGCATGATTATTATTTATTAGATAATTATTAGAATCACTAATTCCGACTTCATTCCAAGGTAATTTACCATGACAATATTTATCAAACCAATTTCTAAACTCAATGACTAAACGGTCTGCACTTGTAGGTAAATTATAAGCTGTTTTCCAACTTTCACTTGATTGTTTTTGTTGCAGTAAATGTTCCTGCTGATTCAGTAAAACCATATCTCCATCAATAACCAAATTCCGAGTTTTAATATGTTCCCACCAACGTGGTGTCAGTCGATGAATTGTTTTAGCAAAATTCCTGGGAAACTGAGCAACAATTCTAGATTTACCAGGGGATACAGGCAAACAATAAGTAACAAGTCCTATTTTTTTTCCACTGCCACCAATACTAATTTCATACTCTAAACGACAAGGTGGTTCAAAAGTAATTTTTGTCGGCAAATTTCCAGGACTAGAAACTTCAATTAAATCAATAGTAGATTCCACAATTTCCATAACTATTGGTCCAGCTTTTTCTCTATTCCCCTGAACCCCGTGATGAGAAAAAGGAACATGACTCGGATCTGCCACATTTTCTACTAGAATTTCCCAATCATATTCCAGATCGCGGACATAAGAAGACCACACAAAACCCTTCTCAGCATCTATTTGTGGTGATAATGGTAAGGGTGTAGTATCAGCTAAGTCTGCTGTTTTCGCATCAGGCCAAACCCATAGTAAATCATTTTCTTGACGCACTGGTAAGGCAGTTACACAGAAATTTCTTTGATTTTTGGCAATAATTTCAGGATTTTCAGCTTGGGGAATATGAGTACAGATACCTTGAGAATCAAATTGCCAACCATGATAACTACACATTAAATTACCAGTTTTATCATCAACACGACCCTCACTTAAGGGTGCTAGACGGTGAGGACAAACATCTAAAAATACCTGGTAATTCTCAGAATATCTTGGCTTCCAGATAACTAAACGTATTCCCAGCAGAGTGACGGGAACTGGGATTTCTGGATCTAGGTCTTCAATAGGTGAAAGAGGATACCAGTGCTGAAAAAAGTTAAATTCGGTTTGCATTGTATTTTAGGTAGTCAGTTATCAGTACCTCTGCAATAAGGAGGCTTGAAATATCGAATATTCTGTTCTCTTGGTCGATTAGATATGGCGTTCCCTTCAGGATCGGAGGGAAGGGAAACCCACTCTCGC
>NZ_RCBY01000257.1 GCF_003838195.1 Okeania hirsuta
GGGAGGGGCGAGGGGTGGGTTGTCTCCTGTCTCCTACCCTCACCCATAAGACTTTATTCAGCAAACCCTAATTAAACTCCATTTGGCGAATGGAAAAATCTCAAATCAATTAGCTTCATTTTATGATATGGTGTTAAATTGAATTGCCTAAAATCATACTGTGTATAGCTTTGAGATTTTTAAAATTTATGGTTTATACCTTGATGTCAGGTCTCTCATAAACACCATTAGGATACCCACTAGCTCTATGGAATAAAATTAAGCCATTGCTTGACTAAAACTAGCTTAAAAAACGAAAATGAAACGAAAAAGAAAAAAACACTGCTTAAAAATAGTTCTAGCTTTTCTGTCAATCAGTTTAATTGCCTGTCAACCGACTATCCAATCTAATCCTGAATCAACAGACCAAACGATGCCGGGTAAAGGGGTAAAAGTAAGCTCTGGCTCTAGTATCACAACCTATGCAGCATTTTTAACAGAAATTATTAATATTGGTCTAGAAAAGCTTGGTTATCAAACTGAACCCGTCAAACAGCTCAGTGTTCCCGTAGTGCATATTTCTGTTAGTAACGGAGAATTAGATTTCTACACCGATCATTGGGAAAAACTCCAAAATAAATTTTTTATAGAAAACGGAGGCGAAGATAAATTCAAGCGGGTGGGAATTATTGTTGACAATGCTTTACAAGGGTATCAAATTGACAAAAAAACTGCTGATAAATATAAAATTATCAGCTTAGAGCAACTTAAAGATCCCAAAATTGCCCAACTTTTTGACTCAGATGGTGATGGCAAAGCTAACTTAGCAGGTTGTAATCCTGGATGGGGTTGTGAATTAGTGATTGAGCATCACTTGGATGTCTATGGACTGAGAGATACCGTTGAACACGATCAAGGTAATTATGATATTTTGTTGGCAGATGTAGTAGCTCGCAACCGACTGGAAAAACCTATTCTCTATTATCTTTACACTCCCCATTGGATACCTGCAGTGTTAGAACCTGGTAAGGATGCAATCTGGCTAGAAGTACCTTTTACTTCTCTACCAGAAGAACAGGGAGAAGTGTCGGAACAAGAAACTATGCTAGATGGAAAAAATCTAGGTATTGCGGTTGATAGAGTGCGGATAGTAGCAAACAATAAATTTTTGCAAGTTAATCCAGCCGCCAAACGTCTGTTTGAGCTGGTTTCAATTCCTATTGAAGATGTTAACGCTCAACAAAAACTCGTACAAGATGGTGAAAGTAACTCAGAAGATATCCGTCGCCATGCAGAAGAATGGGTCAAGAAAAATCAAGATAAGTTTGATAGCTGGCTAGAAGAAGCAAGAAAGACAGGAACAAATTTGTCAGAGAATTGATGTTTTTTTTTAACCTTTGTAATATAATCCACCATAATAAATAGAACAAATTTAGTTTAGATGAAAATTATTCAGAAAGATAGAGATGGTTTGCAATGCTTTATTGGGTTAGACAGACCAACCCTGAGTCATCCCAGTAACGGTGGATTGAGGGTCAAAACTTATAAATCTCAGACACTTGCTTGGGAGGACTGTAGAAATTTGTCCCTCGTTATGACCAATAAACATCGTCTGTACAATACAGGTTTTAGCGGTGGTAAAATTGTTGTAGCGATGGCCGATTGTCAAGCCTGCAAGAAAGAGCTATTGAGTTTTATCGGTTCTATGCTGAATGAGCTTAACGGTTTGATGTACACTGGTTGTGACTTGAATACTTCCTTGGAGGACATGGAATATCTCAGAAACCACTGTCCTTATATTCTGGCATCTCTAGATTCTCAAGTTGACCCGAGTATTGCCACAGCTTATGGTGTAGTGGGTAGTATTCAAGGTATTTTTGGAAAAAATCTTGAGGGCTTAGTTTTTCTGGTTCATGGTTTGGGAAAGGTGGGTAAAGCTACTGCTCTAGGTCTCCAAAAACTGGGAGCAAGTATCATGACTTATGACATTGTACCCCAGCGAGCAGATCTTCCGAATTGCAAGAATATCTCACAGGATCATAACTGGTGGGATATTCCCTGTGATGCATTAGTTCCTTGTTCCATCAGTGGTCTAATTACACCAGAAATTGCCGATTCCTTGCAGTGTCAATATATTGTTGGTTCTGCAAATGTTCCCCTAAGCGAACCTTCGGTACTTGATATTTTACAGGCAAAATCCATCACTTTTATTCCGGAATCAATTAGTAGTGCTGGTGCTGTTATTTGCGACTCAATCGAGTTTTATGCCCCATCAATTTTCAAGCAAGTAGACCCCTGCTATATTTATGCCTTTGTCCAAGAAATTGTTGAAAAAAAAGTTAATGCCTTTTTGGCAGAGTTAACCAATAGCGAAGAATCCTACGAACAAGTCATATCAACCCTGATTTCAGCAGCAGATAAACAACCCAGAGTGGGATGTCAAATGCCAGATTTTTTAGAGAAAAATTAAACCCAAAAGCAGGAAAAAAATCATCATCATTGGAGAATATCTGATATGGCAATTTATATGGCATCTGACTACTCACTCAACACACTTGGAGCAAAACTTTGTCTCGAAGCTGCTGGGAATTTAGTCAAAACAGCAATCCAACCTATCGAAAACTGTTCACAGGTAAGACTAGCTGATTATGGTATTGCAGATGGCGGTACTACCCAAGGATTATGGCAGCAAATTTTTGATACAATCAAAAAACAAAATAGCGGGGTTTTTATTGAAGCAATATTTAGTGATTTATCCAGTAATGATTTTAATGCTTTGGGTCAAACTTCATCCTTTTTAATGCAAGACGATCAAAATCTAGTCGTTTCAATGGTTCCACGCTCATTTTATGAACCTGTGTGTCCTCCCAATAGTCTAGACTTTGGTTTCTCTTCCACAGCCATGCACTGGTTAAGTAAGTTGCCTAAACATCTAACCTACCATACCCATATTAATGCTTGTGAGCAAGGGGAAGATAAAGCCATTTTTCAAGCCCAATCTCAGCTTGACTGGACTACTATTCTCCTAGCTAGGGCGAAAGAACTCAAATCAGGGGGGCAAATAGTCAGTGCCAACTTATCCACAGATGGAAAAGGGCGTTATTTAGGCAACAACCAGGTAGACTTGAATATGCATGATGTTCTCCATCAGATTTGGAAACAAATGCAGATTGAGGGTTTAATTAAGCCAGAGGAGTATGTTGACGCTACATTCCAAAATTATTACCGAACAGAAGCTGAATTTAGTGCCTGTCTTGAAGATTCCCAAAGTGAAGTTTATCAAGCTGGGTTAAGATTAGGGGACATACAAACCATCTTAATTCCCTGTCCTTATCGATCTCAGTACGAAGAAGATGGGGACACTGAGAAATTTGCCCAAGGACTTACTCAAACAATTCGTTCTTGGAGTGAGCATACTTTCCGAAATGCCTTCACTAATCGCTCCCATGAAGATGTTTTAGATATTGTCAACCAATTTTACGCCAGATTTACCGCTAGGGTTCGAGAAAATCCTAGTCAGTTTTCAATGGATTATTCACACACCCATCTTCGCATTTACAAAGAATAAGCAAAACCAGGATGCTGAATGTTCTCTCAATTCATGGCATCCTGGCAATTTTCAAAGATTATGCAGAAACAGTGGACAACGGCTTAACACACTCCCGACTAGCACTGAGGGGAGATAAATCAAAAGAGGGGGGCTGATCTAAAACTAACTCAGCAAGCAACTTGCCTAAAAGTGGTGTAAACTTAAACGCTTGACCCGATCCACCTGTAAAAAGACTAATTTGTGGATATCCGGGAAGCCGATCTAGCACAAATAAAGTATCTTTTGTCATCGTGTATGGACTAAAATACAGACCCACACACTCCTTAATTCCATCCCAATTATTACGAAGGAATTGATCGAGTAACTGCGCAAGCTCTGAATCGGGTTCTCTTACAAATGTACTCATGGTTTTGCTCCGCAATTCTGGCGGACACCAATCAATCCCAACTTTGATAAGTGATGTTTCAGGAGTATGACAAGGAAATCCGTAGTAGAGTCCACCATCGTTACTATCTGGCTTTTCTTGCTGAAAACAGAACCATTGTGGGAACTGATCTCGTAAAGTCTCTTCCACCCGATAGTGTCCCCATAACATCGGCCAAATTTCTAAATTGAGGGGATCTGTAAATGAGCTGAGTAAATCATTAGTCCAAGGTCCCGCCGTTAAAACAACTTGTTTGGCTATAAATATATTTCCTGATTGTGTTTTGACTTCAACTGAACCGGAAATAGTCACGTTGAGACTAACAGTTTCTTCTCCAGTGTGAATAGATACGCCATTAGTTTCGGCTTGAGATCGAAATAGCTCAATAGCTTTTGTAGACCAAACCATACCGGAAGTGCTTTCAAACAAACCGATAAAATCTGGTTTAGGACGCATTGGCCAACGTTGTTGGAGTTGTTCCGCATTTAAGGCTTCAAATGGAATCCCTTTCTTTTCCATCACCCGACGAGCACCTGGAATACTACCTTCTATTGTTTCTTCATCCCAAGCTTCGCCGTAGAAGAGCAAGCCATTTTGTCTCAGTAATTGACAATCATGTTGAACTTCAAGGTTTTTCCACTCTTTCAAGCTTTCCTCTTGCAATTCTGACAGATATTCATTAGAATACATTCGGCGATACATACGTTCATCGCCATAGGAACTGTTGTTGGGATTGGGAATAGAGTCTTTCTCTAGCAATATAATTTGTAGATGTTGTTTCTGGCTGAGGTAATAAGCTGTTGCCAGACCCGCAATACCACCACCAATAATAACTACATCTGCATTGAAATATGCTGTTGTTTCTGCCATTAAGTTTCTACCTAAATTCTGATGTCCGGTAGTATTATAAATTATATAATCGGGCGATCGCCATATATCGCCATATCTGGTTACTCGAGCTTCATATTACCGAAAAATTAAGGTATAAAGCCTCTCCATTCATGTAGAAAAGACAAAAAAAATCCTTTGAGTCAATCCTTCTATTACAGAAGAGGTAATAATTAATTATTGAACAGCTATTTATTGGATCTTGGACAAATATAAAAAAATAGTTAGTTTAATATTTACGCTAACTACTGGGTTATGGTAATAGAATCAAATCTGGAGTGATCTTCTTTTATCATATTATTTATCATCCTGAAGATCATAGGATGGATCTGGTTCAATTTCTCCACCAAAACAAATATCTAAATAACTTTCTTGAAGGGAATGAATAACCCTTTCCAGCTCATCAATAATATCCCTTCAAGTCATTTTTTCAACTGCATCAATATGAGCTTCACTTCCGGCTTTTCCGTTCATATTTATATTTAGTTTTTTTCTGACTATCAGTAGCCATAGGAAAAATCGGTGAAGCAGATTGTAATTTATAATAATAGTAAAGTTTTTGGTTTCTATTGACTTGATAACGAATGATATGACAATCACGAGGAATGACCTGTCCTTCTCGTTCAATTTTCTTAATTTTCTGCTTCATCTTACGGACTGCAGATTGGACAAAGCTAGAAAAAAAGCTGAGACTCGGCTTTAAGGATTCAGTCTCAGCTCAGAACAATATAATTTAAATGAATATCATGTCCGGATAATTAGTGATCAAAAAAACTTTCTCCTTTTCCTCCTATTTATTTTTTATTCTTCTTTTTTACCGAATTATTAATTATTAATTATTAATTATTAATTATTAAATAATTCGCGCCTTGAAGCCTCCCTTTTTAAGGGGAAAAAGCGGTCGATCTTCGTAGCTTCCCGTAGGGTGGGATGGCGAGGAGACCTCGCCATATCCAATCGACCAAGAGAAAAGAAATAATATCTCCTTATATTCAATTCCGTAGCGGTTTTAACCAGAGGTAATTATCAATTATCCATTATCCATTATCCATTAATGAATTCTTGCTTCCCTCCTGACTCCTGATGACTAACTCCTGAGGACTCCGTTGTTTATTTATAAGTATTCAACCGGAGATGATATTATACAGTAATCGCCAAATTACTTCCTCTAAATACAGATGTTCTATTGAATACGAATTTAAAAATTTAATAGTTCAAATCCAATATTTATCCGCGCCTCCTAATACCATGTCCGGATAATTAGTGATGACAACACTTTTTTCCCTATCTCCTATCTCTTGATTACCAAAGAGAAAAATTTAGTACAATAAAGAAATATAACTAAAAAAAACAAAAAAGTAATATGGTAAATTTTAATCCACTGCTAATGGCGACAAAAAAAACAATAATTCCCAAAATATTTAGCAAAATTATCGGCTCATCAACTTTAGGATTAATGATATTTTTAGGAGTAATAAGTACCATTTGCCCTATTGCCATGTCACACAATAATAGAGATGAAAATCCACTTAAACTCTCGGAAGAAACCACAACAAAATCTCTATTTCTTGCCTATCCTTCCGCAAGCCACAAAACTACTTCAGACAGAATTTTTCTAATTGGCACAGCTTCTCCAGAAGCAGAGGTTACTGTTAATGGAAAAGCAATTAATGAACGTAGTAAATCAGGTCATTTTGCCCCTAGTTTTCCATTACAAATAGGGAAAAATATATTTACTGTACGCCATCAAGACGAAGAAAAAATAATTACGGTAACACGCAACTCAAACCAACCACCTTTACCAGTGGGAATAGCTTTTGGTCAAGGTTCTTTGACTCCAGCAAAAGATATTGCCAGAATGCCAGGGGAATTAATTTGTTTTCAAGCGATCGCTCCTCCAAATGCTAATATTTCTGTTTTATTAGCTGCCCAAACTATTCCTTTACTTTCTCAGTCTCAAGTAGTAAATTTACCAGGAAATTTAGCAGTATTAACAGGAGATAATCAACCTGTTCCTTCTGCGGGAGAATATTATCAAGGTTGTGCGAAAGCAGAGAAACCAGGAGATTTAGGTCAACCTGAGTTTAAACTAAGTCTCAGAGGTAAGACAGTGACTCAAAAAGCACCGGGAAAAGTGACTATTCTTTCTCCGACTGTATTTGAGGTGGCGGAAGTAACAGTAGAAGAGGGAGTTGCGAGAACTGGACCCAGTACCACTTATTCGCGCTTGACACCGTTACCAAAAGGTACTAAAGCTTTGATTACAGGGAAAGAAGGAAACTATTTACGCCTTGATTATGGGGGGTGGATAAAAGCAGATGAGACTAAGATATTTACAGATGCAGCACCACCGCGTTCGGTAATTCGGAGTGCTCTTTCTCGTCAGGTTCCAGGTGCAACAGAAATCAGATTTCCTTTGCAAGTACCGGTACCAGTTACAGTCGAACAAGGGGATGGTTATTTAACTTTAATTCTGCATAATACGACTGCTCAAACTGATACTATTCGTTTAGATGATGACCCCTTAATTGAGCGATTAGACTGGCAACCAATCTTAACTTCAACAGTGGAAAATGAACAGGGAGTTAGGTATAAATTTTATTTAAAAACAGACCAACAATGGGGTTATAAATTAGAATATGTTGGTACAACTTTGCGATTAACTTTACGACATCCTCCGGTAGTCAAAAGTTAATCGCAAAGTTGTACCAACAATGGGGTTATAAATTAGAATATGTTGGTACAACTTTGCGATTAACTTTACGACATCCTCCGGTAGTCAAAAGTGGAATTAGTTCTGCATATAAACCTCTGACTGGAATGAAAATTTTGATTGATGCTGGACATGGTAGTGAGAATGATTTAGGGGCAAGAGGTCCTACTGGTTATCCGGAAAAAAATGTGACATTAATTGTGTCAAAGTTATTACAGGATGAGTTAATTGCACGAGGTGCTTCAGTATATATGACACGAAAAGCAGAAGAGGATTTATATCCTAAAGATCGCGTGGAAATGATTAATCAACAAGTTCCAGATTTAGCACTTTCTGTTCATTATAATGCTTTACCTGATTATGGCGATGCTCTAAAAACTCAGGGAATAGGTACTTTTTGGTATCATGCTCAAGCTCATAGTTTGGCAGTATTTTTACATAATTATTTAGTGGAAAAATTAGACCGACCTTCTTATGGGGTATTTTGGAATAATTTAGCTTTAGCTCGTCCGACAATAGCTCCTTCTGTATTATTGGAGTTAGGATTTATGATTAATCCTTATGAATTTGAATGGATTATGAATTCTCAAGAACAACAGAAGTTAGCAAAGGTATTAGCAGATGGAATTGTTGAGTGGGTAAGAAGAAGGAGTCAGGAGTCACGAGTCAGGAGTTAGGAGTTAGGAGTCAGTAGAGGATGCTAAACCTTTAAACGTTTAGTATTGCTATAAATTTTACTATTTCCTTTGAAGAAGTAGTCAGGAGTCACGAGTCATATCAAGTAACATTAATTAACCGCAATGTAGGGACGTTGCATGCAACGTCCCTACCAGGTTGGGTAAAGATTGTTTATTACAATTATTTAATGAGACATGATATCAGGAGTCAATAGAGGATACTCAACCCTTAAACAAGGAGAGGCTTTAAACCTAATTTTTCGGTAATCAACCTTCCTCCTTCCCTCTTCTTCCTTCTTCTTTCTTCCTTCTTCCTTCTCCTACTTTCTTAAAGGTTGTACTAAAGGCAAAAAATATGACACTAATTGTTGATTTCCGACAACCAAAGTAGGAAAGGGATGACTCGAATAATCTTTGCCAATTTTTAAAGGAAAAATATCTGTAGATTCTAATGGTATCCACACTGCACCTGCAGCTTTTGCTATTACCCAAGCTCCTGCAATATCCCAAATTCTAGGTGTAGCTTCAACTCCTGCAATAGATGCACCACAAGCTACAAGTAAAAAGTTATAACTTGCTATGCCTAACATTCTAATTTTTGTGGGAATTTGAGGTAAAATTTTGGTACTTCGGGAACAAAGATTAAATAAATGATTACCAGTAATATTGTCTTGATTTGGTTGAATTGGTTGATGATTTAAAAATGCTCTGGTGATAGGTGGGTTCGATAAATAAGTCTGATTTTCTTGATAATAAAAACCATAATAAGATTGATGTAATGGAGGCAAATGTATATAACCAAATATAGGAATACCTTGATACAATAAGGCGATAGAAGTTGCCCAAATTGGTATACCTTTAGCAAAGTTTGTAGTAGCATCTAAGGGGTCAATAATCCAACACCATTCATTACTAGGAAATATCTGTTGAGTTTCTTCTGTTAAGATTCCATGAGTGGGAAAAGTATGAGCGATCGCTTCTCTAATTTCTCTATCTGCCCATTTATCGGATTTAGTAATTAAACTACCGTCAGCTTTTTCATCTGCTGTGACATTTCCGAAGTCTTTTAATAATTGATTTCCTACTCGAAAAGTTATTGTTTCTGCGAAGTTTAAAACTTGATTCCAGAATTCTGTCATTTTAGCTTTGTTATCCCACTAGATTTTTGTTTTAAAGTTTATTGAAAGAATATTAATCAGTCATTTCAATTATCAGTTGTAAGTTGTCAGTAAACTTAAGTTATTAGTTGAATTTTCTACCTTGAATTTTTAGATTTTCATTTTGAGATTTTCTAGATAATGCCCAAGCAATAATGCCTAGAGGTTTACTATCAATATTTTTAATATTTTATAATGATAGAGACCATTATTAAAATTGAAGAAGGAGACAGGAGACAGGAGACAGGAGACAGGAGACAGGAGGAAAATTACATGGGGATTCGCTCCCCCAAGTAATTTTGAACACCCCCGTTGACGGTGGGGTATTAAACCCACAAAGAA
>NZ_RCBY01000258.1 GCF_003838195.1 Okeania hirsuta
AGGCTATAGACCCACTCCGACTCCATCTCGAACTCGGTAGTGAAATGTAGTGCTGGCGAAGATACTTTGGGGGTAGCCCCATGTGAAAATAGCTCGATGCCAGGGTAATATTTAGCGAAGCATCTTTCTGATATATGGGAAAGATGCTTTGTTGTTTTTGGCAGTAGTGGATTGCCATCTTTTTTTGTATATATTAGATTTGTATATATTAGAATATTTAATTTATTGATATCTTCTTGCTAATCAGTCCAATTTTTTTGAGGAGGATAGAATGAGTAACTTTGTTGCTATGTTAGTATGGAGGTTATAAATTTACAAACCTAAGAGCTGTTTTTTGGCCAAATGGAAACCTGAGGTTGAAAGGTAGTGTTTCTCAGAGTTCATCGAAAGAATTAAAAGAAAATATCGCCAGTCTGTCCAGTCAAGAGGCAGTTGATATATTAGCAGACCTCAACCCAGTCAAATATAATTACATTGCTGATCATAGTAAAACTCTGAATGCTGGTTTTATTGCTTAAGAGGTTCCAGAGTTAATAACTACTGACGAATACAAGGCAGTTAAGACTATGGATGTTATCGCAGTTTTAACTAAGGTTGTTAAACAACAGCAAGAAGAACTCGAAACCTTGCAAGAGGAAATTCAATTGCTCAGACAAACAAAATAACAACAGCGATCCAGTACAAAGAAACTAAAGATACTTTGGGGGTTCCCCCATTTAAAAATAGCTCGATGCCAAGATTATTATTGATTAAAGCCTGTTTCCGAAATTTGAGAAACAGGCTTTTTGGGTTTTTTCCAAATAAGCAAAGTAGACAAGCAAACAAATATAGAAAAATTAGCCTTTGACACAAACAACTTGTTTAAGAGTTGCTACAACTTCTACTAAATCATTTTGCTGATTCATCACTTCCTCAATAGACTTATAAGCACTAGGAATTTCATCAATAACGCCTCCATCTTTCCAGCATTCTACTCCTTCAGTTTGCTTCACTAAATCATCAACAGAAAAACGTTTTTTAGCTTGAGTGCGAGACATCATTCGGCCAGCACCATGACTACAGCTACAATAACTTTCATGGTTTCCTTTTCCTTTGACAATGAAGGATTTTGCTCCCATTGAACCGGGTATAATTCCATAATCTTCTTCCTGTGCTCGCACAGCACCTTTACGAGTTACATAAACTTCTTCCCCAAAATGTATTTCTTTTTCCGCATAATTATGATGACAGTTCACATCTAATAGTGGTTTTGTTGGTTTACCACCTGCTAAATGCTTTTCAACAATTCGCTTAAAACGAGCCATCATTGTAACATAAAAAGATTACGGAATGTAGGTAAGGATATAACTATGAAGAGGACTAATTAGACATAGGAGTGGAAATTACACTTATGGATCATTTTTTGTGTTTTTTTTCAGAAATTTTCTTCCCTGTTGCCAGATGAGCTGTTGCCTCTCTTGGTGCGCATTCCCTTGCGTCTGACGCCGACGCGGGGTCGCACCGCTGTTGCCTACTTCTGCAAAAAGTCTATTATTTTTCACCAGATGTCTATTAGTTAGATAAAGCGATGAGGAGATAATTGCTTGATAATTTCATCATTTTCTCCGACTACATAATTAGCGAATCTTTTAGCTAGGGGAGGTACAAATACAAAGGGACTACTGAACCCAGAAAAAATATGTATCCCTTCTAGATGAGGAATAGCTCCTATGAGGGGTAAGTCGTCAGCACTGTATGCTACTAAGCAGTGATGCCAGGTTGCAGGTAAATTTTCTAATGCAGGTAAAACTTTTCCGATCTCTGCTCGCATAGCAACTTCACTTTGAGTAGGATCGATTTTAGTGTAGGGGTCCGTGAGTACGCGGGAAATTTGACCTATTCTGATGCTACCGTTTTTAAATTGAATTGCACCAGCATCTAAGCTAAATGGCACAAATTCGTGACCAGGTTCATCCCACATTTGCTCAAACTCAACTGTACTTGTAGCAGCTTCACATTGAAAACGTTTTTGTACTGCTGTTAAAACGCTAGTATTTAGTTGCAATTCCACAGGAGGAATTTCTAACATCTCGGCATGGGTGAAGTAAACACGGGTGGGGATGCCTGCTGATTTTAGGAAATGACGAGAAATTCCACCAGCACAAATTACTACATTGGCAGCGTGATAAGTTTGAGTAGTTGTGTGGACTCCAGTTATACGATCGCCTGTTTTTACTAACCCCGTTACCTCTGCAATTTCAGTTTGACCTCCTATTTTGGTAAATGCTTGACAGTAGGCTAAAGTTGTTGCTTCTGGGGAAACATGACCGCTAGGAACAGTTAAAGCTCCTGCGATCGCCTCTTGATTTAGTAAGGGTTCCATTTCACAGGCTTCTTGGACACTAATTAGGCGAGGTACAATATTACACTGAGAGAAATTAGTAGCTATTTTTTTTGGGTCATATTCGGTGGCGATGGTTAGCAATAAATCTAACTCTTGAAATTGTGTATCTGCTTCTAATTCTTCAGATAGATAATGATGACGTTCTTTTGCTTCCTGAAAAAGTTGATTAGTCAAATCTGTAGTACCAGACCAGTAGGATAAAATAGCATAACTATAACGGGTTGCACCTTTTAAAGTAGGGTATTTTTCCAACAGGAGTACGGTAAAACCTTTTTTTGCCAATTCATAACTGAGAGCTGCTCCTGTTATTCCGCCACCAACTACAATCCAATCGTAACTTTTCATAAACAATTTACTCTAACATTTTCCTGATATCATAATAGGTATTTAACTAATTAGATTATTTAGGCAAATAATTATGCAGTTT
Organism: Okeania hirsuta; assembly: GCF_003838195.1. Taxonomy (GTDB): domain Bacteria; phylum Cyanobacteriota; class Cyanobacteriia; order Cyanobacteriales; family Microcoleaceae; genus Okeania; species Okeania hirsuta. Next base: position 2,811 of record NZ_RCBY01000258.1, read on the forward strand.
TTGAATCAGTTATTCAGCATAAATACCAGACTAAACAAGCAAATTTGTGGGCTGATAATTATATTGCTATCAAGTATAACTTTACCTAGTCTTAGCCTAGCACAGTTGCCTCGTTTTGATTCTCAACCTTTAAAACAACCTTCACCAGAAAAACCGTCTTCGACTGTATCACCATCAAATACTGTTCAAACTCAGCCTAGTCAACTCCCAAAACAACCTTCACCAGAGAAACCGTCTTCTACTGTATCACCATCAAATACTGTTCAAACTCAGCCTAGTCAACCCCCAAAACAATTAATTGTTAATGACTCTACAGCTCCTTTACCTGGAACAAGACAATTGCCTATTGGCATTATTCAACCTGTAAATGGTTTGGTCAATATCAAACTTGCAAATAATACTGCTGCTACAATTTCTTATGAGATAATTGGAGATACTACACAACGCCAGTTGTCAGGAAAATCTGAAGTTATTTTAAGGAAATTAAAAGTTCCTGTCAATATTACTTTTTATCGGGATAAGGGAGGTTTTTTATTGATAAAACCTCAGTTTATTGTTGAAAATAGTCTTTTGCTGTTAAATATGACTGAGACTAATAATTTTAATTTGGATAAATCTAGTTTATTAATTGAAGAAACTGGAAGTGTATTTTTAAATTAGAGGACGTTTATATTTTAGCTTTTTTTCAATTATTTTGTTTCTTGAATAAGTTTAATAATAAATTTCCTCAATAATTTTTTCTAAAAAATAAGCATAAAATCACTAAATATTGATTAGTATCCTGTATTCCTATTTACAATCTTAAACTTCCAGATTAAGTCAATCATAGTGAATTATTGATGATAATTATCAATTATTTTGTCAAGATGAATTAAATTTTTATCAATCAATAAAATTGCCAAAATCATTTGATTTTTTGTATATAATTATAGACAATACCATAAGTGGTAGATAAATAGCTTTAGGCTTTCAAGCGTAATTTATGCTTTAATTTCGTCCCTTATCTAGGTATTTAGTTAATATGTATAGCAATGATAGAGAAGATAAAGTTCAGATCAATCTGAAATTAACTCGTGGTAAATGGCAACGCTTCCAAGTAAAATGTAAGGATAATGATGCTACAGCTTTTGAAGTTTTAAATTTGTTTATCGATCTTTATTTAGGAGAAGAAATAGATAGCAATCAAAGTATTTTATCACTTAGTTTAGAAACCAAAATTAATGTAGCAATAGGAAAGTATATTGGAAACAAATTGGATAGTTATATAGACAAATACATAGAAAAAAAATTGATTCAAGAAGTTAAAGAAATAGATGATAATGAAGCTCTAGTAACTCCTACAAAAAATAATAGATTACAAAGTATAGAAAAAGAAAACCTTGTATTTAGGGATAAATATGAATATGAACAATCATCAATGACAACAGTTATCGAACAAAAAGAAATGACAAAAAGCTTGTTGAATGATGATGTTGAAGAATTAAAAACTGCGCGGGAACTAGGGAAAGTTTTAGGTTGTTCTCCTGCGTATATAACTACTCTTAATAGATTAGGCGATCTGGAACAAAGAGGGTGGAAAGATTCTGGAAAAAGACAAGGTAAGGCTATTCTTTATCAACGGATAACAACCTAATTATTTTCTTGAGCAGGGGAGTAGGAGAGTAGTAAAAATAAGAATAATTAACAATAACTGGCGTGCTAATTATCAAAAAATTTATTCAGCCTGTGTTAATTACTTAATAGTTGAAGTATCACTTAAGCATAGCATTCTTTTTTCAAATTGGTATAAGACATGAAGTGGCGTGTCGAAGACTATCCATAAGCAATTTTTCCTTCTGCCTTCTGCCTTCTGCCTTCTGCCTTCTGCCTTCTACCTTCTGCCTTCTTCAAGAAATACCTTGGGAAATAAAACCTGCCCAGTAGTAAGGATGAGTAAATGGAAGACTCTGTTGACAAAACCATGATAAGAGTTCCTTTTTTTGTTGTATTTTTTCTGAATTTTCTTGTTTCATGTATTGTTCTAGATATCCTTCTAGCTGTTTTCTATAACTACTAAGCTGAGTTCCTGTTAAATAACGAAGTTGATTTTGTGCTTTTTTCAATGCTTCCGAACAGCTATATTTTTGGCGATGTTGATAGTAGAAAATACAAAATAATGCTGTGGCTAAATCTTCTACTAACCATAATGAGCTAATTATATGACGGGCGCCTGCACTAATAAAAGCACTAGCAAATGTGAGAATATCGTCAGAAATTTTAGTTTGATTGAGATTAATTTCGCAACTGGAAAGAAATACATCAAATAATTCTGGTAAACGCCAAGCAAAAACTTTACTAAGAACTATATCTCCATCAAATAATTTTAGTTTTGATGATAAGGGATTGACAAGATTTACTTGAGAAATGTGACTAGAATGCAGCACTTGTACTTGTTGAATAAAATTGTGGTAATTATTAATTTTTGCCTGACTATATTGCAGACGTTTTTGGGGAGAAATTAAGTACATATTTGCTAGAGTTTCACATTCATATCTTGTATAAAACTTATTTGTTATAGGAGTTTCCACAATTCCTATTTTGCGGGGATTATTAATGAGCGTTCGCTCTGAGCAATAATTGAGAATTTGACAACTAGGTAAAATTCTTAAACGGAAATAATCACACAAATACTTTGTTTCTTTTTCTCTAGTAACTGGTAAAGCAACGTAAGGTATTTGATGTAGATATAAATGGGGAATAATAATTAATTCTTTTATCTCATTCAGTTGTTTTATCAGTTGATTGAATTCTAATTTTTCTGATAATTCTGAAAGAAAAGCCTCCATTTGATTCTGCCATTCGCTACTATTTTCTGCATGGAGTTTCAACCAATTATCATGTATCCAAGTTTGTAATTTATCAATTCCCTCTCCTTGACAAATATGAACAGTAAGTTGCTGCTGATTCAGAAGGAATATATAGGTATTATTTCTAGTTGAATAAAAATCTATAATGGCAGTTTGTTTATCCTTTACTAACTGCTGAATCTCTGAAAAACTCAGATATGTCACTTGTAACTGTTCCGCTAGTACGCGATCGCTATTCCAAATTTTTTGCCAAATTTTTTGCTGTTTTTCTTTCAATAAAGCAATCTTTTCTTGATTCTCTGATTTAATTTCTTTGATGCTAAATCTACTTCCCACTGTAATTGGTTTATTAATTCTAGTAGTATCAAAATTGAGCTGATTAATTTGTTGTTGTAGATCATAATATTCTTCTACTTCTGCTGGTTTTTCCTCATTTTTATAAATATCGTTTATCATCATTAACTCTACTAAACGACGAGAACGAGAAGCTTCTACATATTCTAATGCTTGTTCATATTCCTCAATCTTGACATAACATTCGACTATGTTCCCATACATATAAATTGATTCAGCTAACATCTCTTTGTAAGATATTTCGGTATTTGCCAAACTTTGAGTTGTTTCTAGCAACTTAATTGCTATTTGATAACTTTCAATAGCAAGTTGCCAATTTTCATTTTGAAATCCTAAATCGCCTAATTTACGATAAATTTGTAGACATTCAAGTGGAAAACTTTCTACAGTAAAAATATTTAATGCTTGTTGATATGCTGTAATTGCTAGTTCAATATTTTGATAAAAATCAGCAATATTTTCTATATTTTCTATGACTTTATTTTCTCTAACTTTATAACTATAAGCATCACCAAGATTTTTTTGAATAATTCCCCACCATAAAGCAAATTTTTCTGGATTAATAACTTGCAGCACTTGTTGATAAACTACAATTGATAGTTCAATATTTTCGATTATTTCTGCTGTATCTCGGTGGAGGTAAGCAGTGCCCAGATTTATGGAAATTATTACCCAATCTAATAGAGAATCAATAGGAGTAATTTCTGTTAATGCTTGTTGATAAGCTGTAATAGCTAATTCAATATTTTTGCTTTTTTGTCCTATAAATCTATTTAAGTAAGCAATGCCCAGATTTTTTTGAATATTTGCCCACTGGTAAGGTTTATTTTCCCTATTAATAATTTTTAATGCTTGCTGATAAGCTGTAATTGCTTGCTCAATATTTTTCTCTACATTTTCTGTCATTCTATTTAGATAGGCATTACCAAGATTGCTTTGAGTTACTGCCCAGTCTAAAGAATTTTTTTCCCGATCAATCATTTGTAATGCTTTTTGGTAAGCATTTATTGCTAATTCAATATTATCGCCGACTTTTCCTGTAATTCTTGTTAAGTAGGTATTAGCTAAATTATTTTGAATAGTTGCCCATTGTTGGGGAAAATTTTCTTGGGTAATAATTTCCAATGCTCTTTCATAAGCGATTATTGATTGTTCAATATTTTTGGCTTTATCTCCTTCAATTCTATGACTATAAGCATTACCTAAGTTACTTTGAATTCTTGCCCAGTCTTGGGGGATATCTTCTCGATCTATTAATTTTAATGCTGATTGATAAATTTCTATTACCTGCTCAATATTTACAGATTTATCTCCATAAATTCTGTTGAGGTAAGCAGTGCCAAGATTGTTGATAATGCTTACCCAGTTATGAGTTTTATAAGCATTATTGTATACAGTTAATGCTGTTTTATATCCCGTAATTGCTATTTCTAAGTTATCTGCTTTATCCCCAAGAGTAAACTCTTGTATCTGGTTACTGAAGTTAACTATATCTGCAGCAATACTATGAGCTTCTTCTGGTTTAATTTCTACTAAGGTTGAAGTTGCCCAAGTTTGTAAGGTTTCTACTAAACCTTGGTCTAATTTGTTGAGGTTTTCTTGCAAAATAGGGTGAATAATTTGAGGATTGTTTTTGCTTTCGTGGGTTGCTTGTAATACCTGGGTTAAGAATTCTAAATATTCTAAAGGGGTTGCTGTTGCTGAGGTGTTTTCTGTAATTGAAATGTCTAATTTTTCTGATAGTTCTACTGCAAAGGTGAGTAATAGTTCTTGAGCTTCCTCGTTCCCTTTTTCTGCTGATGTCTGTGCCATCATTATTATTGTTTGGAGTAATCCTTTATCTAGTAATTTTTGGTTAGTTGCTAGGATTTTATCTTTTCTTTCTGTGGGGCTATTTAATAGTTGTTGAATTAGATTTATATAGGCTTGGATGCGGTTTTGATTCATCTTTATATATACTTTTTGTCTACCTACTAATACTTAGGTAGTACAGTTAAGTGACTCTAAAATCCGTAGAATCTATTGTTATGCTTAAAACTTTTGGTTTGGGTTGACCTAGTGGGTGTATTAATATTGAATCAAAAGTCAAGTATATAGGCATAATTACCAACTTAGAATAAGTATATCATTATTTTCTGATTTTTCAGCAGATTACGATTTTTGTCGATTTTTTTTTAAATTAAAAATCAAAAACTCATAATAATTATATCTGTTTGAAAAATTATGTATGAGTATGAGAGGATAATTTTTCCGATCTTAATATCAAGTCTGGGGAAATAAGTAGGAAGATTGTTCAATTAACTCAAATCCACTGTTGATCTTTTTAGTCATCAATCGATCTTGTCATATAAACTCGCTATTGTTAACAGAACTGAAAAAGGGTTTAAAGTTTTACCTAGACGTTGGGTAGTGGAAAGAACTTTTGCTTGGTTAGGCCGTAATCGTAGACTTTCTAAAGATTATGAAGAATATTCTCGCAACAGCGAAGCCTTTATTCATATTTCAATGATTAGTTTAATGCTCAAACGTTTAGCGATCGCTACTAATACTTCATAATTATTTACAAACAGCCTCTTAGAGATCCGAAAAATCCCCTATAATAAAAAAAAACGCTGCTAGCTAAACACACTGGCGTAGCTCGTCACGCTTGGAATTGGGGATTATGGTTGACTAGGAACATCCTTAATCACAATTTCAATAATCCTGAAAGTAAACTTAAATTTCCCACATCTATCGACCTGCATAAACTTTTAGTAGCAATGGTTAAACCTAAAAACTATTGGTACTACGAGGTTTCTAAAACAGCGCCTCAATATGCTTTGAGGTATTTGTCCGTTGCTTGGAAACGCTGCTTTAGCAAAGTTTCTGGTCAACCTAAATTCAAGAAAAAAGGTAGGGATGATAGTTTTACTCTAGATGGCTCAATATCGGTAGGCTTTAATCACATAAAATTACCAAGAATTGGATGGATAAAAACTTTTGAAATCTTGCCAGATCATGTTACTCCTAAATCTGTAACTATAACTAAAAAAGCCGATCGTTGGTTCATTAGCTTCAAGATAGAAACAGAACCTCAAGTCACTGAGAAATCAGTTGATGTAGTTGGTGTAGATTTGGGTGTGAAATCACGCTTCTTCACTCTCAACTGGTGAAGTATTTCCAGGAGCTAAATCCTATAGAAAGTTAGAAGCTAAACTTTCGCTTGTTGCAATACTTGAATCGAAATAAAGTCAAGTTTTCTAATAACTGGAAAAAAGCACAGCTAAAAATAGCGAGACTACACACTAATGTTGCTGACATCAGAAAAGATACATTGCATAAACGTGCCTACTTATTTGGCGAAAAACCACAGCCAGATAGTAATAGAAGACCTTAATGTATCAGGTATGATGGCTAATCACAAGCTAGCTAAGGCTGTTGGTGATATGGGTTTTTATGAGTTTCGTAGACAGCTAGAGTACAAGTGTGAGTTATATGGTTCATCCTTAACCATTGTGGATAGATGGTTTCCTAGTTCTAAAACCTGCAGTAGGTGTGGAACTGAATCGCGAGTCTCTGTCTTTATCGGAGCCTGTATTCAACTGTGAACACTGCAATTTTAGCTGTGATTGCTCCGCAGCGCTAGCGCGAACGAGACTTAA
>NZ_RCBY01000259.1 GCF_003838195.1 Okeania hirsuta
TGTTGCGTATGTCGCAATAGGAGTTTTTACTCAAGATTTGCTTTTGTTGCGTATGTCGCAATAGGAGTTTTTACTCAAGATTTGCTTTTGTTGCGTATGTCGCAATAGGAGTTTTTACTCAAGATTTGCTTTTGTTGCGTATGTCGCAATAGGAGTTTTTACTCAAGATTTGCTTTTGTTGCGTATGGCGCAATAGGAGTTTTTACTCAAGATTTGCTTTTATTGCGTATGTCGCAATAGGAGTTTTTGCTCAACATTATGTGGGGAATGTGGGCTGTAACTATTGGACAATAGATAAAACATCAATAATCTCGAAATAGAGCGATCGCTACTCAGCAGAGCAATAACTATTGGACAATAGATAAATCATCAATAATCTCGAAATAGAGCGATCGCTACTCAGTAGAGCAATAACTATTGGACAATAGATAAATCATCAATCATCGCGTTGCACAGTGACGAATTATTTGACATTTTTGATGAACAGAATTTTGGATTTGAGAATTGCCAGAATGATTAATATTATGTTTTTTTCAAGTCAAATTATCAACTAATTTTTGGCAATATCATTCCATAATGTGCAACCCCTCAATAATCGCGAAACAGAGCGATATAGCTGCGGCGATGGTAATCGCTTAGAATTATTTTTAGCATTGCGGGTTGGGGAAGATGATTTAATAGATATTTTATTGCAGGTTTATTCCAGTAGAAAAGATTATTTACCTGTTGGCTTACAAGTTTTTTTATTAGATGAAATTGAGGAAGTATTCTCAAAATATATAATATAGCCTAAAAAAAAATCCCCCAACGGCACCGTTCAACTGCGGAATGTAGGCAACAAACTATTCCCTTCCTGAAAATTGGTGAAATTGTTGGTGCTGGCGATCCATTACTCGATATCCAGAAAACAGTTACTACCCAAGGTGGTAGTTTTGATTCTAGCGTTGAAGAGTTGACTGCAACCTCTGGTGATACGGTGCGCTATTACTATGAAGTTACTAACGACGGTACTGCCGAACTGTTTGATTTAGATTGGACTGATGATAATGGAACACCAGGCGATACAACTGATGATTTTACTTTAACCGATGCTTCCATTCTGAAAGTCATTGATTTTGATGGCAACGAATTTACCTCTGGGTTTGACAGTCTTTATGGAGACCTTGATAGTGAGGGAGACGCAAATGATTTGGCACCAGGTGCAACCGTAATTTTCTATGAAGAAGTTCAACTGTCTGCTCAAGGTACAGTTATTAACACAGCAGATGCCATTGGTAATAATGGTGCCTCTGGTGGAAACTTTGAAGAACTTACCGACTCAGATACTGCCACAGTTAATGTGGAGGGGACTCCAGCAATTGGAGTTACCAAAACAGCAGATGTAACCAGTGTGAATGCTGCGGATCAGGTAGTTAACTATACCTACACAGTCAGCAATGATGGTGATGTACCGTTGACTGGAATTACCCTGAGCGATGACAACTTCACCCCTGCTGATACAGGTGACGACTTTCACCCTACTCTCACTGATGATGGTAATGGTGATGAAATTTTAGATGTTGATGAAAGTTGGACTTACACAGCGACTTACACTGTTACCCAAGCAGATCTTGATGATGGTTCCGACTTGGTGAACTTTGCTACTGCTGACAGCAACGAAACTGAGGAAAAGAAAGATGATGAAACCGTTGAGGTACTCCAACAGCCAAATTTGGCTGTTGTCAAGACTGCTGATATTACTGAGGTACAGGTAGCTGGAACTGATATTACTTACACATATACAGTAACTAACACAGGCAACCAAACCTTGACTAACGTTACGGTCATGGACGATAACTTTACTCCCGATGACGGAGATGCAACTAATGGTGATGAAACTCTTGATGATATCCCTATTGCCCTGAGTAGTACAACCCTAGCTCCAGGAGAAACAACAACTGGCAGTTATACCTATACTGTTACCCAAGAGGATATTAACAGTGGTGCAGATTTGGTGAACGTTGCTACTGCTGACAGCAACGAAACTGAAAAAAAGACAGATGATGCTAAGGTAGATGTACTCCAAGACATTGACTTCTTACTGCTAAAAACAGCCAATATTAATGAAGTAAATACAGCAGGACAAGTCATCACTTACACCTACACCATAGAAAATACTGGCACAGTTTCCTTAACTAATGTCAGCCTCATTGATAACAACTTCACTCCTGACAATTCAAATGATGACTTCGACCCCGAATTCGTTCCCAGTAGCGATGTTAATGGTAATGAAGTATTAGATGTAGGTGAAACCTGGGAATATACCTACAGTTACACTGTCACCCAAGATGATATTGACAGTGGAACAGCTTTAGTTAACGTTGCCACTGCTGACACTGAGGAAACCGACCCCAAGACCGATAATGAGACAGTCACGATTGACCAGAATCCTAACCTGTCAATTCTCAAGGAAGCTAATGTTACTGAAGTAGATGCTGCTGGAGAGCAGATTGTCTACACATATACGGTAAAAAATGAAGGCAATGTCACCTTAGAAAATGTCACTGTTACCGACGACAACTTTACTACCGATGACGGAGATGACATCCCTATTACTCTGAGTAGTACAACCCTAGCTCCAGGAGAAACAACAACTGGCAGTTACACCTATACAGTGACTCAAGCAGATATTGATAGTGGAGCGGATTTAGTCAACGTAGCTATTGCTGATAGTGACCAAACCGAACCTAAGACTGATGATGAAACTGTTGATGTAATTCAACAACCTAGTCTTTCAATTCTCAAGGAAGCAGATGTTTCTATAGTCAGTACTGCTGGTCAGGTCATTACCTACACTTACACCCTTAAAAACACAGGCAACCAAAGCTTAACTAACGTTACATTAAGCGACGATAACTTTACACCAACTAATCCAGGGGATGATTTAAATCCTACATTTGATGTTAGCAGCGATAATGGCAATGGAATTTTAGATGTGGGTGAAATCTGGAAATATACTGCAACCCACACCGTGACTCAAGCTGAAATTGACACTGGTGCTTCTTTAGTTAACGTTGCTACTGCTGATAGCGAAGAAACAGAGCCACAGAAAGATAATGAACAGGTGCAAATATTCCAAAATCCTAGTCTTTCCATTCTCAAGGAAGCTGATGTTACTGAGGTAGATGCTGCTGGAGAGCAGATTGTCTACACATATACGGTAAAAAATGAAGGCAATGTCACCTTAGAAAATGTCACTGTTACCGACGACAACTTTACTCCCGATGACGAAGATGCAACTAACGGTGATGAAACTCTTGATGATATCTCTATTACTCTGAGTAACAGAACCCTAGCTCCAGGAGAAACAACAACTGGCACTTACACCTATACTGTTACCCAAGCAGATATTGATAGTGGAGCGGATTTAGTCAACGTAGCTATTGCTGATAGTGATCGAACCGAACCCACAGAGGATGATGAGACAGTAGATGTAGTACAAAATCCTGGTCTTTCAATTCTCAAGGAAGCTAATTTAACTGAGGTAGATGCTGCTGGGGATCAGATTGTCTACAAATATACAGTGGAAAATACGGGCAATGTTACTTTAGACAATGTCACTGTTACCGACGACAACTTTACTCCCGATGACGGAGATGCAACTAATGGTGATGAAACTCTTGATGACATTCCTATTACTCTGAGTAGCACAACCCTAGCTCCAGGAGAAACAACAACAGGTACTTACACCTATATAGTGACTCAAGCGGATATTGATAGTGCAGCAGATTTAGTCAACGTAGCTATTGCTGATAGTGACCAAACCGACCCTAAAACCGATGATGAAAAAGTTGATGTCCTGGAAGATGCAGATTTCTTACTGCTCAAAGAAGCTGATGTTAGTGAAGTGGATGAAGTTGGAGAAGTTATTACTTACATATATACGGTAACTAACAGTGGCAACCAAACTTTAACTGGGTTTACTCTCAGCGACGATAACTTCACTCCTGACGATCTTACTGATGATTTTTTCCCAACTCTTACGAATAATGGTAATGGGGATAATAACTTAGATGTAGGTGAAACCTGGAAATACACCGCAACCTACACAGTCACTCAAGCAGATTTCGATAGTGGCTTAGATTTAGTTAACGTCGCAACTGGTGATACTGACCAAACCGAACCTAAGACTGATGATGAAACCGTTGATGTAGTCCAAAATCCTAGCATTACCCTTGAGAAAGTAACCACCGATGGAGTTGTTACAGGCGATAATATTGGGGTTTCCGCAGGAGAGTCGATCTCTTGGATTTACACAGTAACTAATGATGGTAACTTGAACCTTTCCAATATTAATCTTATCGACGATCCACAAGGTGTGATTACCAATCTAGTTGTTGACGGTGATGGTGATGCTATTCTCGCTCCCAATGAAACCTGGATTTACGAATTAACCGGAACTGCCATCACTGGCAGCTATCAAAACCTCGGAACAGTCACAGGCGACCACTCCAACGGTCAAGGTCAAGTTGAAGCTACTGACCCCAGTTCCTACACGGGAATTGAAGGTCCAGGAGTTCGCACACCAGGATTCTGGGTGAACTGGACTGAAGTTTGGGATGGCAACCCGGAAAATGACAGTCGCTTTGCAGAACGTTCTGGTTTCCCATCAGGAGACCTTTTGTTAGCACCTTATTCAGCATCTGAGCAAGCACCACAGGTACTCGATCCAGTAAGTGGAACGTACCAGACAGGACTTCTTGTGGGTGACTACAACCGGAATGGTATTACCGATGAGAGTGAAAGCACTATATTCTACAGTCTCAACGAAGCCAAATCTATTCTTGCTGCCAAGCAAAAAGAGCAGAAAAACGACAAGCGGTACACTCTCGATCGCTCCTTAGTTGCTTCTTGGTTGAATTTCACTGCTTTTAACCCAGCACCAACAGATGATATCGATAATGGTATTGCGTGGATTCAGGAGCATACACCAGATGAAAATTTGGATGGTATTGGTGACGGAGACCTCATCCTAGAGGCATCAACTTATGCTGTTCCAGCTAATTCTGATTTCTGGACTGAATCTAATCCAATTGTGCCTAATGGCGGTGAATTAATTCACACTGCTCTAGACGATTACAACAATAATGGTCTTTTCTAAATCTATTCAGATTTTCTAGATTGAGGCGATCGATTCTGGGTAACGACTTCTGATATTAGAGGAAGTCGTTACTTTTGTTATTTGACACTCCATGGACTAAAGTCGTGTGGATTTTTCAGAGGAGCTTTCTATCGGGTTAAAACCACGATTTCCACATTGCTCGTTTACGAAGTATGCCGCTCCGGCACCAACATATCTTGCTGCAGTTTAGAGGCAAACACCAGTAAATGGGATAGAGGCAATAATTGAAAATACTTCAAGATACCCAATCTCCCCATCTCCCCATCTCCCCATCTCCCCATCTCCCCATCAACCCATCTCCCCATCTCCCCATCTCCCCATCTCCCCATCAACCCATCTAAAAAGATGTTCCAAATACTTGTGTCCAATAATGGTTGAAATTAACGCTACCAGTATCGTTTTCCAAGAAATAGTAACCAACACCAATTTCCTGCAAATTTGGATCTAGAATGTTGGCGCGATGTCCGGGACTATTCATCCATCCTTCTACTACCTCCTCCGGTGTCAAATACCCTACCGCAATATTTTCTGCCCAAGCTGAAAAGTCGTAACCTGTAGCTTCAATGCGATCGCCTGCCGACGAACCATCTAACCCTGTATGCTCGAAAAAATCTTGCAGTGCCATATTCTCTGTGTGAGTTTGCGCCGCCTGACCTAACAATGGGTCTGTACTCAGGGGAGACAAACCCAACTGGGTGCGCTCTTGGTTGGTCAGTTCAACAACTCTATTAATGAAATTTTGATTACCTGTTTCAGTATTTGAAGAGGATTCAAATAAAAAATTGGCACTGCTGAGACTCCCTACAGATACATTATTTACTTGCGCTATAGTTTCTCCAGTGAGGCGATCAATAATCACCGTGTTTTGCTGACTACTTTGTAAACTAATATTGTCAAAACTTAAACCATCGGGTAGTTGAATTATATCGATACCATTTTCAAAGTCAGCTATTTCATCCACACCTGCACCATTTTCTAAGACAAATACATCGCTACCTGCTCCACCATTGAGAGTATCTTGTCCCAAACCACCACTGAGAGTATCATTATCCCGATCGCCAAATAAAATATCATTGCCCCCATCCCCAAAGAGGCGGTCGTTATTTTTGCCTCCAAATAAACTATCCCCACCATTGCCCCCTCTAACAACATCAGCTTCGCGATCGCCACGAACTAAGTCGTTACCATTGCCACCTTCTACTGTATCATTGTCTTTCCCACCCATTAAAGTATCGTTGCCTCCCCCCCCAATAAGGCTATCTTCACCCCGGTTTCCCAGGATGAATTCCGAGTCTGAAGACCCCGTAACTGTATCGTTGCCACTAAGAGCAGCTAACCCATCGGGAAAATTAGCGAGTTCTCCAGGAGAAAGAGCGATCGCTTCTGTATTATCGGTGGCGAGCAAGTTATTACCATTGGGCGTGAGTTCAGTTTCCATTTGTTACCTATTTTATTAGTTTTTTTTTATTTAGACAGGACTTACGCAGAACCGTTATATCTAGTAGGGGAGAATGCCATTCACCCCCTACAGATAGGCATTTACCCCCTACGGATAGCGTATTGTCTAATAATTTGCGTAAGTCCTGTTAGAATTAAATTCTGGTCAAAGCTGATTTAATTTAACAATTAGTAATTGTTGCAAATTCAAATTAAATTCATACATCTACCTGTAAAAACACATATTTAGATATCTTGAAGAAAAGAGTCAGAAGACAGTAGTAAAAATTACCCTTCATCTCCCATTTTTCAGATAGATAGGACTTACGCAAAATACGAAATTATACACCATTTGTAGGGGCGAACAGCGGTTCACCCTATATGTGGTGGTTATGCGTAAATCCTGATAGATAAACCACAAAGCCAAAACTACAATTAACAGTACAGACATTCCGGAAAACATTCTTGCTTTGGTCTACTTTGACCGAAGTGAGTAAAAGACCATCAAAAAGTGGTGGTGGTGCATAGTAATGGTAGAGATAGTGTGAGGAGTTTGGGGACCCACCCCTAACCACTCCTGGGAGGGGAATGTGGGGAGTTTTGGAAGAAATTAAAAAATATATCTCTTCTAGACATCTCCTCCAAAAGAGGAAATAGGGAATAGGGAATAGGTATGGAGGGGGAAAGAACTGATAATTTCTGTACGATAATTGATTTGATTTTTGATTTTTACCAGATGTCTATTACGCGAGCAGGACAACCCAAAAAGTTAACAAAACTTTGCAATCTGACAGTGGAACCTCTAACCCACAAGCTTGTAAAATCCAGGTGAACTATTAGAGAGGAATAGATTAAAATGAAAAAATATGTCTGTAATGCTTGTGGATATATATATGACCCAGAAGAAGGAGACGAAGATTCAGGAATAGCAGCAGGAACAGCTTTTGAAGACATTCCTGATGATTGGGTTTGCCCAGTTTGCGAGGTTGGTAAAGATGATTTTGAACCAGTAGAGGAGTAACTAATAAACCTCTCCGGAAAAGAGGGAGTAGGAAGTAGGGAGGTTGCATGCAACGTCCGTACAGAGTAGAGGGAAAGAATTGATGATTTATCTGCGATAATTGATTTTATTTTTTATTATTGGAGATGTCTAATATGTATAAAATGTTGGGGTTGGTGATTTGAGCTATGATATCGTGTCCGGATAAGAGCGCCATAGAACTCAGTTCCGCTTACACGTTAACATGCGTTGTGCGCCAGCAAACAAAAAACTTTCTCCTTCTACTCCTCTTTCTTCCCTCCTAACTCCTGACTCCTAAGTAATCAAGATTAATATCATATACTAATTCAGCAACACCTAAAATGTCTTTCCCACCTCTTAAAATTGTAGTTGTAGGTGGGGGAGCGGCAGGTTTTTTTGGAGCGATCGCCTGCAGCACCCCCCACACTGATGTCACCATCTTAGAAGCAGGGCGACAAACTCTGGCTAAAGTTCGTATATCTGGCGGTGGTCGTTGCAATGTTACTCACGCCTGTTTCGACCCAGGAATTTTTGTTCAAAATTACCCCAGGGGAAGTAAAGCGCTTCGGGGTGCATTTAGTCAATTTCAGGCTCGTGATACTGTGGAATGGTTTACTGCGAGGGGCGTACAGTTAAAAACAGAAGCAGATGGACGGATGTTTCCCACTACTAATGATTCTGCTACAATTGTTGAGTGTTTAACTAGGGTCGCATTAGACCGAGGTGTGAATATTCGCACGGGTGCAGCAGTGGTTTCTTTAGCACGAAAGTCAACGGTGGGGGATAATAATTTATTTGAAATCAGATTAAAATCGGGAGAAATTGTGGAATGCGATCGCCTGCTTCTAGCAACTGGTAGTAGTCCTCTTGGTCATCGTTGGGCAAAAGCATTGGGTCATCAGGTTGCGGCACCTGTACCTTCTCTATTTACTTTCAAGATTTCTGACCGACGTTTCCAAGGGTTGGCAGGTATTTCGGTTGAGAATGTTTGTTTACAACTGCCGATGGCTAAATTAAAACAGATAGGACCTGTACTTCTGACTCACTGGGGTTTAAGTGGTCCGGCAATTTTGAAATTATCCGCCTGGGGTGCAAGATTTCTCCATGAAAATGACTATCAAGCTAATTTATTGATTAATTGGTTATCCCACCTTAACTCAGAAGATATAAGAACACAGTTATTAGCACTTAAAACTCAGGAAAAGAAAGCGATCGTTAATAGTTGTCCGTTTTCTCTACCGCGCCGTTTGTGGGAAAGTTTAATTATTGCCGCGGATATTGACCCGCAAAAACGTTGGGGGGAGTTATCAAAGAAAGCTATTAACAAGTTGATTTTAGAATTAACTCAAGGTAAATATCAAGTTCAGGGTAAAGGGGTTTTTAAGGAAGAGTTTGTTACTTGTGGTGGGGTGAATTTGAAAGAAATTAATTTTAAAACTATGGAAAGTCGTTGTTGTCAGGGATTATATTTTGCTGGTGAAATATTGGATATTGATGGAGTTACAGGAGGCTTTAATTTTCAAAGCGCATGGACAACTGGATGGTTAGCAGGTCAAGGGATGAAGGGGAGGGAGTAGGGAGTGGGGAGTGGGGGAGATTTTTAAGATTTGACACGGAGACGCGGTGACACGGGGACGCGGAGAGGGGAGTGTGGGGAGTGGAGGAAGAAATTAAAAATATATATTTTCACCATTACGCGAGATTGTCCTTACAAATTTTGGTCTGGAGTTTAGGCTTTCTTACGGTATTTTTGTACTACATTTTGAAGTGCGGAATGTGGGTTAAATAGGCAGTATTAATACTACCTATTTTATTTGCAAGCTGTTACGACTATTTATATCATGTCCGGTAGCATCGGTCTTGTATAGCAAAGGTAAGGAAGAAGGAAGAAGGAAGAAGAAAGAGGGAAGAGGGAAGAAGGCTACCCTCGCAAGAAAAAAACCATCATTTCCTGTAGATATTCACCCTTGGGTTTACACAAACGATATAA
>NZ_RCBY01000026.1 GCF_003838195.1 Okeania hirsuta
AGAAGGCAGAAGGCAGAAGGCAGAAGGCAGAAGGCAGAAGGCAGAAGGCAGAAGGGAAAATTGTTTGGGATTCTAACCCCAAACAATTTTAAGCACCCCCGTTGACGGTGGGGTATTAAACCCATAAGGGAAAAGATAAATTTCAAATCAGATGAGGAGAACTTTTATTAGAAAAATTTGCTGCTCCTCCGGAAGATGTCTTAGGAGAATTGTCTTATTTTGAAATGGGAATTAGGCGTTTTTGTTACTGGTGCGATCGCCCCATCTTGATCGAAATAGGCAAAGAACAAATCAAAGTATTTTTAGACCCCGATATCTCTATGCTCCTGGAAGAAGATTTACCTACAAAAATCCACCAGTTATCGCGAGGGGAAACAATACGGTTAGAATTTGTTGATAGTTTTTGCCTCACAATAGAATTAGTACCTCTTGGCAACAAGGTTAACTGCAACTTACGATATTTTGGCTATTGAGATAGCAATAAAAACTTTTCTCTAGATAGCAGTTACAAACAATATTTCCTTGAGAGTAGGGAGTAGGAAGTAGGGAGTAGGGTGAAAAGAGGTAAGATATCTTGGTTTAATGCCGATAATCGTTATAAACATTACTAAACGATTATTATTACTTAATAACTGAAGTTCATCGGAAGTATAGCATTAATGCATGGTAATTGATATGAGACCTATTAAAAGAACAAGGTAAAGGAGAAGATGTAGAAAAAATCGAGAAAGCAATACAAAGAACTCAAGCAGAATCTTAAGAGAAATATAGGTAAAAAAATATAGCGGTTTGTGATTAATTTATATGCAAACCACTATTTTTTTGTTAGTTTTTCAGGCAAAGCATTGCTAATGCTACAGTTGTTATTGCCTTGATTAGGAAAACAGTGTCACCTTATCCATTAGACTATACAGCGAAAGTATCTACAAATACTGAACCTGTCGTGTTACCATTAATAGTTGAGAGTGATAAAGTAGTGTCGTCACTTTGCGGGAATGTGAACCCATCTAATAGATCGTTATACAATGTGTGAGCGTAGCTGTGATTACCTACAAAACTAAAGGAACCTGGTTGGAATAGATCGTCCCAGTTAATATATACATCTAAGTCAGCTAATGGGTCATCGTATCCCAATGTACTGCTTGTATGGAAAGCAACAACTCTATCCGCATCACTTGGATCTAAGCGATCGTCTGTGGGGTTAGCACTAGAGAACCAACCTCCTTCAAACTCAGGACCTGCTGGATCGAGACCAATAAGTTGATCGACTTCGCCACTTCGTTCGCGAAATTCTTCTCCTGCTTCACCCATCACATGAGCACCTAAACTGTGACCGATAAGAGTAGTATCGGTAGGATTAACACCTTGACTCAACAAATAGTCTGCTACCTCAACTCCCACATCATCAACTCTATCAGCAGCAGCAAAATAATTGAGAGTATTAGCGCCTTCTTGCCAATCTACTAACAAAATGTTAGCATCATTGCCTTCCAAATCTCGTATATTTTGTGCCATTTCTGACATCCAACTTTGAGGGGTGAAATTATTACCTGGATTTCCACCCGTACTTTGGAAACCATGTACGATTACATAAGTAGGATCGCTTGTGTCTATAGAGCGTGAATTATTTAATCCCCCATTATCCCAAGTATTAAAGAAAACATCTACCATATTTTTAGTTTGTTCTCATGTATAAGTGTTTACTGAAAATATTATGCTTTGTGTTGAGTTCCATTTTGGAACTGCTACAATAGTCCTACAAACTTTTGCTGTGTAAGCACTAGCTATTGCTAGGCAAAAAAGCTAGGAATTATGGCTATGTCCAGTTTTGATGGATTTTTTCCATCTATATTATTTACAAGTTTTTTATAGCATTTTCAGGACGGGGGGCAAATATGCGTTGAAAAGGCTATATGTAGGGATTAATGTCCTTCGCTATCACTATATTTAGTTTCCGTGCGTAAGTTGTGAAAATATAAGTAGAACTCTCAAAAAAAATCAAGCAAAGATTTAGAAGCTGAATTCCGTGCTTGATAAGTTAGCTATGAGAAATTTTTCTTGTTATTTTTTCTGCTGCTTTTTTCGGGATAAGGCTGCGATCGCAACGGTGCCTGCTATTCCTAAGAGTGATGATGGTTCTGGTGTTGATTTAGGGTCAGGTGTTGATTGAGTATTAGTGGTAAACAGGTAAGCTGAACCACTGTCTTCTCCGTTGTCTTTGTTATCAAATTCCTCCCTATCCTATATGCTCCCCCCCCAGGTGTCAACTACATTTTGCCTACTTCATCAAATCTTCATAATACTTATGTTCGATAAACTAAATAGGAGGCCCACCACAATCCCTGAGATTGCTTCCCTCCTCTCCGTTCCAGTCGCAATAACTTACAATAACTAATAGTCCGAAGTAGTTGCGCAAACTAAATTTATCACAAACTCATCGGATCGACATCCACAGTTAAACTTACCGCTGGCGGGCAAAAATTAATCAACTTAGTCAAATCGGGTACATCCTCACATCCCGATAATAATTTTAACAAAATCTGCCACCGATAACGATTAGCGACTCTAGCAATAGGAGCAGGTGCAGGCCCCAATAAATCGTATTTTCCTGCTTCCGCTTTTTCCATTAACACACTTGCTAACTTTTGAGCAGTTACCGCTACTTCAGTCGGGTCATAACTACTCAAACGCAACAAAATTAACCGCCCATAAGGAGGATATAGTAACTCTGCTCTCGTCTGTAATTCAGTCTCCACAAAAGACTCATAATCATTACGTTGCACTGCTTGAATCACAGGATGTTCGGGAGTATAAGTCTGAATAATTACCTGCCCCGGATTATCTCCACGACCAGCACGTCCCGCTACTTGCAACAATGTTTGAAAAGCACGTTCATTGGCACGATAATCTGAAAAATGTAGTAACCCATCGGCAGAAACAACTCCTACTAATGTTACTTGGGCTAAATCTAAACCTTTGGTCAACATTTGAGTACCAATTAATAAATCTGCTTCTCCATTAGCAAACTGAGTTAACAATATTCGATGTGCATCTTTGGTGCGAGTAGTGTCGCTATCATATCTAATACATCGTAAATCGGGAAATTGTCTAGTTAACTCTTGAGTTACCTTTTGAGTACCACTGCCAAAAAATTTAAAAAAAGGAGAATCACATTCAGGGCAACGTTGGGGTTGTAGTTGAGTGTAATTGCAGTAATGACAACGTAACAGTTGAGTCCCCCCTTCGTGAGTATAATGATAGGAAAGTGAAACGTCGCAATGGGGACATTCCATTACATAACCGCAACTACGACAAGATACAAATGTGCTGTGACCGCGACGGTGGATGAATAAAATGCCTTGTTGTTTTGTTTCCTGTAACTGTTGCAGTGCTTCTTGTAGAGGATAGCTGAACATTGTCCGGTTTCCCTGTCGCAGTTGTTGGCGCATATCCACTATTTCTATAGGTGGCATTGGTCGTGAGTGGACGCGCTCTGGTAATGACAGGTAGTAGGTTTTAGGTGTTAGGTTTTGGGTGTTAGGTTTTGGGGAAACATTTTCATCTACATTTTCTCCTAGATTAAGATCTCCTTGACTCAAGTTTTCTGGGTGGTATTCTCTTGTTTCTAACCAACTTTCTAAAGAGGGTGTTGCGGAACCTAATATTAATGGGCAGTTTTCGAGTTCAGCTCGCCATTTTGCTACGGTGCGAGCATGATAACAAGGAGTGGGGCGGTCTTGTTTGAAACTATTATCGTGTTCTTCGTCTAATACAATTAAACCTAATTTTGGTAATGGAGCAAAGATGGCGGAGCGAGTGCCAATAATAACTTGAGGAATACCCCATGTCATATTACGCCAGGTATCGTAACGTTCCCCCGGAGACAGAGCGCTATGGTAAACGTAGACTTTGTTTCCGAAACGAGCGCGAAATCTATCGGTCAGTTGGGGTGTTAGACCAATTTCAGGAACAAGTACAAGAGCAGATTTGCCATTTTCCAGGATGGGAGCGATCGCCTGTAAGTATACTTCTGTTTTTCCAGACCCCGTAACTCCATGCAACAGCACTTGAGCAAATTCTTGTATTTGGGTAATAGTTGTTAATGCTTCTGCTTGATATGGGGTCAGTATTTTGATTTCATCTCTGATATTGCCTCTACCCTCTTCTCGTCGCAACACCTCCTGTGCTTCTATGATGACATAGCCTTTTTCTTCTAGTTTTCTGACCACAGAAGAATTAGTTTTGCAACTGTTAAGCAATTCAGTTAACCATGTTTCCCCACCGTTTCGCCGTAGTACTTCCATTACTTCTTGTTGACGTGGGGTTAAATCTCTCGGTAAGTTTTGAACAACTAAAGTTACAGCTTGTCTCAATTTTGGTTTTGGAGGAGAAGGAGGTTCGAGATAACTTTCTACCCAACCTCGTTGGAGTAAATCTTTTAATCCTCTGTTAGCACTTTTGACTTGACGTTGGATATATTGCCAGGTGTAATCTTTGGTTTTAGAATTTTGCAGAACTTCCAGAATTTTTTTAGCGGTAGCATTGAGAAAAATTTCTGCACCTGTTGGTATTGCTTCTTCTATAATGCGGATGCGTCGTTGACTACGTTTGAGTAACCCTGGTGGTAGAGCGGTGCGAATAACTCTAATAATAGGTGTTTGATAATAACTAGCAACTTTTTCTATAAGTTGCCAATAAGTGGGAGGGAAAAAACCTCTAGTAATAATGTCCGATACATTTTTGATGCGATCGCTCGTTAACCCTTCTGGTAGTTGGGAGGTTTTGCGAATGGCGATCGCCCCTACCTGTTGACTGCCAAAGGGTACTGTTAAAATGTCTCCTGGTTGAATGTCCAGATCGGGAGGTATTTTGTAGGTAAATAACTTTTCCTCATCTTCAGCATCATCTGTTGAAGTTTTGAAAGGAACATCAACTAAAACTTCCACCCACTCTTGCGACTCTTGAGGATGGTTGTTCATGTAAGACGATCCAGGTTCAGCCAATATTGGTTTTGAGAGTGCTTGAGTAGTTTGGGACATTTTGCCAAATTAACTAGAGGACAAGTAGGGTGTTTTGCTAATGTATCTCCCTAAATTTGTTTGCACTAGCTTACTATATCTGGCAAGATTTTGCTAGCAACGTCATGGATGTTTTAGGGAAGTTCCATGGTATGAAACATTTATATAGTATTCGGATAATTAGTTATCGTATAACTCAGGAGTCAGGAGAAAGGAAGCAGAAAGGAAGCAGAAAGGAGGGAAAAATCTGGGGATATTCCGGCATTTTATGTGTGCATTGAATGGAAGTAGAGAGTGCGATAACTATATAACCGGATTTTATATTACAGCAGTTTTCGAGTTGATCAGGTACAAGGTACAAGGTACAAAGTTTTATGCTTTTAGGGAATAGAGAACAGGGAACAGCGGTGCCACCCCGCGTCAGCGACAGACGCAAGCGGTCGGAATCCGTCTTTTGCTCCCGCAAAGCTCCGCTTTATATGTTGCAGAGCAAAAGGTAAACTACAGACAAAATATAAGTATCTTTGAAGTTTAATAATTACAGACTTAATAACTGTATTCTATGTTAATGAAAACTGCTATAAAATGACGGTTATTTAAGTTTTTATGGATAGATATAGAATCAGAAATACTGGGCGATCGCTCTGTTAAAATTATAGCGTTAGCGGAGCTTTGCGTCAGCAATCGCTCTATTTGCAATGCGCCATATATAGTGTCTTTCCCTAAGTCCTGACTATTTATCAACTCAAACATCAATTATTATCCAAATATCTAGTATCAGAGCTCAAATATCCTAGGCGTTGGTGATGCGTGGTTATGATTGTGCTTGAATGGCAATTGTCTAACTATTAACTGAAAAACATTTTATATTTGGCTAAATTTAGGTTTCATAGCTTGATTCACCAACGCCATATCCTACAATTAAAATGACGGTTATTTAAGTTTTTATGGATAGATATAGAATCAAAAATAGTAGGTGATCGCTGACAAAAATCATAGCGTTAGCGGAGCTTTGCGTCAGCAATCGCTCTATTTACCATGCGCTATATATAGTGTCTTTGCGTAAGTCCTGATGTATTTAATTTAATTGCTGAATTTAATTGCTGTAAATATGTCGGCGACAGTCGAAACAGACCGTAGAGCATGTCAATTAATGTGGATTTTTTTTCAGAGCAGTAATAATCTGACTATTTGCTTGAGGAAATGTAAATTGCTCGATATTATCTAAAGTTACCCACTTAAACTCATCACATTCTATAGTTTTTGGTGTTCCCCGCAAATAGCGACAATGATAGACATGAAGTGTTACTTTAACTTCAGAATAACTATGTTCTATAGTAATTAAATGTTCTTCTACTGCAATCTCAATTCCTAACTCCTCTAAGATTTCTCTTTTAATACAATCTTCTATTGTTTCCCCTGCTTCTATTTTGCCACCTGGAAATTCCCATAAACCGCCAAATGCACCCCCAGGTAGTCGTTTATCAATTAAAATTTGTCCTGCTTCATTCCAGATGACAGCAACACCAATTAACTTATGAGGCAATATCATATTTTAATCTTTTCTATTTCAAACAAAAATCCCCTGGTTAATTAACCAAGAGGACGATCAAAACTTAATTAATTAACCTTCATTATTGCTGATTTGATTTCCTGGCAAAGATTTTTCAAATGTCATTCTCTGTTCAGCATTTCTGAGAAAATAACCACTGATCATTGCTGAAGCTAATAACTTACCTAAATTTTCTCTACTGGTTGTTACACTTACATTAAATTGTTCTGAGGGTAGATTGCCTAAAAGTCCAACAATGTTTCTTTCCATCACTTGAAAAACTTCTTGAGAATTTGGCTTTGATAATTGAGAAACTGTGTCTGAACTCATAGATTGGACATATTCCCAGAGTAAATTACTTCCTTCTGAACTTTCTTCAAAAAACTCTCGGGTTTGATTTCTTCTATTGGTCACTTTACTAACTCCGTTTCAGAAACTTTGTTTATATCGACAAATCAAATGTGGTTGATTGACTTAACCACATAATATATTGGGGTTGTTAATATTCTTACTTCCTATAAACTAATGTAACAGCATAATTGTCACATCAAAGTAGATATAACCGAAATTATTACTTCAGGTATTTCCAATGTCCATTATTTAAAAGCTAGCTTAAAATGTGCGTAGAAATTATGGCAGCTAGAATATTAACCATTGGTTGGGACAAAATTTGCATATCATTTTAATAGGCTCTATAAGTATATATTATGTAATAATACATTTTGAAGCTTTAAATGTCAATATAACTCAAGTCCGACAGCATCGGTATGATCGAGTGCAAGCAATAACAAATTCAAAAAAGGTAGTGACATCTTAATTGGTAATTGATTCCGACAATAAAAAATCATCAATTCCATAAATTATAAAAATTCAACACTTTTTCCTCTTTTTAATCCTGTTTTTCTTTCCCTGTTCCCTGTTCCCTATGTTGTGACTGTAGCAATATTTTATGAACTATAAGGAAGAAAGAAAAAGTAGAGATTTACCAAGTTTTTATACAAACTATACCAATGGACATGATATGATTGATAAATTGATTTAGAATCTGAGAAAGCTAAAGCAGAGAAAAAGTATTTTATTTCCTCTGCTTCTTGTTCTATTTCTTTACAGGGTTATTGACATCCTCACTCGTTAAGTCGCTCGATTATAACGAGGAATTCCCAAACCTCATGATTTAGGTTTACTGCTTGAGTGGCACTTATCTAGATTGTTTCCAACCCCCGACAGTGCGCCTACACAGTCAATTTGTTGAACCACTATCTGTAAAGGCGGCAGTAACACCTCAATGACAAATCACTTTTGCAACTGACACATGACGCATTATTTCGTGATTATAACATAATTCGGTAGTGGTGTACAAGTAGCAATCTTCTTAAAAAAATTAAGTGGGCAAGCAAATACTATTCCGATAAAACGATTGAATTAGATATATTTTCTCTTGCCTTTTGCCAGATGAGTGGTGTTAAGTTAGACTCTTGCAAATCAAGGTCAGTATCTGTTTTTATTTTGGTCACGATTCACCTTCCGGTAAATCTAAGATTATACCGAGAGTCCTCTCGCTCCATTTTAGATAGGTTTTGATAAACTCCCGACGCTACACTTGAGCAACAACGCGGGATTAACCCGCAGAAGAGTTGCAGCTTGTATAGAGGTAATGTCTTCCCCCTATGCCCATTAGTATTCCATATTATGGCTCTCCCATAGGGCTCTGAATCAAATATTATAGGGTGGGGACTTTCCGCCAGAAAAGTTAACTAGCTAAATAATCATTCATATCTTGTTTTCTTTTACGAAGTTTACTTAGAGCTTCTCTTTCTATTTGTCGTACTCTTTCACGACTAATATTTAGGCGATCGCCAATTTTTGAGAGAGTCATACTTTGTCCATCCTCTAAGCCAAATCTTAATGCCAAAACTTGCTTTTGTTGGGGAGTCAGGTCAGTCATAATTGATTCTAAATCACTACGCATGGAAGATTGGAGAGCATAATCTTCTGGAGAAGCTCCTGTATCTTCTAGTAGGTCTCCTAACTCCGTATCTTGATTGTCCCCTACCCGTAAATCTAGTGATAGAGGTAAGCGAGCGCGTTCCAAACATTCACGAATTTGTTTTGGAGTGAAACCTAGTTCTTCTGCTATTTCATGGGTAGTGGCAGAGCGTCCTAACTCTTGAGTTAGTTGGCGTTGGGCTTTTTTGATCTTATTCAGCTTTTCTGTAATGTGAATCGGCAAACGAATTGTACGACCTTTTTCTGCTATGGCCCTAGTTATGGCCTGGCGAATCCACCAATAAGCATAAGTGGAAAATCTATAGCCCTTGGTAGGGTCAAATTTTTCTACCCCTCTCTGCATACCGATAGTGCCTTCCTGTATTAAGTCAAGCAAATCTACATTTCGTTTGATATACTTTTTAGCAACAGATACTACCAATCGTAGATTGGCCTCCACCATTTTTCGTTTGGCTCTTTCACCTTCGCGAACAATTCGCTGCAATTCATGACTAGATAAGTTTGTGGCCTCAGCCCATTCTGCTATTGTCGGTTCGCGGCCTAAACTTTCGGTGAGGGTCTTATTTACTTCATGCAAAGCTGTGAAGCGTTGTACTTGTTTTCCATAAAGAATTTCTTCTTCATGGGTTAATAGGGGGACACGGCCAATTTCTCTGAGGTAAGTGCGTACAGAATCGGTGTCTGAGATTTTTGTCTTCATAACTCTTCTCCCGCTAGATATCTCTACTGGTAGGGTTTCGAGCGCCCTGTTTTGAGTTAGCAAGAAAAGCGGGCGGGTATTGCGCTTTCCTTGGATTTTTTTTAAGAAGTTTGTTCTATGGCCATTTGATATAATTAATTTGGCCTACAGAAATTCTAAATTATAAATTTGATATTTCTGAGATTTTAGATCTGGTCAAAAAACCAAATTATCTTTTATCTTTTGAATCTATTTGTAAGAATTTGTGGACAATAAAAGAAGTTTTACTATTTTTTGAGAATTTAGATTAGATTTTGACTAAGATTCAAGTGCTTTAGTACAGAATCCAGATTGGATTGGCCTAAAGTACAGCTTTTTCGTTTCTTATCTATTCAGATAATTATGATGGCCTTTACACTACTCAATACTATGTTAAGAATGTTAACATTTATTACGTCTTATGGCTATACCTATAAGGATGATTTTTCAGATGAATGAGTTTAATTACCTAAATTAGTTAAATTATCTATAAGAGGGTACTCATAAATTCTTAAAAAAATTGCATCCTGCACAACAAAATCACAAAAATTTTGCAAAAATACTTAAACAAGGTCAAAAAAAGAGTATATGAAGTATATTTACTTGACTTTTGACTTTCAATTTTAAACTTTTGACTATCTTGAGTATGTCTTTAATTCTGTTTGCATAACATTTCGCAGCGAAATGTTTGCTCAGAATTACTTAGTCATTTTTGGCTTCCGCGAAGCGGTTGAGTTACTTAATATATGACTTATTGCCTTGGTATTATTACTGAATCTGGTATTTAAATGGCCTCTGACTCTCGTACTAATGCGGGAGTAGACTATATTTCCACTTACCTGAAGCTATTTGATTTTTCTCTGACTGGAGAGCGGGTTATCCTCATCAGCACTTCTGGAAATTTGTCAATTACTCAAGGAGTAATCACTGAACTAAAAAAAGACTTCAAGATTTCTGAGGATACTAATCTTCATACTATTCCTACCCTTTACG
This sequence comes from Okeania hirsuta, assembly GCF_003838195.1. Taxonomy (GTDB): domain Bacteria; phylum Cyanobacteriota; class Cyanobacteriia; order Cyanobacteriales; family Microcoleaceae; genus Okeania; species Okeania hirsuta. The sequence goes on from NZ_RCBY01000026.1 coordinate 10,289, forward strand.
AAATTGCTCGCTATATTGGGAGTAAAATTCGACAGATTCAAGAAAAAGACCGCTCTTGGCTACAAAAGGATCGAATTGACACTGGATGCAGTATATTACTAGGGGGTCAAATTAAAGGACAAGATCCTGAATTATTTTTGATTTATTCTCAAGGGAATTGTATTTCTGCTACAAAAGAAACACCTTTTCTACAAATAGGTGAGACTAAGTATGGCAAACCAATTTTAGACCGTGCTTTAAGTTTTTATACTTCTTTAGAAGCTGCTGCTAAATGTGCTTTAGTTTCTCTAGATTCTACAATGAAATCTAATCTTTCTGTGGGACCTCCGATTAATTTGGTGATGTATGAAAAGGATAGTTTTCAAATTCGGCATCGCCTGCAAATGCGTCTGGGCGATCCTTCATTTAGCTAAAGTGCGAAAGTTATGGGAGGAGTCTATCAAACAAGTTCTTGATGAAATTCCAGATTTAAACTGATTACATGATTCTCAAGAATCTCAGGAAGATATTTTGATTGATTGAACAACACAAGGGAGTGGAGGAGTGGGGGAGTACGGGAGTCAGGGAGTGGGGGAGTGGGGGAGAAATAAACATCAGAATTACCACTTACACAGTACAACGTATTTCCGGAATGCTCCGCAAACGAGAACATCTCAAAAAAAATCTGCTGAAAGCTGTTTGCGCAGCATTCCGCAGGAAAAGCTGAACGCTGAGGTGCTTCTTTAATAATTTAAATGCTACCTAAGTTAAGCATTAATTCATGGTAATTGGTATAAATTAATCGAATTAAGCGATCGCGCAAGTAGAACAGAATTCTATCCCTCTAATATAGTTTCACCCCCATCGCGGAGTGTCTTTTTGGACGATAAATCTTGATCGTTGGTAAAAAAATTTAGATGCGTTGTAATACTACAAGAACTTGGTTAGGACATTTTTCAATCCTAAAATCCTTTTACAGTTTGTGATTCCCTATTCCCTGATCCCTACTCCCTAGCGCGTAGGGCTATAATTTTTCAGTTTTCCCCATTTGTGGTTGTCAATAGTATAGTTAGAAAGAATTGGTTAGGACATAGACTAATGACGAATCTTAGACTAGAAAATTTTTTTCCAACTGTCCCCTGTTCCCTGTTCCCTGCTATACAATGTAACGGTTGTTTTAATTTTATTATAGAGTGTGATTGAACGTTACACCTTGCCCGAAATGGGTGAACTTTGGACTGAGAATGCCAAGCTAAAAACTTGGTTACAAGTAGAAATAGCTGTCTGTGAAGCTCAGGCAGAACTTGGGTACATACCTGCTGAGGCAGTAGAAGAAATCAAGGCCAAGGCTAATTTTGACCCAAAGCGGGTTCTCGAAATTGAGGCAGAAGTCCGCCATGATGTGATTGCTTTCTTGACAAATGTGAATGAGTATGTTGGTGATGTTGGGCGGTATATTCACTTAGGGTTGACAAGTTCTGACGTTTTGGATACTGCATTAGCATTACAGATGGTTGCGAGTCTGGATCTGTTGTTGTCATGTGTTGAAGAGTTGGGACAAGCAATTCGCTATCAGGCACAACAGCATCGGGAAACTGTGATGGTAGGTCGTTCCCATGGTATTCATGCGGAACCTATAACTTTTGGTTTTAAGTTGGCAGGATGGTTGGCAGAAGTTTGTCGCAACCGCCAGAGATTGGTAAAAATGCGTGATAATATTGCTGTGGGTAAGATTTCTGGAGCAGTGGGAACCTATGCAAATATTGACCCACGAGTTGAGGCGATCGCCTGCCAAAAACTGGGACTTCAACCGGATACTGCATCTACTCAAGTAATTTCACGCGATCGCCATGCTGAGTATGTGCAAACTTTAGCGTTGCTGACTGCTTCTATAGAACGTTTTGCTGTAGAAGTTCGTAACCTTCAACGTACCGATGTTTTAGAGGTTGAGGAATATTTTTCTAAGCGTCAAAAAGGCTCGAGCGCCATGCCCCACAAACGCAACCCCATTCGTTCGGAAAGGTTAACGGGAATGGCGAGAATTGTGCGGGGTCATGCCGTTGCCGCTTTGGAAAATGTTGCTCTCTGGCACGAACGAGATATTTCCCATAGTTCTGTTGAAAGAGTGATTTTGCCGGATGCTTGCATTTTAACTCATTTTATGCTCAAAGAAACTACTAATTTAGTCAAAAATTTGTTAGTTTACCCAGAAAACATGAAGCGAAATATGAATGTTTATGGAGGGGTAATTTTTAGTCAGCGAGTGCTTTTGGCATTAGTAGAAAAAGGCATGATTCGAGAGGATGCTTATCAAATTGTTCAGTCTTGCGCCCATCAAGCTTGGAATCAACCAAATGGTAATTTTCAGGATTTAATTTGCAAAAATGAAGAAATTAAAAGTAAGTTATCTGAGGCAGAAATTGCAGCTTGTTTTGACCCGAAACATCATTTAAAACATTTGGATGATGTGTATCAAAGATTAGGTATTTGAAGTTTTATTTTGAGTATGTAGAGATTTTTTCCCTTGATAGTGACTTTCAAATGTTGAGCGATCAAGATAAGATACACCAAGAAAATACTTGGCTGTTTTTACAAGTTAGGTTGAATTATTGAAGCTATAACTTACTTATTTATTCATACCAAATTTAACGCTATAATTTGGTGAAATTGTTTTTGGTTCTGAATTAATCAGTAATTCCAATTAAGAATTTCGGTAGCTCCTAAACTGAAGTTTCTATAAGAAAAAATCTCAATTTGTAGTTCCGCTAACTGCACCCAATTAAAGTAAGACCGGGTTGAGCGGAACTATGAGTTTGGTGATAATTAGTAAAAATTCATCACGCGCTAATCACGAAACTAATGCTCCAACAGCAACTGGTGGTGCTACTACTGCAACTATTGGAGCGATCGCTAATGCTTTACCAAGCTTACCTATTAGTAGACTAATAAGCTTAAAAATGTAGGTTGGGTTGAGCGGTAGCAAAACCCAACAAAAAGTTACTGGTTTTGAGTTTGTCTGAATCATGAGATTATTTTAGATATTCGCTATGCCACTACAAATAATTTCCTCAACCAAAAATTATACCCTGTAGCAAAATGTGCTTGAAGAAAAGAAGTAGCAGAAAAATTATCACAAGTCCAGGCAGATTTAAAAATAATAGGATTAGGTTTAAAAGTTTATGATTGCTATCGACCTCTATCAGTGACAAAAAAGATGTGGGAAGTTTTGCCAGATTCTTGTTATTTTGCTAATCCTGAGAAAGGTTCTCGACATAATCGTGGTGCTGCAGTTGTCGTCTGCTTCTACTTGTTCCTCAATGATGCAAGTTGACCAGTTTCATAACGTGATGGCAGGTACGAGTATGGCAACGCCGTTTATTACTGGGTTGGTAGCGTTACTGTTGGAAAAGGAGCCGCAGTTAACCCCTGAAGAAATTAAGCAACGTTTGCATTCAAGTAGTTTTATTCCTGGAAAACCTGTTGGCAGTTTCGACCCAAAATGGGGTTTTGGTTTGATCGATGCTGAAAAATTATTGACGTTGGTGAATTAGTGTATGATATTAATCTTAATTATTTTAGGAGTCAACTCACCCCTCGCCCCTCCCCCTCCCAGGAGGGAAATTCAGGAGTCAGGAGTCAGGAGGCATCGAAGGAAGAGAATTGAGAAAGATTTAGCAATGACTAAAGATATAGCAGTATGCGCTAGTATATTCACAAATTGCAGGAACTACCCAATAGATAAAAGTCTGATATAACTCCTAAGAAATAGCCTAGCTATTTGCTGATAGTATTTCTCACAAACATCGATCGTGCTTGTTATTACTAATGATATTAAATCCGGTTGAATACTTATCATATATTTGGGAGTGGGGAGTAGGAGAGTAGGGGCGAATGGCATTAGCGAACGCTCTCAGTAGATTTAGTATCCGTGCAGAGGATCGGTTTTTCCCAGGCTGCTATTAAACAAATGGACATGATATAAGTCCTAAAATATGTTTAAGAACTTATTAAGAATCTATATCAATAAAATTAAGGTTATGTTAGGTGATTTTTTGAATAAATTATAAATAATATCACCCATAAAAAAAAGGATTGTGCATGATGAACATTTCTTGCTACTAGGACTACTAAACTAATTGTTTCTTATATATCTCCTAGATTTTCCTGCTATTTCTTACTTGCTCTCCAACCCCAACTCAATTGATGTAACAGATACCCCTTAATAAAACTTCATATTTTATTGTTGATAAAAAATATTAATTGTGTTCAAATAAAATTATTGATAATAAAGCTCAATTATAGTAGTCCTATTTCCGCTATGTAGAAAATATCCAACAGAGCAAAGGTATAAGGAATAATCATCATCAAAATTTTTATTCTACTTTGGGATTTTTACAAATTATTTAGGACTGCTATAGAGCCTTCTTTAACTGATCTTCATCAGACTGAGGACCAAATCTCTATGCAAACACTTGGCAATTACGAGCAAAAACTAATATTACTACCTCATCTAGCAACATTAGGTATTGGTATCGAAGCAGGGGTACAAACAATCGACACCTATCCCTACTATGTCATCGGTATGCTGCATCTCATCAGTTCTGCTGTTTTGGGAGCAGGAGGTATCTACCATGCAGTTTTAGGGCCGAAACAGCTTGATGAGAAAGGTTTTGGCTACGACTGGGAAGATGGCAACAAGATGACTACTATTTTGGGTATTCATCTAGTGCTGTTGGGGGTGGGAGCATCTCTATTGGTCATTAAAGCAACGGTTTTAGGTGGTATTTACGATCCACTAATAGAACAAGTAAGGTTAATACAGCCTAATCTCGATCCCGTAAGAATTTTCGGTTATCTGTTTGGCTTTAGTCCTAATGGTTGGACAATTACTGGCATGGCTAGCGTAGATAATCTCGAAGATGTGGTCGGTGGTCATGTCTGGGTGAGCCTACTCTGCACTGTTGGTGGTCTATTTCACATTATTTCCAAACCTACGGGTTGGGCAAAACAAATACTAATTTGGTCCGGAGAGGCTTACTTGTCTTACAGTTTAGGGGCACTTGCGATCGCAGGATTTAGCGTAGCTGTCTTTATCTCCACCAACGAAACTGTTTATCCTAGCGTGTTTTATAGTCCTATTGGCAGCGACTCTGTGCGAACTGCTCTTGCTACCGTTCATGCTGGATTAGGTTTCCTAGCTTTGCTCGGACATTTATGGCACGCTTACCGAGCGCGAGCTGCTACTCGTAAAGTATTTTATGGAACGTTCTTTGACTTTATGGCTAAGAATGTTACACCTATTACACCTGCTTGAATAGAAGTCAAAATCTAAGTTCAATCATTATATAAGGAGAACAATAGTAATGACTGTCGTAACTGATGAGAATCTGCAAATCCCTTGGCGGGCAGGTAATGCTCGGCTTGTTAACCTATCTGGTAAGCTATTGGGCGCTCATGTAGCCCATGCTGGCTTAATTGTACTCTGGGCTGGAGCTATTACTTTGTTTGAAGTTGCCAACTTTGATTCCTCCCTACCAATGTACGAACAGGGCTTAATTGTACTGCCTAATCTAGCCCGCTTGGGATTTGGAGTTGGTGAAGGAGGTGTCATTGATACCTACCCCTACTTTGTGATTGGGGTACTGCATTTGATTAGTTCGGCGTTTTTAGGAGCAGGTGGTATATTCCACGCTCTCAGAGGTCCAGCCAAACTAGAAGACAAATTTTCCTTCTTTGGCTATAGCTGGGATAATCCAGGTAAAATGACAACTATTCTAGGTATACATTTAGTCTTATTAGGAATCGGAGCATTTTTACTTGTAGCAAAAGCGATTGCATTTGGAGGGTTATACGATCCAGTAGTTCAAAATGTACGAGTAATATCAAGTCCCACTCTAAATCCTACTACCATTTTCGGCTACTTCTTCGGTACAGAAGGACGTTTCTGGCTGGCTGGTGTTAACTCTTTAGAAGATGTAGTAGGCGGTCACATTTGGATTGGTGCTATCTGCATTTTGGGTGGTATCTGGCATATTCGCACCGTACCCTTTGACTGGGCTAAAGGCTTATTTGTCTGGTCAGGAGAAGCATATTTGTCTTACAGTATTGGCGCAGTCAGCTTAATGGCATTTGTCGCAACATTGTTTGTGTCCGTTAACTCCCTGGTATTTCCCACAGAATTTTTCGGACCAACTTTGACTCTGGTGTTCGATCGCTTTCCTGTGTTTGTTAGTACTGATGGAGCCTTGACTGCAAGAGTATGGTTGGCAAATGCTCACTTCTGGTTAGGATTTTTCTTCCTGCAAGGACATATATTCCACGCCCTCCGGGCAGCAGGTTATAGCTTCACCGAAGGCAGAGTAGTCACATTTACAAGAGGTCAAGTAAGCTAGTTATGACTGTAACTAAATCAAATCCATTAAAGTTTTTAGGCTTTTCCACAGATAATAATGTTGATGTTGCGAACTATGTTAGTGATTCCCAAGAACCTTATTCTTGGTGGGCAGGTAATTTTCGCTTTGTTAACTTGTCTGGAAAATTATTGGGAGCGCACATTGCTCATGCAGGGTTGATCGTACTCTGGGCTGGAGCAATGACTCTGTTTGAGCTATCAAAATTCGATCCTAGTCTAGCCATGTACGACCAAGGACTGATTTTGCTGCCCCACATGGCGACTCTGGGTATAGGGGTTGGCGCAAATGGTGAAATTATTGATACTTATCCCTACTTTGCTATTGGTGTTATCCATCTCGTTAGTTCAGCAATTCTAGGCGCTGGTGGCATTTTCCATGCCGTGCTTGGACCTGACAAACTTGATGAAAAGGGATTTGGCTATCAGTGGAATGATGGCAAGAAAATGACTACTATCCTTGGTATTCATCTACTGCTACTGGGGATGGGAGCATTTTTGCTAGTAGCCAAAGCTATGTATTTTGATGGTTTGTATGACCCGGCGATCGCCAATGTGCGACTGATTACTGAACCCACTCTCAACCCACAGACTATCTTCGGTTACCTCGTCGGTATCACCCCTGATGGCTGGACGTTGAAGGGTATGGCTGCTGTCAACTCTTTAGAAGATGTAATAGGCGGTCACATTTGGATTGGTAGTATCTGTATTCTGGGTGGTCTCTGGCATATTAATACTGCTCCTACAAAATGGGCTAAGGGTCTTTTTGTCTGGTCGGGAGAGGCATATCTTGCCTATAGTCAGGCAGCTCTGGCTTATATGGGTTTTTTCGCAGCCTACTTTGTCTGGGTGAATGATACAGTCTATCCTTCAGTATTTTATGGTCCTGTAGGTGTGACTAATGTTGATGGTACAATCACTCCTCGCACCTGGCTGATGTTGTTCCAACTCATCTTTGCCTGTCTGCTACTGGCAGGTCACTTTTGGCATGGTCTCAGAGCTAGAGCGATCGCCAGTGGATTTGTCTTCAGTAATATGAAGTTCAATCCCGGTGCCCTCTATGGAGACACTCAGTTTAATAACGAATCTCTAGTGACTGGTATTGTACAGCCTTTCCAGAACAATCCTCAATTGGGTAATTTGGCAACCCCAATTAATTCCAGTCAGCTTACCATCACTTGGGTTAAGAACTTGCCAATTTACCGCAATGGTTTATCTCCTATTGCACGGGGTCTAGAAATTGGCATGGCTCATGGCTACCTATTATTAGGGCCTTTTCTCAAGCTCGGACCATTGCGTAACACCGACCAAGCTCTTCTGGCTGGAGGTGGTAGTGCATCTGGCTTAGTAGTGATTTTAAGTATCTGTCTGTTTGTTTATGGGGCTGGAGCAATGACTCTGTTTGAGCTATCAAAATTCGATCCTAGTCTAGCCATGTACGACCAAGGACTGATTTTGCTGCCCCACATGGCGACTCTGGGTATAGGGGTTGGCGCAAATGGTGAAATTATTGATACTTATCCCTACTTTGCTATTGGTGTTATCCATCTCGTTAGTTCAGCAATTCTAGGCGCTGGTGGCATTTTCCATGCCGTGCTTGGACCTGACAAACTTGATGAAAAGGGATTTGGCTATCAGTGGAATGATGGCAAGAAAATGACTACTATCCTTGGTATTCATCTACTGCTACTGGGGATGGGAGCATTTTTGCTAGTAGCCAAAGCTATGTATTTTGATGGTTTGTATGACCCGGCGATCGCCAATGTGCGACTGATTACTGAACCCACTCTCAACCCACAGACTATCTTCGGTTACCTCGTCGGTATCACCCCTGATGGCTGGACGTTGAAGGGTATGGCTGCTGTCAACTCTTTAGAAGATGTAATAGGCGGTCACATTTGGATTGGTAGTATCTGTATTCTGGGTGGTCTCTGGCATATTAATACTGCTCCTACAAAATGGGCTAAGGGTCTTTTTGTCTGGTCGGGAGAGGCATATCTTGCCTATAGTCAGGCAGCTCTGGCTTATATGGGTTTTTTCGCAGCCTACTTTGTCTGGGTGAATGATACAGTCTATCCTTCAGTATTTTATGGTCCTGTAGGTGTGACTAATGTTGATGGTACAATCACTCCTCGCACCTGGCTGATGTTGTTCCAACTCATCTTTGCCTGTCTGCTACTGGCAGGTCACTTTTGGCATGGTCTCAGAGCTAGAGCGATCGCCAGTGGATTTGTCTTCAGTAATATGAAGTTCAATCCCGGTGCCCTCTATGGAGACACTCAGTTTAATAACGAATCTCTAGTGACTGGTATTGTACAGCCTTTCCAGAACAATCCTCAATTGGGTAATTTGGCAACCCCAATTAATTCCAGTCAGCTTACCATCACTTGGGTTAAGAACTTGCCAATTTACCGCAATGGTTTATCTCCTATTGCACGGGGTCTAGAAATTGGCATGGCTCATGGCTACCTATTATTAGGGCCTTTTCTCAAGCTCGGACCATTGCGTAACACCGACCAAGCTCTTCTGGCTGGAGGTGGTAGTGCATCTGGCTTAGTAGTGATTTTAAGTATCTGTCTGTTTGTTTATGGGGCGGTAGTGTTTCAAGGTTCTAGAGAACCAAGAGGCGTTTTACCGGAGAACCTACAAACTTATCAGGAATGGAGTTTGTTTACCTCTGGTTTTCTCATTGGAGGACTAGGCGGTGTAGTTTTTGCCTGCTTTATCCTTATAGAAATCGGGCGAGCGGGAATTTTGTAACTTTGTTTGCTTGAGCAGGGGAAGAAGGGCAGAAGTTAATATTCCTAATTTTTATCAGGAAAGGCAGAAGGCAGGAGGCAGTAGGCAGAAGGGAATTCTGACTCGCCTGTTACCTTTAGGGGAACAAGGGTATAAAAACCCCATCCAATTGTTCCTTCTGCCCTCTGCTCTCAGCATAGCTGCCTTAGTTCATCGGATATTTACTATGTTTCCTGCTCTATAAAACTGACACAAAGCTTCACATAACGTGACAAATTGATGTTTACTTCCTGCTTCTTGTGAGGCCGTCGGCGGTTACTCATCCACAGGCATTGACGGTCAAGCCAACCGCATCTGTTGAGTCTATACCTACATTTAAGTCTTTGTCAATCAACATCAGAAAAAATCCTCAAACCCTGACTGCGCCCTTCCTAGTAGGGAGCGGGATTTCTTCTGAGGTCTATGTCTATATAGATAGACCAAAGAAATGTTTAAGTCGCGATTAGTGCAGAAGATACAAAGCGTCACCATCGTTACTACTTGCCTGTGAGAACTAGCGTATTATTTCGCGCTCCGTATCGCAAATTGTTAACTAAGTCGAAACTCTCCTGCTTCAGTTAACAGCTCAAAAATGTTTTGACAACTCTATTACCTAGAAGTTGTTTGTAAATAATTATAAAGTGTTTTTACTCCTCACCAATTTATAACTCTCTGATAATTAATCTCAAACCCTTGTACTACCTGGGCAAAAACTTCACTTCTGGAGATGTATATTGAGTATTTCAGAGTACAAAGTTTGGAATAAATAACTAAATTAAAGGTGTTCCTTTACCTTACAAAAATTTACAAACAGTCTCTTTGGAATTTTTAGGTAATTCACTCTATGATATAGTCGAATCTTATAATTTTTAGTTTTTACAGGATTTTATCAATGACAATTCCTTTAATGTACTACCCACTCTCTAGTCAAAACCATCGGGTTCAAAAATTTGATGTTCCAGGAGATGAATATCCTAAACAATACACTTTAGAGAACCTGCCTACTGCTACAGAGATGGATGAGATTATCTGGGCAGCCTATCGGCAAATTTTCAATGAGCAGCAAATGATCGCAGCACATCGACAGGTTGCTCTGGAGTCCCAACTGCGCAATGGTCAGATTACAATGAAAGATTTCATTCAAGGTTTGTTGCTTTCTGAGTCATTCCGGCGACTGATCTATGATAGCAACAGTAACTATCGTTGTGTTGAGCTTTGTATTCAAAGGGTTTTAGGACGTCCTGTCTATAACAATCAAGAGAAACTTGCCTGGTCTATTGTATTGGCAACAAAAGGACTTCAGGGTTTTGTCAATGACCTGTTAAACAGCGAAGAATATGACAAGTATTTTGGCTATAACTTTGTTCCCTATCAACGTTGCCGAATTTTACCCCAACGCACTCAGGGAGAGTTACCTTTTGCTCGAATGGCTCGTTACGACAGCTATTACCTAGAGCAGTTATATCAAACAGGGCAACTACGGAAATTTTATCCAGGTATGTTAGATAGTAGCGCTCGTGCTTATCGCAAAGCTCTATCATTTGTGGGAATACTCTCTGTAGCAGTGTTATTAGTTACTCTGATTCTAGTACTTTCGCCCAAATAATATCAATAATCAGGACTTAGGCAAAATATGAAATCATACACCATCTGTAGTTAAAATTGTACTTTTCCTCTACTATATGTGGTAATTATGCGTAAGCCCTGTAATAAATGTAACATTATGACAAACATCACAAAAACTTACATATCTACTTCACTCGATCGACACCAAAAAATCACGGTTGGTTGTACCATTAATCACTACCAAATCAGGAAAAAGAGTGGATGATTAAAATATAGAATTCAAGGTTAATCTTATGCTTCAAATTAACTTACTTCCCGGTGCAATCAACGAAATTATGGCTTCTGCTGCCAAAAGTGGCTTTCTCACAAAATTAGACTGCTATGGCCTCATGGCTGCTGTATTAGACGATTCTCTAAGCACAGAAGATCGTTCTACTGTTAAGCGACTTTCATATTTTGTACTCAGAGGATGGGTACGAGTAGAGTAGACATAGAGTTGGCGATCGATACTTTGTCTAAATGTTATGCCTCAACAAATTCATCAGGAAATGCTTACCTTCTTCCTTCTTCCTTCTTTTCCTAAAACAAAAAAATCATCCGAATAATTCCCACAGTAATAGTGTCATTATCTTCATCATGTTCGGGATTAATAACTACTAAAACTCCCGGATTAATTGAAATATTGTCATTAATTTGATAACGATAAAAACCCTCTAAATGCCAAGCTGTATCATCATCATCTGGACCATTATCAGTATCAGTTACTTTAGGTGGATTTCCAATTACAAAACCAAGCAAACTTCCCTGTTTACCTAAGTCAGTAAATCCTAAAGTAACTGCCCAATTAAAAATAGTTGCTTCATCTCCTTCCTTAACAAGACCAACAGATTTTTCAGCATCAGCAAAACTCCATCCAGTCCAACCGGAAACTGTGAAATTATTCAAAGCACGCCAACTTCCTTGAATACCTAAATGATCTGCGGAAGTGGGAACTAAATTACCAAAGGGTGCATTTGCTCTTCTACTACCTGTTGCTGCTGAGACAAATAACTTTCTTTTTGGATAGTAAGAACGTACATAAGTAACGCCAAAACGGAGGCGATCGCTTGGTCGAATATCTAGTTGTGCTAAACCTGCATTACTACCATTAAAAAATCCATTACTTTCTGTTGGGTTTTCCGGATCTCTTGCTAAATATCCTAATGATAAACTGACCGATTTATTAATATTATAAACAACTGTTACTCCAGCACCTCGTGCCCCTTGAGCATAGATAGGATTGAAGCGTCCAAACCTAGAAATTGCCCCTGATATTCTCTTTGCAAAAAGTCTGTTGAAGTTATCAGAAACATTCATATTAAACCTACCACCAATAGCATCAACATGAACTCTAAATTTTTTCCCAATGGGAAAACGATAGAATAATTTACCAATATCAACAGTATTATTAGTATTTCTTTGAAACGCTAAACGAGTCATATTTGTTCCAGTTATTGGCACTCCATAGGCAACTATCCTCTACAATCAATTTGGCTCACTTCCTGAAGTTACACCTTTTCTAGATGGGATTAAACCAGTTGTTCTATCCTTAATTTTTAGGTGGTACTCCTTGCAAAGCAGTAATCAGAGGTCTGACCGCTCGACTAATCAAAGGTTTTATACCAGCTATTATTCCGAGGAAACTGCCACTTAATGTTGCTATTGTGAAGCCACTAATTGCATTTAAACTAGTAGTTAAAATAGCTAAAGTTAATTTATTTGCCGTTGCCAAATTTTTCAGAGCGACTAGAGTTTCTAGAGGAGAAGGTAGAATGATTGAACTATAGTGCATTGCTAGTAGTTGCCATATAGTTATAAATCCTAAAAAGCCGATTAATTCAGGTAAAATAACTTGAATTAGTTTGAATATATTTTTATCAAATTTATCAGATTGAATCATCAACTTGACTATGTTATTTTAAACTTGAACAGGACTTACGCAAAGACACTATATATAGCGTTTACCAATTTAGGCGATTGCTGACGCAAAGCTCCGCTAACGCTTAAAAAATCAAGTGCGATCGCCTCAAGATTTTGGGCATTTTTCAAACAAGAGTAAAAACACTTAATATAGTGTCCTTGCGTAAGTCCTGATTAAAATACATTTTAAGACATAGTTGTTTAACTTCAGGGTGATATGCTTTGGGTTTAGGAGATTCAACAAATTGATGTCCACAGTCGTGACAACGATAAGATTGTTTTTGCCGACGAAAACCATTTTTCTTATAACGAGAAGATTGGCATTTGGGACAGTACATTTTTTCTTGAGTTTGACAACAATTTTATTCTATAGCATTCTATATTCACTAACGCCTGAAAGTTTACATTAGGCATCTCCAATAATCAAAAATAAAATCAATTATCATACATAAATCATCAATTATTTCCCCCTACTCCCTACTCCCTACTCCCTACTCCCTCTTTTCCGGAGATGTCTATTTTTGAGAGTTGAATAGAGTGTAAGATGGTTAATCAGTTGTTGAATATAACTAAGATTATTATGGCTCAGTCTCTAAACGATCACCTTCACCTTTCTATCATTGCATGTGGTCACGCTGGTTCCGGTAAGTCCACCACCCTATGACACTTGATCTACAAATGCGGCTCGATTACCAAGCGTCAGATATCTACGTTTGAGAAAGAGTCTCTTGAAATGGGAAAGGGGTCTTCCAAGTATGCCTGGGTCATGGATAGAACTCCGGAGGAACGCGAGCGAGGTATGACCCTAGAGGTGAACTACTGGAGAATAAAAACGGAGAAATATTTCTGCCATCTCATTGATGTTCCCCATGCCATTGATCAAGTGATTAGTGCGGCCTCCCAAGCTGATGCTGCGATACTCATGGTTGATGCCAAAAAAGGAAGCTTTGAAGCTGGCTATGCTATGGACGGACAAACTCGCCAACACGCTTTCATACTCTATTGCCTTGGTGTCAAGCAGCTTATTGTTGCTGTCAATCAGATGGATGCTGTTAACTATGACCAAGAGCGCTACAACGAGATTGTTCTAGAAATGAGTGAACTTCTCAAAAAAATTGGCTACAATCCGAAAGCAATTAGGTTTATTCCTATCTCTGGATGGACAGGTGAGAACTTCTTGGAACCAGCAAGTAATATGAGTTGGTATCAAGGTACTCATATTGAGATGATGAACAGGTACGGGAATTTGGTACGAGCTTCTTTTAAAACCCTCTTCGAGGCTATTAATACCTTTCTTCTACCTTCAGATGACTCTGGACCCATGCGTACCTGTGTCTCTAGAGTATTTCAACCCGGGGACGACCATAACCTACAGATTGGTAATGGTCGATTTTCATTTATGGGACATGTTGAACGTGGAATCCTTAAGCCGGGAGATGAAGTTGTCTTTTACCCCACTCACACCAACTCCAACCCTTGCACAGCTAGAATTACCAATCTAGAGATTAGCCATGAGGAGACCACCTCCGCTAAGAAGGGTAACATTGTCAATTTTATTCTCGATGGTATTTCCCATGCTAACTCGCCCCATGTTGGTGATGTCATGGTTCATAAATCCGACTCCTCTATTGGCAGGATTCGGAGCTTCCAAGCTCAGGTTATTGTGCAATCTCATTGTGGTTCGATTGAAGTTGGCTACCAGACCACAGTCCTTATCAATAGTGCCCAGGTTGTAGTCCGCCTCACTGCTATCGAGCGTCAACTAGATAGAAGGGGTCGCACCATCGCTGAGAACCCCGCTAAGATTGAGGAAGGAGATGGTGCCATTGTTACATTTGAAGTCCAAGAACCTTTAACGGCAGAGCCATTCAAGGATTGTTCAGGACTGGGTCGGTTGATTCTGATGGACGGTAATAAGAATTCTGAGGGCGTTGCCAATTTAATAGTTGGTGTCATCCGAGAGGTTGAACGTGTTTGACCTACCCATTGACATCCTCTCCCGCTAAATCGAAGATTATAGCGGGAGATTCCCAAACATCGCTATTTGGGTTCCGGGTTTAAGTAGCAATTGTGCAAGAAACCCCGTTAAGGTATTTGCGATCGCGCTCTCCAATTAAACCTCTCTGAGAAAAAACCCTGAGACCCTTGATTTATCGTTATAAATTTCTGCACCAAATAAACTACAGTTTATTAACAGGACTTACGCAAGGACACTATATATGGTGCTTAGCGTTCAGACTATCTCTATATTGGCACTGCTTACTAGGTTCCTCTGAGCGATCGCCTGAACTCCAAAACATAACTAATAGATATCTCCGAAAAAGAATCTGAAATCCCTGTGTATAGGTAAAAATATAATTTCTAGAGATGTTTAATGGAATATTCACTAACATAGGCGATCGCACTTGATTTTTTAAGCGACCGCCTAAATTGGTAAACTCTATATATAGTGTCTTTGCGTAAGTCCTGTTGAATATAATCTTGACAGGATTTATCGCAGAAGGAACACAGAGTAATATAATTCCCTTGATCATCATACAATGCGTAGGGGCGAATGGCCATTTGTGCTCCGCAAAGCTCCGAATGGCGCCCCTACAATATAGACTCTTAATCTTAAACAATGCTGAATAACACTGATGCGACCAGATTTGAGATCAAACCCTTGTAGGAATGTTCCATGGAACGCCCCTACATTCTTTTTCGGAAGGAAAGCAAGTTGAAAACCTACGAAGCACTTCCAATTACAATATCGCGCACCCGCACAGGTACACAACTATGAGTCATTTGAGCTATCTGCATCGGTTCCCCTTTCCCACAAATATTAGTACCACACTGCTCCCTTTCTGCAACAGTTCCCACCGCATCAACACTATTCCAAAAATCTGTTGTCATCGAATGATAAGTCACATCTTTCAACATTCCCACAACTTTGCCTTTTTTCACCTGCCAAAAAGCATCTCCACCAAATTGAAAATTCCGTCGCTGTTGGTCAATAGAAAAACTACCAACACCATCAATTAAAATCCCATCTTCAGTATCAGCAATCATTTCATCTAAACTAGCAGTATGACTACCACCATCAGGACCCGCTTCTAACCCCAAATTCGGAATGCGTACCATCGGTACACTCGACCAACTGTCAGCAAAAGCACAACCATTACTACTACCACGTCCAAGTCGGTAAGCTGTTTCTCGGTCTGTGAGATAATCAACTAATATCCCATCCTTAACAACATACCATTCTTGTGACTTCACACCTTCATCATCATATCCCATGGTGCTACGACCCCCTGGTTGAGTGCGATCGCATTTAAAATTCACCCAGGGAGCAGCATATTGAAGTTTACCCATTTTATCGGTAGTGGCAAAACTGGTACCAGCAAAATTAGATTCATAACCATAAACCCTATCTAATTCAGTGGGGTGTCCAACAGATTCGTGGATAGTTAAAAATAGATTCGTTGGCTTTAAAATTAGAGTGGAGCGAATATCCGCAGGTCCTTTGGGAGCATAAACTTTTTCAATTGCTTCCTCAGCAACTCGTTCTACCTGACTCAATAGATCAGTGGGGTTAATATGCTCATAACCAATATTCAAAGGAGGTCGTTCGTAACTGCGACTTTGAGCATCATTATTGGCAATAGCTGTGCAAGAAAACCCAGGATAGCTGCGGTAAATTGTTTGCTCAATTAGGGAACCATTTGTAGAAGCAAATATTTTCTCTTCTTTAGTAAACCGGAGAAAAGAAGCAGCTTTTTTCACTCCTCGCTCCTCATAACTCAATAATTTCTCATTCAAATTTAGAAGTAATTCTGCTTTTTCGCCAATGGGTACTGCAAAAGGATCAATTTCAATGGGAGTAACATAACTATCACGGTAGGTTTCCACAGGTACTAACTTTACAGGTGTTTGTTGACAGAGACGACTACCCTTAGCAATATCTACTGCCAGAGCAACAACTCTAGCTACCTCTTCTAGACTTTGGCGATGACTGGCAGCAAAACCCCATGCACCATTGAGCAAAACTCTCACCCCAAAACCAGAATTGACCTTATCTTCTAATCTGTTGAGAGAGCGATCGCGAGCTGTTAAATTTTGAGAACGATAAATACATAAGCGAATATCTCCATATTCACATCCGGACTGACGAATTAAGTCTATTGCGAAGGTAGCTAATTCTGTAGTTTTAATCTTTGCTGGTGCTTGTACCATTCTATGTTAATCTGAATTTTATCTAATTTATTTTATATAATGCACCATTTTTGTCCAAAATTTTAGTTTGTAGGTTGTAGGTTAATCAAAAATGATTGTAGATTTGAGAGAATCGTGAGGAGTTTGCTATGCCTAATCAATATTTATCTCCAAAAAATCTGTTAAAATCAAAATTTTTATTAAAATTTATTGGATTAGTAGGAACACTGGTAATTAATTGGAGTTTTACTCGGCCAGTTTTTGCAGCCTTCTTAACAAACTGGTTTTTTGACCCAGACAATAATCAACTCCAGTTTACTCTCCCATCAGGTACAGCTCCTAGTTTTTCTTTAGAAAATAAACCAGCTCGTCTAATTGTATACATTCCCAATACAGAGGTTAGTGTAGATGTGACTGAGTTATATCCGGCAGGTTTGGTGCGCCGAGTTAGTCTTTCTCAAGAGCAACCAGAACAAGCAAAAGTTATTATAGATTTTGCTCCAGAAGTGGTTATCTCTAGCAAACAAGTACAATTAGAACAAGTCGAACCACAGGAAAATAGTTGGCAGTTAAGTTTGCTTGTAGCTGAAGGGGAATTTTCAGAGCCAGCAGAGGCCATAATTTCAGGGCCGACTGAGCCAGAAAATACAGAATTAGAAAATGCTCAAACTACCAACCAACAGCTAACTGAGCCAGAAAATACAGAATTAGAAAATGCTCAAACTACCCAAGAAGAAGAAAATAATCAAACTTCTACTCAACCAAAGCAAGATAGTGTAGGTTTATTAGACACTGCTCCGGAACAAGAATCTCCTTTACCAAACCCAGGCCCTTCTGCGGAGCCTTCCGTACCATTTCTGGTCATTCCCACTGACAGGCCAGGTAGATTTAGATCTCCAATAGTAGATGCTTTTGATAATGAAAAGCCTGAAACGGAAACTTCTCAGGTTGTAGAAACACCGACACTTCAGACTAGAGAGGAACAAGAGACGGTTATTTCACTTCCTCCAGAGTCCAGAGAAAAATCAAAATACAATACTACAGAATCAGTAGGTGTAATTACTTTTGGAGAACCTTTGCCGGGGTCATCGGGACAAAAACAATCTGAAGATGATTCTTCCATATTAATTGAGGAAGGAGAAGTTGTAGGTTTAATTTATCCATCTCAAGATGTTACATTACCACGAGATATTGAGATACAGGAAGTTTTGCTGCTCAAAGAGGCGATCATTGACGAATCTGGTAGAGTTATAGTACCAGCTAGAACGCCTGTAGTTGGTGGTTTTGATACTACTACTCAGGGAAGTAAATTTATCGCCAGGGCTATATATGTAGATGAGCGCTTAATTCCTTTTTCTGCTGAATCAGAATTACTCCGAGGCCATCGTAATATAAATGAAAAAGTTTTGGCTGCCAGTAGCGCTGGTGGGGGGTTAGGATTATTACTGCTGACGGGTTCAGGTTTTGGTTTTCTGGCAGGAGCAGCTCTTGGTGCTGGTAGTGTTGTTCTTACTTCTCCTCGTTCTGTTACCCTAGAAGGCGATAATATCATAGAAGTTCGTGTAGTTGAGGATTTACCTCGTTCTAGGTTCTACGAAGATATTGGCAGTTTTTAGAGGTAGAGATATTTTCTACTCCCTACTCCCTGGTATAGTTAAATCAACTAGAAGTTATTTTCAGGTGCATTCCCCCCAGGTCCTAACTGACCGGGCAAGAAAAGGTTTTGAGCACTATCGTTTTGATAGATACAATTAATCTCTGGATCGTCATTAATATTTCCTGTATAACCAAAGGTATTCATGCGGTTTTTACAATCACGTACTTGCTCATTGTTGACTAAGTTTCTTTTCTCTAGAATTGACCAGTTATTTCTGCGGATGACACACCCTGGTTTTATGTTTGGTTGAGATACATATACATTAAAAGGATTTAGAGTCAAGAAAACTCTCATATTCATTACCATAGCACTAGCTCCAAACTGTACACAAAGTTCTGGGTTTGGTACGCTGCGATCGATAAATTCACGAGAGGCCACATTTTGGGGAGTAAAGTTAGCGGTAGAGCTAAAGGCAATGCCAATGCCAATACCTAAAACAAATACTCCTCCTAAAATTGCTATAGTGGCATAGTTGAATCTAGATGGTTGGGTGGTAGTTTGAGGTCTACGTTTCATATAAATAAAAGTTAAGTTATGGAGCTTAGGCTATAAACTAATAGTGGACGAGCTAAATTTAGATTTTTACTTTCCTAGTTTGACAAGCAAGTATGTATAATTTTACCAGGTAGGTTATTTGTCCTTAAGTAAGCATAAATAACCATCAGTAAATTACCTAATTTGGAAATTTTTTGATTAATACTATCATAATTCTCAAATTAGAACGATTAAGTCAAAATTTAAAGGTCAAAAGTCAGATAACCCCCTAGTTGAGTAATGTTAAGTTTTATGTTATAATATTTCCAATATATGCTCATAATTTTTGAGTGTAGGCCAAAATATATATCAAATAATATTTAGCTATATGTTTGTTTTCGGGTAAGTTCTAATGAGTTAGCATTCCTGAAAGGTAAAATATTTGGCAAATATTATTGAACAGAGTTAAGTATTTCTACTTTATGTCTAGCCTAAGCATTGGTCTAGACTAATGTGTCTATGTCGTATTAGAATTTTTTAATCAGGATAGAGTAGTGTCTGTCGAGACTATAGAAAAGCGTTCCACTTCCACAGTCCGTAAACCTGCACCACGTTATCGTGTTTTACTCCATAACGATGATTTTAATAGTATGGAGTATGTAGTGCAAGCATTGATGAAGACAGTGCCGAGTCTAACTCAACCCCAAGCTGTCGATATTATGATGGAAGCTCACAGTAATGGTATTGCATTGGTGATTACCTGCGCTTTAGAACACGCTGAGTTTTATTGCGAAAATTTAAAAAATCAGGGACTAACTAGCACTATAGAACCTGATGAGTGATTTAATTGTAATATAGAAGCCGAGTTTCTACCTTGAGAAGCTCGGTTTCTCATTTGTATAGGTGTTGGTAGTGCCTAATTTATCATTTGGCAAAATTGCAAAGTTTTCGGTTTCTATCAGAATAGGAATTTTTATTTTAACATTATTTCTGGGTTGGATACCACTAGCAGCACCAATATATTTTTTTGGGCGAGATGCAAATTTAGCGAGTATATTGGCGATCGCTCTATTATATATAGAGTTTATTATTTTAGTCCAGTTTTGGGGAAAGAAAGTTTATCAACAACCACACCTACTACGTCACTACGGTTTAGAAATAAGTAGGGTCAACTTTCAGAATTTTTTTCAAGGTTTAGGAATAGGTTTAGTTAGTCTGTTTGGTTTTTTTATTTTAGAAACGTTTCTGGGATGGGTAATATGGCAGTCACCTTCAGCAAAGTTACCTCAATTTATTCTGGAAGGTTTATTGGTATCTGTGGGTATTGGTTTTGCTGAGGAGTTACTATTTCGAGGGTGGTTATTGGATGAGTTGGAGCGAGACTACAAACCAAAAGTAGCTTTGTGGGTAAGTAGTATTGTGTATGCCTTACTACACTTTATTAAACCAGTTGAGGAAATTTTGCGGATTTGGTTTCAGTTTCCTGGTTTGGTGTTGTTAGGTTTAATCTTTGTTTGGGCAAAACGTGGATCAGTTGAAGAAGGAAGAAGGAAGAAGGAAGAAGGAAGAAGGCATCCCCCCTTGCCCCCCTTTGAAAGGAAGAAGGAAGAAGGCATCCCCCCTTGCCCCCCTTTGAAAGGAAGAAGGAAGAAGTGGATGGTGACTCAAAACCCAACTAATTATCAACACCGTGTAGATAGCGGGGTATTAAACCCAAAAGAAAAAGATAAATTGACTTATTATCAACAACAATTATTGGGTTTGCCTATTGGTATTCATGCTGGTTTTGTGTGGGGTTATTACATTATTAATGTGGGTGGTTTAGTTAAGTATTCTAGTGTAGTTGGAGAGTGGGTAGTTGGGATAAATGGTAATCCTTTAGCGGGTGTAATGGGGTGGTTATTTTTAGGGGCGATCGCTTTATTTATTCAGCGAAAATGAATTGGTATAACCTAGAGGTAGTTATATCATGTCTGGATAATAGCGATCTGGAAAAAACTTATCATCTTGCTTCAACAGTAAATCTTTATATTTTCCTTACTCTCCCCTAGGTTTAACGTTTCTTGTGATATTAAAGCTTCTAATATTATGTCCGGATAAGAGCGTGATAGAACTCCGTTCCGCTTACGCGACCAAAAAAACTTTCTCCTTTTCCTCCTCTTTTTTCTTGCCTCTTCCTTCTTTCTTCCCTCCTGACTCCTGACTCCTGACTCCTGACTTCTGAGGACTCCGTCATTTATTTATAACTATTCAACCGGACATGATATAACTTCAGAGTTCGGAATGGCCTCATATTATATAATAGACATCTCCAGAAAATAAACTTGCTCTTTATTTAACATATCTAATATTTTATACAGTTGCAACAGAGGGAGGTTTTGTTTGTGACTGTATGCGTTTACCTTTCATCAACATTTTTACTCCACCCTTGGGTCCTAAAGTTAGTCCTCGACGTTGGGGTTTTACAGGTTGATTTTCTGCTAATTCCATCTCTAAATTCGATAATATAGTTGCCAATACCAAACGCATCTCGAAATTTGCTAGTGCCATTCCTAAACAGCGACGACTGCCACCTCCAAAGGGCAAGTATTGATATGGGGAAAACTGCCTCTCTAAAAATCGCTCTGGCTTAAACTTTTTCGGTTCTGAGTACAAATCTTCTCGTTGGTGAGTCAAATAAATAGAACCCTGAATCATTGTACCTGCTTCCAAGCTATAACCCTGCAACTCAATAGATTGTTTTGTCCGACGAGGAAATGTCAAAATTGCTACTGGATATATTCGTAAGGTTTCCTGACAAACTGCTGTAAGATAGGGTAAACGGAAAATTGTCATGGGATCAGCATCTATTTCCAGAGTTGTCAACTCTTCCATCAATTTTTGATATACCTCTGGTTGTTTGTGAACCCAATAAACTGCCCAAGCAATAGCAGTTGCAGTAGTTTCGTGACCTGCAACTAACATAGTTATCAGCTCATCCCGAATTTCTTGGTCTGTCATACCTTGACCTTCTTCATCTCGTGCTAATAGCATTAAGGTAAGGATATCAGTACGATTCGGATCTAATTGAGAGCGACGAGTTGCTATTTCTGTATATAAAAGTTCATCAAGTTTTTGTTGTTGACACTTATACTTACCCCAAGGACTCCAAGGACCTAGATCCTTTTGCAACCAGGGAAAAAATAATAAACTAGCTCGGAGTGGAGAGGCTGTGAGTTCGATAAAATCTGCCAACATTGACCTAATTTGTGATAACCGGGGGCTATCATATAGACCAAATATAGCTTGGAGTATCACCTGAATCGTAATTTCTTGCATCAGCTTACGGGCAATAAATGTTTCACTCACTTTTAAGTTGCTGGCTGCTTCTTTCGTGATGTTACAGATTAACTCACCATAGTTCCGCATCCTGTCGCCATGAAAGGGAGGCATTAATAATTTGCGTTCTCGGCGGTGGCGATCGCCTTCTAAGGACAACATTGAGTATTCCCCAAAGAAAGGTTGTAAAATTTTACTACCAGGAGCTTCATACTCATTATTATCCTTTGTCAATATCTCCTGTAAAGCTTGTGGACTGCTGACCATTACAACTTTACCTGCAGCAGTTATCATGGTAAAAATATCTCCATACTTTTTGGCATAAGATTCAAGAGTATTGAGTGGAGCGAGAACCAATTGCAGTCTCTGAAAAAGCGGTGGTGTTTTTGGTCCTTTGATTAATTTCATATAGTTACTTGTGAATTTTTGGACTGTTTAATATTAGAAGTTAACAATAGCATTTTATCAGTTTTTTTGTCTCAAATTCAATGCCCTAGTGTTAGACAAATTTTTATGTTGGCGACTGCCGTTTGCGTAGCATTCTGTAGGAAAATAATTAATAATTAATTATTACCGAAAAATTGTGGTATAAAGCCTCCAGTTTTAAGGGGATAAAAAGCGGTCGTTTGCGGAGCATGACCTTAGGATGGGATGGCGATCTTCGGAGCGGCTCTGATAAGAGCGGGTCTCCTCGCCATATCCATGAGACCAAGAGAAGAAAAAATTTCATGATTAGTCAATCCTATCCGTTTTCAAGGAGAGGTAATTCTAAATTCTTAATTCTAAATTCTTAATTCTTGAACTCTCTTTGGCCAAGTTCTTTACATTGGACAAGTTTTTTCGCACTTTCAGGCGTTTTATCCCCTCAATCCATTTTTTTAATCTTTTTTTACCAAATAATTAAGGTTTAAAGCCTCTCCTTTGAAGGAGAAACAAGCGGTCCTCTTCGGAGCTTCCCGTAGGGTGGGATGGCGCAATTCGGGGCAGCTCTGATAAGAGCGGGTCTCCTCACCATATCCATGATACCAAGAGAAGAAAAAATTTTCATGATTAGTCAATCCTATCCGTTTTCAAGGAGAGGTAATTCTAAATTCTTAATTCTTGAAAGATACCCTCTAGTAATTAGTATTAGAAGGTAGAGAGTTGAAGGATCATACAATTCAAATATCTTGTCTATTTCTAGCATCTAAAAATTTTAATTGTTGATACAACATCCCAATTTTATTTAGCTGAATATCTGCTGCACCTGCCATTCGTAAAGGGTTGCCAATAATACTTTCTATTTCTAAAGGTTGTCGTCGCTCATAATCAATTTTCATGCTAGTTAAATAAGGGTTTAACTTGTCAGTATGGTCTAACATATTTTGAATATAACTATTTGGAATTTCGCACTTACAACTTTTTGCACCCTCCAATACTTCTTGCATTATTTCTGTGATTAAGTTTCTAGTATTAGTATCTCCCATCATTTCATCAGTTCGAGCATCTAGAATTACTGACAAGCTGTTATAAGGAATATTCCAAACTAATTTTTTCCATCTTTCTTGGAATAAATCTTCACTCAAATTAACTTGTATTCCAGCACTTTCAAAATCTTGGGAAATTTCACGCATTTTATTAGTAATACCAGCAGGTTGATAATTTGTGGTATATTTTCCGATTCTAATCAAACCATAATCTACATGGCGAATATGACCATAACCTATTTTATTAGAAGCAATATTAGATACTCCTCCAATTACTCTTTCCTCACCAACAATTTTGGCTATTTCAGGTTCTGTACCCAATCCATTTTGTAAGAGTAAGACAACGTTATTTTCTTGGCACAAAGGTGGGAGTAATTCTGGTAATAAATAGTTTTGCGTTGTTTTTAATGCTACGAGAATTACATCACATTTTGGCATTTTATTAGTATTGTTATAGGCGTTAATTTGAGGGAGGGTAAAGTCGCCATTTTTGGATTCTATGATTAAGCCATTTTTGAGAACGTGCTGATAATCACTACGCAGTAAAAAATGAACTTCTAATCCTGCTTTTTGTAGTTTTGCACCGTAAAAACCTCCTAGTGCGCCACTGCCAATAATCGCGTAAGTATTTTTTGACATTTTATTGAACTTAAATTCGACTCTGTTTCTATTTTATTGTAAGCATTTCCTACGGAATGCTGCGCAAACAGCTATTAGCTGTCAGCTCTCAACAACAAGACTCTCTCATATAGGACAGTGTTTAAATTAATATAGACTTTAAGGGCAAGGGAGCTAACTTTTGCAGTAAGACAATTAATAAAGCTTTTATCGTAAACTAAAAGCAATAGCTAATAGTTATGACTGACCGTTGAATGCTTCAATAAAAGTTTTATTTAAACCCTGTTATTAAGAGCGAAGTATTAAATTTTTGTACTTCATATACTTGCATTTTGCTGTATTAAACTCAGCTCTATAATTATTTTGTCTGTTCAAATTTTTCAACTTTAATTTTGTTACATGAATATTCTTTCCATTATCCACTTTGAAATTTGTCCTAAAGCAAATCTTCCTGCCAATGCTAGGAAAATATAATACAGTAGATTCCAATTTAATGAGGTACACCAGTTGTGGGCAAGATGCCCGCACTACAAACATTTAATTGTTAATCTCTGTACTTCTTATGGGAGGAATTTGCTGTAATTTATATTTATCACTCCAGCTTCAGTTTCTAGAATGTTCTGAACAAAGAAAGATAGAAAAAAATAGCAGGCAAAAACAGTACTAAAACTTTAGTTTTAGTGTTTATAAAAGTTATAGCAGTCGAAGGAAAGGTTAGGACAGATAAAAAATTTAAAACTCAGACAAAGCAATATTTTTCTTTATTCCCTCTTCCTTCTACTATGCACCAATTCCTGAAAATAATGCTCTACTTATATTCATTGTTAATTTTTGAATAACTAGGAAAACTCAATAACCATTTCCTCATTTCATCAGATAATTTTTGCCTACTTCTACTTTGAGGATGAATACAAACGTGCTTCGTAATAGCTCTCGCCACCCACTTATCTCCTGCCTCTTTTAAAAAGACTTGATAGAAAATTTCAAACTCATCATCTCCCCAATTTTTAGGCATTAATTCAATAGTTAACTCATCTCCACAAAACATCGGGCGACGAAAATCAACATTAGCATGAATAATCGGAATAGCCATTTCTTGATTACTAAAAAAGACTTTCAGATTAATACCAAATTCTCCTAAAGATGCCTCATAAGCTTCATGGCACATTGCTAAAACATTAGCAAAATAAACCACTCCAGCAGCATCGGTATCTTGAAAATGAACTATTCTTGTATAGTAAAAAGACATTTATAAAGATAGGTTTAATAGTTAAGTTGAAGAAAGTTTTAGGTGGAAGCTTTTAGGTTCAATTGAAGATTTAATTCCAAGCAATTTATAGATACTGTGAAAACGGTCATATTTTCTATACCTATAACCTACAACCTGCCATCTACCACTTAAGGAAGGATAAGGACAATAAATCATATATTCAGGAATTAGGGATTTTTGAGTTCTAAACGCTACATATCTGTAACGTTATAGTTTTTGTTTCCTATATATAGTGTCTTTACCTAAATATCGATCGCCTAACACCTACCACTAAAGCAAAGGTAGGGATAATAAATCATATATTTAAGAATTAGGGATTTTTAATTTCTAAACACTACATATCTATAACGTTATAGTTTTTGTTCTCTATATATAGTTTCTTTACCTAAATAGAGTAGGAACAATTAATCATAATATTCAGGAATTAGGGATTTTTGAGTTCTAAACACTACATATCTGTAACGTTATAGTTTTTGTTTCCTATATATAGTGTCTTTACCTAAATATCGATCGCCTAACACCTACCACTAAAGCAAAGGTAGGGATAATAAATCATATATTTAAGAATTAGGGATTTTTAAGTTCTAAACGCTACATATCTGTAACGTTATAGTTTTTGCTCTCTATATATAGTGTACTTGCCTAAATTTTGATAATCTAACACCTACCACTAAAGCAAAGGTAGGGATAATAAATCATATATTTAAGAATTAGGGATTTTTAAGTTCTAAACGCTACATATCTGTAACGTTATAGTTTTTGCTCTCTATATATAGTGTACTTGCCTAAATTTTGATAATCTAACACCTACCACTAAAGCAAAGGTAGGGATAATAAATCATATATTTAAGAATTAAGGATTTTTGAGTTCTAAACACTACAGATATGTAACGTTATAGTTTTTGCTCACTATATATAGTAGTTGAAGCAAAGGGTGCGGACATATCAAAAGCTTAAAACTCAGACAACGCAAGATTTTTCAGTCCTTAGCTCCTTCCTTCTTTCTTTTCTGAACAATGAACAATACTAAATTTGATTGTAGTAATTGTTCATTGAACATTCATCAGGACTAATTTTGTAATTAAATTAACCCTTATTTTTAATCATCATTACATCAATAATATTAGTAGCTACTGCTTCAGAAATTTCCAAAGCATTATATAACTCATTCAAAAGTTGTTCCTCCTCTTCAGCAAGGTCTCCATCTACTAAAACCAAGTCTGTACTAACAGCAAAAACTGTTTCCCTTAACTCCTTTGGAAGTTTAGCAACTGCAGCATCAAACAAAGGCTTAATTTCTTGATTTTTAATCATATCGAGAAGACGGTCTTGCATTTCTGTTTTACGTTCTTTTGGATAATCACTAAACAGTTGCATACGAGAGAAAATATTATTAATACCTTGAGATTCACTCTTAGTAATAACACCATCAGCAGCAACAGCAATTAAAGCGATCGCTGCAAAAGCTTCTGCCGGTTCTAATTGAATATCAGTAGCTTGTATTGTTGTTGTTCCTTGATCGAAAAGACCCATTTTAGTACCTCATTAATGATTTTTTTACCATCTCTATTTTGGAAAAATATTAGGTGTTATTAAATAAGTTTTAGATTGAATCTACAACCTAAAATTTACCACCTACTACCTTCTTCAATACTTCTCAAAAACTGTTAAATTAGCTTTGAGAAAATCAATAAATTGTCGTGCCGTTCGCCCAGAGCGACCATTATATTTCGTAGCCCATTGTAAAGCTTGATAGTCTAAATCTTCAGGATTTAGATTAATTTTTGCCTGTTTTGCCAGATGTCTAACAATTGTTAAATAAGTATCCTGGTTAGCAGGTTCAAAAGTTAAAGTTAAGCCAAAGCGATCGCTAAAAGAAAGCTTTTCTTGAACTGTATCCCAATTATGAACCTCATCACTATCTTTTGGGCGAGGGCGATCGTTAAAAAATTCTCTAATTAAATGCCTTCTATTTGATGTAGCATAGACTACCACATTTGTTGGTCTAGCAGTTAAATTACCCTCTAAAACAACTTTAAGAGCTTTAAAAGTATCATCATCTTCTTCAAAGGAAAGGTCATCGACAAAGATAATAAATTTTTGTGGAATATCGCGTAATTTTTCTACAATTAATGGTAAATCTTTTAGGTTTGATTTAGCCACTTCGACTAAACGAAGATTGCGTTGACTATACTCATTTAATAAGGCTTTTATTAAAGAGGATTTGCCAGAACCGCGACTACCATAAAGTAATATATTAAGGGCTGAATATCCTGCTAGGAGAAATTCTGTATTTTTGATTAAGGCATCTTTTTGAAATTCATATCCGACCAATTCTTTTAATTCAACTGGGTCAGGGTAAGTAATAGTAAGTAGTTGACCGTTACGCCATTCAAAGGCAATTGATTCAGCAAATAAACCAGTGCCATTATGATGATAATGAGTGGCTAAGGTCTCAATGGCATCTGCCCAATTTTCTAATTTTTTTAACTCGTCGTAGATAGCTTCTTTTTGTTGTGATTGTATTTCCCACGCAATAGGGGGATTCTCTAATTTAGCTATTGTTTTTACCCACTGACTAATTGTTTTACCACTGCACTGATAAAGATTTTGTAAAATTTGTAAATCATGTTTTGCAGCTGCAATTAAATTTGGAGATAGGCTGGTAATATTTATTTTTTGAACTTGTTGACTAAAGGGATTATCATCTTGAATAATCTGAGCAATTAGATATTCTTGCCAGGAAATATTTTGACTAGCAATATTTATAAACCAGTTACCATAAGCTTGAAGGCATTCTATAGCAACTCCATCATTTTTAGACAAAGATTCTAATAATTGGATAAAAGCTTCACCCACTGTTTTTTTTAGAACAGACTGATATAACAATAGAGATGCTATTTGCTGTTGTAAGTTTTGAATTTTGGCTAACACTTGGGAACCTAAACAAGACATAATTAATGATATGATTGCCTTATTAAATAAAGGATCAGCACTTAGCACTCAGCAATTAGTAGGAGCATTTTTTTTAGGTTTATAAGGGGATTTCAACTCCTACTAAACTATCTGAAACAATATTTGTTAGAGATTTTAACCCAAACTCAAAAAACTTTATAATAGCTGATAGCTTACCACTGGATACTTACCTATTTCTTTGGCGTAATGTAAATCTATGTAATTCTATAATAAATTTTACTCTTTGTAGTTATAAACCACTATTTTTTTACATTTACTTAAGATGCAATTTAAGATCGAGAAATATTTCAAAAAATGTTATTGAATAGTTGAAAATTTCATTTTTAATCATAGTTTAATAATTATTGAATCTTGATTAAGCAATATTAAGTTTTGATAAATTGGCTAGCTATTGCCACAAATAAGCTGTATAAGTTAGTTTTAGTTTTAGGAGTTAATAATAATGACTATAAATATCGCCATAATAGCAGCGATCGCCTATGGTATATTAGCCATTGTTGGGGGCATTATTGGATATACGAAAGTAGGCAGCAAAATATCTTTAATATCTGGTAGTATCAGTGGTTTACTACTAATTGTTAGTGGAATTATTCAACTAATGGGCATGAATTGGGGTCTAATATTTTCTACCCTCATTACAACTATTCTAGTAATTACATTCATTATTCGTTTAGCAAAAACTCGTAAAATGATGCCTGCGGGATTAATGATTTTAACTGGAGTTGCTGCTGTAGCAGTTATGGTTTATGAAATTACCATAAACAATTCAGCCACAATTTAAAAAGAAACGTAAGTATTTAGCCGTCAGCTTTCAGCTCCATTAGAACTAATGACTATAGCCTTTAAAGCAGAAGTTACCATTGACAGATTTTATCTAATTAAAAATATGAATTAAAAGTTTCCCTAGTAACTTCTAAAGTCTTAAAAAATGCTTACTTCATTTATTAATCAAGATGAGAGCTGACCACTAATCACTGTTTGTGGAGCATTCAGGCACGGAAATCCTTATACCAATTTCATAAACTTGAGCTACTTAGGTTTGGAGTAGTCAGTAGTCAGTAGTCAGTAGTCAGGAGGTAAGGTGAGTAGCCTTACTTTTTGAATTTGGTATTACAAAGAAACAAAGAATATGGAAGAGATAAAAAAGTAGAAACTTGCTCAATAGACATATAGATATCTCCAGAAAAGAGATAACAGGTAACAGGAAGAAATAATAGAAATCATCAATTATTTCTCCCTACTCCCCTACTCCCCTACTCCCTGCTCCCTACTCCCTACTCCCTAAATTGGGATTAATCAACCCATTAGCCGTACCAAAAAGATTAATTGGACTCTTACCATCAGTAATTAAAACACTCTGAAGACCAAGCCCCTACAACAACCTCGCCTGCATTTATGGGCCAGCTTGAGCGATCGCCCGAATTGTCTCAGCCCCCAAAGCCTCCACTTTTTGCTGAAACTCAGTAGCAGTAATTTCAGCCATTTGCCTTGCCTTCTCAATCTCTAAATTATTCAGTGTCTGCTGATGGGCTAACTCAGTCTCCTGACGCGCCCTCAACTGAGCCATCTCAGCCTCATGGCGAATCCGTGCTGCTTCTACTTCCTGCTGCGCCAAATTCACCGCCAACTGGCCTTGAAAAGGAGATAACATATAAGCTTGAGGTCCATTGACTAATTTTAGTTCCCCACTTTGAACATCCCGTACATATATACCTTCATTTTTGTCTAGGGGAATAGCCTGAAGTTTTTCTAATACTTCTAATTCCACTGGGGGAATATAATCTCTTGGCCCAGTAATCATCCATAAATCTCCTGGTTGCCGAGTAATAACGTTTGCTCCTGTTCCCTCGGTGAAAGTTTCCTCAACTCTGATTAGGAGTGCTTCTTGTTCACCAAGAATATAGACCTTTTTAATTCCTGTTTCTAAATCTTCTCCTGGGTGCAAAAAGAAAGATGTTCTGCCCTGACGCACTTCTTTCATACCCCACTGCGGTTTACCATCTGCATCTATGGGATTAGTTACTATGCACCATTCGCGATCGCTTAAAGTAGTGATTTTGACTTCTCCCACTACTTCTTCATAAACGTCGGGAATATGAATTTCAGCATCTGCAAAAGTAACTAACTATTCATATCCCGCTTTGCGTTGCTGACCAAAAATATCAGTAAAAGTCCGTTTTGCTTTTAGATGTAGTGCTTGACGTTCGGTTAATACATAGGCATCAATAGTATCGACAATTTCTTCATCTACTCCAGGCAAATAAGCACCTTCTTCCCTGACCAACCATTATTCCCCAGTTCTACGTCTGTTACCTTGACGATCTATACAATTTTGTCGTGCCAGCAGTCGTAAGGCTTGGTTAGGTTTAATTATTTTAGCTATAACTGTGACTACCACTTCAACTTCTACCCTGGGAGTGTAAGTTCCTGGCCCCTCAAATAACCATTCATCCCCTGTCGTACGAGTGACAGTTTGAGACTCTCCTGCAACGATAACTGTATCAGTAAAATCTCGTATTGCTTTGAGACGTAGAGTTTGGTTTGTGTCAATTACTTGTAGTTGAGTTACATCTTCTTCGAGTATTTCTCCTGGATATAGTGGGAAAGGGTCTTGAGCAAAGCGAATTTCCAGATCGCCATATTTGAGTCTAATTTAACCATACTCATCGGCCACAAGTTGATCTGAACTATAGCAATGTGCGCTGGCATATTTACACATTATTTTTTGTACACCTTTTCTAAAATGCACTTTGAACTGGGCCTTGTAAATACCTGAGCGCTCATTGCTATATTTCTTAGTACAGGGTTAGCTGCTACACAATAATGGCGAGGTGGAACTACAATTGTCAGTTGTGGTTGTCAGACTAACCTTTCTGCATCTCCAAGGGTAATGGTTTGAGGGCCTATTTCTAGTCTGATAACACCAGTGTTATTGTCAAGAACATGAATATACTGTTGTGGCTTCAGGAGAATTATACCATTGTTCTCTATTGTAATTGGATATTCTGTGGTACTTTTTATTTTACTCATAGTTTAATAGTTTTGTAACTAGAAATCTTAAGTTATTCATTATCCATTATTAATTATCTCTTACTATCGTCGCCAAATTTTAATAGTTCTGTCTTTACTACCACTAGCAATACTATTACCATCAGGACTAAAAGTAACTGTATAAATCTCATCTTTATGCCCGGTCAAAGTACTAACTAATTCTCCTGTTTCTAAATCCCATATCTTAATATTATTATCCTTACTGCCACTAGCAATATATCGACCATCTTCGCTAATATCAACAGATACAACTTCAGCAGTATGACCAAGAATAGTTTTGATTAATTCTCCTGTTTTTAAGCTCCAAATTTTAATAGTATTATCGTAACTCCCACTCACTATTTTTTCCCCATCTGGACTAATATCAACAGACCTAATTACTCCTTCATGTCCAGTCAATGTATTAATTAATTCTCCAGTATATAAATCTTCAATTTTTATAGTTTGATCTGCACTACCACTAACCAATATTCTGCCGTCAGGACTAATAGCAATAGAATAAACTACATCTGAGTGATCGGGGAAATTAAAAATTAAGAAACCTGTTTCTAAATCCCAAACTTTAACTGTTTTATCTCCACTAGCACTAGCAATTGTTTGATTATCAGAACTCATAGCAACTGACCAAACAGGTGCCCAATGTTCAAATACTCGAAATAATTCTCCTGTTTCCAAATTCCAGATCATTACTCTCCAATCATAAGTACCTACCACTAATTTAGTACCATTATTATTC
Source organism: Okeania hirsuta (assembly GCF_003838195.1). GTDB lineage: Bacteria > Cyanobacteriota > Cyanobacteriia > Cyanobacteriales > Microcoleaceae > Okeania > Okeania hirsuta. The sequence goes on from NZ_RCBY01000026.1 coordinate 42,737, forward strand.
AAAGCAACTGACCAAATTGGAGAATCATCTGCAGCTAATGTGTTGATAATTTTTCCTGTAGGAACTTCTAAAATTTTTACTGTTGTATCTCTACTTCCAGTAACTAAATTTTCGCCATTATCACTAAATGCAAGAGCGCCTATAGAAGCATTAAACCTAGACAAATCTTCAACTTGATAATTCTGCCAATTTAGACCTTGTTGACAATTTTGTAAAAGAGATTGAGCTTCAGCAAAAATGCTAGATTTTTCACTAATTAAAGTTCCTTGATTGATACATTCTTCATAGTTGCGCTCTATGTATAAGTTTTTTACAAAATTAAATTTTGCCGATTCTTGTTCTTGCTGTTGTAATACTTGTTGTTGACGTAATTGTAAATAATTTTGGAATTTAAGATATCTATATATAGCAAAGATTATTACAATTAAGGTAGCGATAAATCCTAAAATCAACTGCCAGTTAAAAGATGATTGTTTGTTATTATTGCTAAATATTTTTTTAAATTTAGTAAGTAGAGATTTTGGTAAAACTCTGTTTTCTATTAATTCTATATCTTCTTGAGTTAGTCCTAAAATTTGCTGTAGACGCTCTAACTCCTGGCGAGTTTCTTGACTAAAAGGATATTCTTCCTGAATCGCAGCTTTTAATGTTTCTTCATATCTTTCTCCTTTCATCCGATATTTACGGTAAGGATTTAATACTTCATCCTCAATTATTTCCGTTTCTTCCCGGGAGAGTTCTAAACTTTCTCTAAGTTCATCTAAAATTCTTCTCCCGACAATAGAAATATCTCCTCTATCGCTAGCTCGACGAATAACCTCTTCCCGATAAATTTCTTTATTATCTGTAGCGAAACTTGGAAACTCATTAATTTTTTTTAAATCTGCTATAACTTCTGCTGCTGACTGGTAACGTTCGTGAAAGTTATAGCGCACCATTTTATCTAAAATATCTGCTAGAGAAGTAGAACAATTTGTTAGGTATCGCCAAAAAATCTCTTTTTTTTCACCATTTTCATTATCCTTTAGTTTCGATAATTCGCTGCTAGGCAATCCCGTAATTGCCTGAATGCCAATCATTCCTAAAGCATAAATATCACTATTTAATTGGGGATTATATTCAAATTGTTCAATTGGCATATATTCCATTGTGCCAATCCTAGCTGTAGGATTTTGCTGACCAATATTAATTTCTTTAACAGCTCCAAAATCAATTAATACTAATTGATTATCCGATTTTCTTCTAATTAAATTAGCAGGCTTAATATCTCGATGAATAACACTATTTTCATGCACAAATACTAAAATTTCTAATACTTCATTGATAATTAAAATTACTTGTTTTTCAGATAGGGGTTTACCAGGTAATATTTCATTGTCTAAAGATTGACCAGGAATAAAAGATTGAACTAGAAAAAACTCTCGATCTTCTTCAAAATATGCAAGTAGTTTAGGAATTCGATCATGTTGAGAAAGCTTTTCTAGCATCTGTGCTTCTTTTTGAAATCGATCGCGAACGATATTAATTAATCTTCGATCATAAATACTTGGTTGTAGATGCTTAATAAAACATTGTGCTTCTCCAGGACGACGAATGTCTAAGGCCAGATAAGCATGGCCAATTTCCCCTGATTCAATAATTTTAATAATTTGATAGCGTCCATCTAAAATATTACCAATCATCATTATTGTGGTAGAGCCTTTTTTAGTTGATTATGGCATGAAACAATTTACTCATTTTGACATCTACAATTATAAAAAAAATAGTTTTAATTAAGAATATTTTCCTGATTCCAAAACTGAAAATTAGAAGTTTAATTGTAACCCTTAATCATTAATTGATAGAGATATGTTACTCCAGAACACAAATTAATTCTGATAAAAAGTGTAATATAGAAACCAAAATAATAATTTTGGCCACTCAAAACAAAAGCACAATTTTAACAGTGCTATCATAGACAGAAGCAAAGCTAAAATCAGGTATAGGGAGTTAAGTGGATGAGCCATGAAATAATAGCAATTAGGAGACCTGTTAGACCAAAACAGCCTATTGAGCCAAATTCTCCAAAGGAGGCGCTTCACGAACAAATTGAGTCAAAAGTAGAAAAACCAAATTCAATAAAAAATAGCCCCTCATCAAGAACAGAAGGTACGAATGAAAGGCAATTAGGAAAACCAATAAGTAAATCAGAAAGACCCAAAAAACCAGGAAAACCAAAGCTAAAAGAATCTATCCAACAAGTCACCAATGCTAACGGAAAAGTTTTTAGTTCGGGGGATAAGATTTTAGTATCAGCACCCTGGAGTAGTATTGTAGAAGCTGAAATTACGGGTTTTTATAAAAGTCCTGGAGGTTCAATCTGGGCAATTTTTCTTCCCCAAGAATCTCTACCTAAGTGGAAGTGGGAAAAAGGTTGCATCCGAGCTGAATTATTAAAACAAGCATAATTAAGGCAAAAAAAATCTTAAATTCAGGATAATTTAGCATCTAAAAAAAATCCTAAAAAATATAACAGGATGATTTGGGTTGTGTAGAAAATATCCTGAATCAAATTAAGAGGAAACAGGGAAAAAATATCCTGAATAAAGGGAGGGGGGAGAGGATATATTTTAAACTTTTCTCCTGTTCCATAAATATTTAATCAAACTTGATATAACTGATACTAAATCTGATTTAGATAGGTTACTTGTTAAGGTAGTAAATATTTATCCAAATGGTTAAATTCAAACAAATCAATTTCTTAAAGTGCTGAAAGTGTTAGTTTTTCAGGAGTTAATTCTTGAGCAAATTGGAAAACAAAATTTTCTTGCTGTTTAGTTTCTATTGTGTATTGAAGAGTTTCTCTGACCTTAGCGATCGCCTCACTATCAGTTCCGGTGCTCCCTACTCCCTCTCTTGGTGAGCGTTCCTTGCCTTGGTCGATTGGATATGGCGTTAGCGCAACGGATCTGCCAGAGCGGGTTTCCTCGCCATTTCACCCTACGGGAAGCTCCAAAGATCGACCGCTTGCGTCTGTCGCACCCCGCGGGGTCGCACCGCTGCTCCCTACTCCCTAAATTTTTGATTGTGGTTATTCAAACAGACATGATATAATAGTAAAAATCCTTAAAAAAAATTTAGAGACGCGATCGCCCACATCTCTAAAATTACTATTCGACTATTTCAGCCAGAATTGATATCCTCTCGACGTTGCGCTTAGGCGACAACGTGGGATTCCTAACCATCACTGATTAGGTTTTTCTGTTCCCTCTTGCCTCCTCCGGAGGAGCTGCGCTAACAGAGGATCTGCCTCCGAGGTCTTTCCCTCTTTTTGGTCTTAAGGTCGCTCCACAGTACGTCACCAATCCGATGGCTCCCCTAGACACTGCTAGCCCAGCAGCCTCAATTTAAGTATTATAGCACATGGTTTGAAAAAAAAACCAATCAATATTGGTTTTCCCATAGGATTATCCCGCACTCTCCTGAGGGCGGGTCTTCAACCAACGTTGAAATAAGTAACTTAATTATTGCGTGACACAGAAGCCTCTTCTACAAAATTGTCACCATCTCTCCTCTGATTTTTAGGAGAAGGTTTTTGATGACGAATCTTCGGTGAGCGTGGCTTTGGCTTTGGCTTCGGAGTTTCATAGACAGGGATTTCTTCCTCCTGAGCATAATCAGGCCCCATCCAAGCAGGACGAGTTTCATCATAAGCTATCTGTAAAGCTGCTGCAGCGATCGCATGGGGGTCATACTCTTCACCCAACTGAGCAATCAATGGTAAGAAAGAAGCCATTCGTTCCCCACTCAGAGCATCTCGTACCTTATTCTGTAACTTCTGCAACTGTCGGGCTTCAATTTGAGACCGCTTAGGAATCGAGCGAGTATCCAAACGTTGACGTAGATGACGTTCTATCAACCGTAACTTCCGCTTATCTAAAGGATTAATTAACGAAATCGCTGTACCTTCACGACCTGCACGACCTGTACGACCAATACGGTGAACATAATTTTCCACACTATCAGGTAAATCGTAGTTAATCACATGAGTTAAGTGGTCCACATCTAAACCACGAGCTGCAATATCAGTTGCCACTACCCAACGTACTTGTTGATTACGAAAGCGACTTAGCAACCGTTCTCGTTGGGATTGATTCAAGTTACCATGATATTCATCAACACTATGACCTGCTGACTGTAATTGGTTTGTTAGTTCAGCCGCTGCTTGCCTTGTCCGCACAAATATCAAAGCTGCTTCTGGGTCTTCGAGTTCTAGAACTGGCTGTAAGGCTTTAGCTTTCGGCCAACCACGAGGCACCATGTAAGCAATCTGAGAAATTCGCTTCGGAGTTGTCTTTTGTTGAGCAACTTTGACTGTTACTGGCGATCGCAAATATTTATTCACCAGTTTCTTGATTGAGTAGTCCATGGTAGCAGAGAAGAAAGCTGTTTGATGTTCAGTGGGTGCTGCATCCAAAATTCTTTCTACATCCTGAATAAAACCCATACTCAACATTTCGTCAGCTTCGTCTAAAACCATCATTTTCAAACTATCTAGTTTTAAACTATTGCGACTCAGCATATCCAGAATCCGTCCTGGCGTTCCAACTACGATATGAACACCTCTTTGAAGGCGCTGAATCTGACGTTCAATAGATTGACCGCCATAAACAGTTAAGACCTGTAATCGATGTTTCGTTGGACTCTTGTTATCCAAACCAGCAATTTGACGAATCGCTTCTGTAACTTGCAGCGCTAACTCACGAGTGGGAGTCAAAATCAAAGCTTGAACTGCCTTTGTCTCCAGCTCAATTCTCTCCAATATGGGTAACGAAAACGCTGCGGTTTTACCTGTTCCTGTTTGGGCTTGACCTACAATATCGGTTCCTGCCAGCAAATGAGGTATTGCTTGGACTTGAATCGGAGTAGGTTCAGTAAAACCAATTGTTTCCAGATGATTTACACGCTCTTGTGAAATTCCTAAATTTGCAAACGATAAATCCATTCATTCTCCTAAGTAAATTATTTTACATCTGGTTTTGTTACCCAACTTGGAGGCAGATTTATGCTCAACTATAGCTGCTTATCAGCCCTTGCTCACGATAAACCTGTAGTTATTTGGTAGGGCAGTATGCCTTTGCCAATCACAGTTTCTACTAAATCTACTAAACTGATAGCTAACATTTTAGTAGTGTCTGTATGTTCTCAACGGCTAGGTTTTAACCTGAAGATCGACGACAGAATTAAAGGCAAAATGCCTGTTCCTTTTCTCTCTAGTTGGGTATAGTGAAGTACCTGCTCTATAAAACTGATACAAAGCGTCACATAAAGTGACAAATTGACGTTTACTTCTTGCTTCAACTGAGGCCGTCGGCGGTTACTCATCCACAAGCATTTACGGTCGAGCCGACCGCATATCTCAAATTTATACTGGCGTTTAAATCTCCTCAAAAGGAGAATCAGCGCAGCCACCCTGCTTCTCAAGGCGGATAAATTCTGATTTTTTTTGTAGAGGCTTTCCGATTTTACAGGCAGACAAACATGAACATTATTAAGTTATGTAGTTTGTCTGATTACCTGAACTACCGCTAGTAGATATAATAGAAAATTTATATTGTTTCTACGACCTTTTAAGTAAGTCAGGTAGGTTATCAACCACTACAATATAAAGATATAGAAATTACTACTGTCTCACACATATCAATCTCAGGAATTTTAAGCCCCTGCGATTAAGTTTCCTTTCGTCTCACTCCTAAACCTACGGCCATAGAGAGGAATTTCCTAGAGGGTCTGTTGAGAAAGGTTAGAGCCAATATTTGGCTATCGTTAAGCTGTTGTATATATCAAGTTTCCGTTGGACAAAGGAAGAAAAAATGACCTTAATTTTGAGGTTTTCCATGTCCCAGCGTATCTACCTACATTACCGTAGGTATTTTATGATACTTAACAGCTCCCTTTGGGTAGCTCGTCTTTATCTTCATAATGATTAACATAATAACAAATGACTTAACATTTGCCACATTTATTACATATTTTCCTGGAATTAACTTAATTTTTTAGATTTTGTACATTGATGTAGAGGTTTTGGGACATTACACACTTTTTACAGAAGTTACTTAAAAGTGATACAGGCGTTACATGTAAAGTCTGTAAAGCAATCAAAGTTAAGAAGAATTTCTGATGTATATATTGTAATGTGTTAAGATTTTAAGTTGCGCAAGAAGCCCAGTATAGTTTATATCTTCATAAGTATCATTTAGTTGCAAGACTTTATGTGTCTAATGATGCTTTGGCAATCCCTAAAAATGTACCCTACACTTCAACTGAATGACTAATTGCTTGATTTACTCAAATCTACATAACCATACAAATCGTAAACATCTGCATCTGTAATCATCACTGGCACAATTGAACCCAAACGAGCTTTACCTTGGAGATAAACAAGTCCATCCACTTCTGGAGAAAACCGTGGTGACCTACCAATCAACTCTCCTGTCTGAGGATTTTCCTGTTCAATCAGTACATCAACTACTTGTCCCACTGATTTTTGATTCTGTTTTCCAGATATGGGCTGCTGGACTTGCATAATTTTTTCTCTACGGGTGTCCATCACTGCTTTGGGCAACTGATTAGGCAAACTATAGGCGGGGGTTCCTTCTTCTGGAGAGAAAGTAAATACCCCAACATGATCGAACTCGTGACGCTTGACAAATTTCACTAAATGTGCATGATGATCTTCCGTTTCACCAGGGAAGCCCACTATAAAGGTTGTCCGCAACACGGCATTGGGCATAGCTGCTTTTATTTTTTCGATTATATCATCATTAACCCGACCTTGCCAAGGTCTATTCATGGCCCGCAATATTTGGGGATGAGAATGTTGTAAAGGCAAGTCTAGATAGGGTAAAATATTGGGAGTTTCTTGAATAGCAGCTATTACTTTGGGAGTCAAACCTGTAGGATAGGCATAGTGCATTCTAATCCAGGGTATATCAACTTTTCCTAGGGCGCGGAGAAGTTCGGCGAGTTTGGGTTCGCCATAAATATCGATTCCATAGTTAGTGGTTATTTGGGAGATGAGGATGATTTCTTTTACCCCTTGGTCTGCTAGTTGTTGAGCTTCAGTGACAATAGATTCTATGGTGCGCGATCGCTGATTTCCTCGTAGATGAGGAATAATACAAAAAGCACAACGATAATCACAACCTTCAGCTATTCGCACATAAGCAACTCCTTCGGATGTGGTGCGGTAACGTGGGGTTGTTTCATCGGCAATATAGGTGGGTTGAGGGGAGACTTCTGTGACGCGATCGCCTTTTTCTACCCGTTGCATCACATCAACTATTTTATGATAATCACCAGTCCCCACAAGTGCTACTGCTTCTGGTAACTCTGCAAGTAATTCTTCTTGGAAGTGTTGCGCCATACAACCTGCGATGACTATTTTTTTGTTAGCTTCTGCTAATTCTACCAAAGTACGAACAGATTCTTCTCTGGCAGTTTGAATAAAACTACAGGTGTTAACGACTACATAATCTGCTAATTCTTCGTTAGCATCTACTTGATAACCCGCTTGTGCTAGTAAACCTATGATATGTTCGGTATCGATACGATTTTTTTCGCACCCTAAGTGAGAGAATGAAATGGTAGGTTTTGTAGACATTTAGAGTTCTGAGTTATTAATTTTGATCGGGAATAGTCTTTATAATATAGCATATTACCTATGGCCAAATAAGGTATGGCAGTCGAAGGAAAGGGTGCGAACAGATCGAGAGCTTAAAACTCAGACAACACAATATTTTTTCTTTTTCCTTCTTCCTTCTTTACTTCTTCCTTCTTCTTTCTGCTATAAAGCAAGTCAAAGGTCTTAAACAGACAAAAACTGGCATTAAATCCTAGAATTTGGCATCTGCCAGTCGAAAAATAAGAGTTAAAAATTAATATTGATTTTGTGAAGAAGTTCAAAGTTAATTAGCGGGTGTCAAAATAATTACTGTTCGCTGATTGACATCAGCAGCAGGATCGCTACCAGGGAGTGGTTGAGAAAATCCCATTCCTTTGCCAACAACCTGATATGGTAAATTCTGCTGTTTCAAATATTCGACTACTGCATTTGCTCGGTCTTGAGATATTTCTTGGTTTAACTGAGCACCACCGACCTGAGATGTATGACCTTCAACTCTAATCGTAACTTTATTAGGATCGTATTCTTTAATTTCTGAGATGAGACTATTTATAGTTTGCTCTGCTTGGGGAGATAATTCAAATTCATCAAATCCAAATTTTACTTGACCTAAAGTTTTGGCTTTACTCAAATTCTTGCCTTGTGGTTGAGATGTTGTAGATGTGTTAGTAGAGGTAGCAGCAGAAGTTTCGATTTCTGGCGATGATGTAGCAGTTGGTTGTGCAGTTCCAGATCCAGAGGTAGTAGTAATATTAGTAGTAGGTGATACGGTCGCAGATGGAGAAGTAGATACTGAGCTAGTAGTTGTTTCAGTGTCTGTGGTTTCTGTAGTTGTAGTTATAGACTCTGCTTCAGTGGTTGTTGTATCAGTTGTAATAGGAGTGGGAGACTCTGCTGTAGTAGTTGTTTCGGTTTCTGTGGTTTCTGTAGTTGTAGTTATAGACTCTGCTTCAGTGGTTGTTGTATCAGTTGTGATGGGAGTGGGAGACTCTGCTGTAGTAGTTGTTTCGGTTTCTGTAGTTTCTGTAGTTGTAGTTATAGACTCTGCTTCAGTGGTTGTTGTATCAGTTGTTTCAGTTTCTATTCTTTGTACTTGAGTAACTTCTGTTTTATCATCTACATCTTCAGTTTCAGTCAATTGAACATCAATAGTAGGTTTTTCAAAAGCTTTAGGACCTGCAAATGCCCAAGCACAAATCATCATAAAGCCCATACATCCTGCTAAGATACTAGGACTTAAAGTTTGTTGGTGATGTATTTTTTTTTCAGCAGTCATATCTAATAATATAGCTCCAAACTAGGTTTATCTGAAATAACTTCTATTAAACTAATATGATATTGATAGAATCAGCAACTGGCAAAAAATCCAAAATCATTGAGATTCTTGTTATTATTTATAGCAGCATTTTATGACAAATGGAATAAATCGTAAATTATTTTTTTTAAGTTCTTTATATCCTTTTAATATTACTATTTAATATTACTATATTCTAAATAAATTGGATTTTAATTGAAAATTAAATATCTTAAAGAGACGTTCCGCCAGAACGTCTCTAGAAAACTTGTATTGTTGTTAACTAGCCAACTGTATAAGCGGTACTAAGTCCCCACAAAAGAAGAAAGACTATTGCACCTAGAATCACAATCGCAGAAATGGCGATCGCGCTGGGAGTATCTGCTCCCTTAAATTTCATTATTCCACGGTCAAGGTCTGACATAATATTTATCTCCTAATTATGTTTTTGATTTTAGCTAAGATTTTCTGGAAATATGTCTATATTGCTACTATATTTTCTCCCATTTCTGTTTATGATTTGTCTCTAATATTAAAATAATAATAAAGATTGGCAATGGTCATATTTTAGGCCGTTTATAAATTAGATAATTCTATGATTTTGTCATCAGTGTTAATTAATTATTGACTGAGATCAGACTCAAATTGTTTCCTAATCTAATCAGGGGTGTTAAAAAAAGGGAAGATACTTCAGAATATGATAATTATTCTGGTAATTCTGAGCAGGTTAAAACTGAGGAGGAATCTGAGCAAATTAATGAAGTTTTGCATGTTTAAACAGCAGATTCTCAGGAGTTATCTCAAGATATTAGTTTGCTCAGGGATTTTTTATACTTATTTGTACGGTTCTCTTTACAATCCAAGGGCTTAATTTACTTTTTAAATGTTCGGGAAATTAAGAAGAATGGATTTTATGTTTTTTGAACGCAGCACATAAACAACCAGAATTAATGTTGATGATGATATTATTTATTCCAAGTATCACAGTTTCATTGTTTGTGATTTACTGGCTAATACTTCAGTTTATTAAAGCTCTGGCTTTGCTTAAGCAAAAGTTTCTTGAAATATACTTCTCCGACATTAACTTTAATCCCTTGTAATACCTGGGAAAAAACTTAGTTTCCGGAGATGAATAATCCAGAAATAGGAAGGTAAAAAACATCAAAAAATTCCCGAAAAAAAAATTATCTAAATGTTAGGTAGATTGCCTATAATAAATATAGAAGCTAGAAATAAGAATTGTTTAGATAGATCGGTTCTGACAATATGTAGATAACGACTGTACAGATCTCTACATTTATAATGATAGCTTTTTGTCGAATATTGGACTTTGGACAAAAAGAAAAAGTGGTTAGCGTAAGTATTACACTAACTAATCGGTGATTGTATTAGAAATCAAATCTGGAATTATCTTCGTTTCTCACATTATTTATCATCCTGAAGATCATAGGATGGGTCTGGTTCAATTTCTCCACCAAAACAAATATCTAAATAACTTTCTTGAAGGGAATGAACAACTCTCTCCAACTCATCAATAAGATTCCTTCGAGTCATTTTTTCAACTGCATCAATATGAGCTTCACTTCCCCCTTTTCCTAAATACTTATATTTAGTTTTTTTCTGACTATCAGTAGCCATAGGAAAAATCGGTGAAGTAGATTGTAATTTATAATAATAGTACAGTTTCTGATTTCTATTGACTTGATAACGAATGATATGACAATCACGAGGAATCACCTCTCCTTCTCGTTCAATTTTCTTAATTTTCTGCTTCATCTTACGGATTAAACTCTGAATTTGTTTCCCTCTAATGG